>JAQVWR010000001.1 GCA_028709605.1 Proteiniphilum sp.
TTGAGGGCATCTTCAACAATGCGGAGAAAGCAGGAACCAAATATATGATCGTAGAAGTGGAAAGATATACAGGCACTCCGTTTGAAGGGGTGCAGGAGAGCTACGACTACCTCAACGATGCTGCTTTTGTAAAAAAAAGCTACGCTCAATAGTTTTCATATTCGCAGGAGGAACGGTAACCCGGAACGGATGTTCCGGGTTTTTTTTCCTGCCAGCCGGCAATTGAGAAAGAATCGTTTACCTTCGTTCATCGGGTTACAACCCGGAGACTGTTGAAAACTTGTCTGGAAAAACTTCCTCCCTGCGGGTAAATATCTCTATATTTACCCTTGAAAACGGAGGCCCGGACGATATTCGTTTTGCCGGCAGCTTCCGTATGATCACAATCAATCATCTAAACAATCAATCATGCAATTTACAGCGAAACTGGTGGAAATACTCCCGTTGCAGACGGGAAAAGGCAGAAACGGGGAGTGGAAGAAACAGGATATTGTGGTGGAAACCCCCGGACAGTATCCCAAAAAAGTATGTGTCTCCATATGGGGCGACAAATTGGAGGGGGTATCCCTGAAGCCACAGCAATGCTATGATATCTCCTTCGATCTTGAGAGCCGTGAATATAATGGAAGATGGTATACGGACGTGAAAGCCTGGAAGATCACCCCTGAAAGCAGCGCGAAGGAAGATGTTCCTCCGGAATATGCCGATCATTCGCCGGCGGACGGGTTCCCTTCTGCCAGAGGTGATTATGATGAGCCTCCCTTCTAAAACCTGGGGGGTCTACGCCTTGTTCTTCTTCATAGGGTATCTGGCCGGCATCACCAATAATATCACGACAGTTACAACGAGTGACACAAATTGTCAATAAATCATTTCATCGTTATCTGAGGTTCATTTAACAGATGCGCATAATTCAAATGATTATGTTTGCAGTTGGAATTGCGTAATTCCGGGGTAAAAAGGGTTGATTTTTCAAGGTAATATTCAAAACTTTCCTTACATTTGACATGATTTGACAAGTCAATATCACAACAAAGGGAATACAGTTTGGATAAAGGATCCGAGAACTCAGGGAAAAGCAGCATTTGTATCTGCGGGAGATAACTCCATTGCTTGGTATGGACACGACCCAGCTGAGCAAAATTGAAAAGGCAAACGACAAGTTAATAGGGAGCAGCTATTGTCACTGCTGAAATTTTAAAAGTATCGTATGATGAAATATTGACCATATGGTTAGCCGACCAGATCTCTGCTACTGTGAAGGATAAAAATCTCGCGAGCCAGGCAATGAAAGTTGCCAAACAAATTATGAATCAGAAGAATGATAACAAGTGAAAAAGATCAAGACCATACATTCAAGCAGGACCATCATGTACGCTGAGCTGGAAAAAGTGATGGATTATTCCATCGATAAAGGCAATTTTCTGGAATCCTTACAACAGAATGTAACTGGAAAGAAGTCCAATTCCGGTATTGATAAAACTGCAAAATATCTTAAGCAGCTGTACGGCTTCGATAACAATAATCCCCAATTCGTGGCATTTAAATACTTTTGGAAGATGGCTGAATCATCGGAAAGGCAACAAATAACATTCCTCTATGCCGTTATGCGGGATGATCTTTTGGCAGAAAGTATTGGGGTGTTGCAAAGTGTGATTCCTGGGAATAAGGCAGCAATTGAATTCTTTGAGGAGATTATTGAAAAGTACCATCCCAACAAATATTCGGTTAACACACGGAGATCAATGGCACAGAACATAGCCAGTTCCTGGAAACAGGTTGGTTTTATTGAAGGAAAGGTAAAGAACATAAGAATAGAACCGGAAATCAGTTACCGGGTGGCATGTTTCGCTTTTTTATTGGCGTATTTGGACGGTTACAGAGCAGATCTCATCTGGAACTCACCGGTTGTAAGTGCTCTCTGCTTACCTGAGCAAAACCTTAGAGAGCTGGCCATAGAGTGCTCAAGAAGGGATCTCATACAGTACCAGCATGCGGGCAGCGTGACGGTACTAAATTTTACCGGCTTACTTAACAAAATTGGAATAGATGGCAACACGAATTGATCAATTGCTGGAGGCATATGAAAAGGTACTCAACGAGCCCTGGTCATCGGCTTTATCCGGGCAGGAGAGGATTTGGTTTCTGGTGTATGATCCTGCTGAGCAACGGAAAGTAGAGCTGCGTCTGGGTGACTTTGAAACAGCTGCTATAAAGGCAGGTATCAAATGGAGAATGATCTCTTTGAAGCTGTGTTTCCCATCCTGGATGGCAAACCACGAATACCGGGATGAGTATTTCAGCAATCCGGAATATATCGTTGATCAGTTGGAAGCTGAGTTTATCTCTTATGCCATTCAGTTTTTAAAAAATCAATTGATCCAAACCGAACATGATGAGAAAACCTTGATAGCCATTAAGGATGTCTCATCCCTTTTCGGTTTTGCCCGTTTATCCGAAATCATTAAAGGTTGTGAGAGGTATTTCAAAGGTCGACTACTCATTTTTTTCCCCGGTGAATTTGAACAAAATCATTATCGTCTGCTTGATGCCAGAGACGGTTGGGATTACCTGGCAAGGCCTATTACAATATAATCAACGCAATGAAGAACAAAGAGCTTTTTACATTGAATCCGGAGCAGATCAACCTCAAAAACGAAGGGGTTGCAAAGATCAGAGCCATCAATGAACGCGAAGACCTGTCTATAGCTGAGTATGAATTGAAAACTTTCGTTTGCGAAGGTGAGTATCGTGATGGACTGAAGAAAATTTTCGAGTATTACCTGCAGAGCTATGACAGCGTAGAACAACCTGCCTTTTGGGTAAGTGGTTTTTACGGTAGTGGTAAATCTCATTTGGTTAAAATGGCCAGTTATCTCTGGAGTAATTTTGAATTTCCAAGTGGCAATACAGCCAGAAACATCAAACCGTTGCCACAGGATATACAGGATCTGTTGGTTGAATTAGACAGAAAACAAAATATTCAGGGACGACTATCTATTGCCGGAACATTGCGCGATTTCCCATCGAAGGATATTTGGTATTCCTTCTTACAAATTCTCTTGAATACTCTTGATTTACCAGAACAATACCACTTGTTCAAATTTTATCATTGGTTGAAAAAAGAAGATATCTATGATTATGTAGAAACCATATTGAAAAAAAACGGACATAGTATTCGAAAAGAAATTAATAACATTTTTGTTTCAACTTCTCTTGCCAGGGCTGTACTGGAAGTGAAACCCGAAATGGCAGAAAATGAAGCCAAGTTGTTAGAACTGTTTCGCTCACAGTTTGCCCGTAAAGATACCATTGGTCGGGAGGAATTCGTACGTACCATTAAAGATGAGGTGCTTCCTCTCTTTTTCGGCGACAAAATTCCATGTACAATCATCGTCTTGGATGAGGTGCAACAATTTATTGGAGATGACGCTAATCTGGCAACGGATGTACAGCTTTTGGCAGAAGATCTTTGCTCCCGTTTTAGTGGCAAGTTCCTGCTTCTCGGTACTGGGCAGAATGCATTGAGAGATAATCAAATCTTGCAGAAGCTACTCGCTCGATTCAGAGTACCTATAGAACTTTCGAATACCGATATCCAGACGGTTATCCGTAAAACGATTCTTGAAAAGAAACCATCTTCAATTGCTCCACTGAGTGAAAAACTTGAGCAAGCAATGGGAGAGGTATCGCGTAACCTGGAAGGCACCATTTTCGGTTATCTGACAGAAGACAAGAGCACACTGGTTGCGGACTACCCGTTGCTGCCTTCCACTCGAAAGTTCTGGTATAAAGTTCTGCAAGTGGTTGATGTTGCAGGTACATCAGGTCAACTTAGAAACCAGTTGCGCTTGATCGATGATAGCTTAAAAATCATCGCTGAGAAAGAGGTGGGTTGTGTGGTCCCTGCCGATTTTATCTTCACTCAAACAAGATCTCATCTAATACAAAGCGGTTTATTGTTAAACGACACCAGTAACCTGATTCAGGGTAAAAAATCAAAGGGTGGTGATGAAGAAATCAAAGGAAGGATATTGAGTGCAGTATTCCTTCTGGATCAGATCGTTCCAAGTAACCCGGAAACAGGGCTAAAATCAAATGAAACTACCATTGCAGATCTGTTGATAGACAATCTCAATGATCATTCTGCACCATTTCGTAACAGGATAAAAGAGCTTATTCTGCAGTTAGTCGATGAGAAGGTACTGATGCCGATCAATGATGAATTCAAACTGCAAACGAAGATTGGTGCAGAATGGGAACAGGAGTTTACGAAACAGTACATCAAGCTCAATAGCTCGGGTGACGATAAGATTCAGTCACTGCGCAGAGAGAGGATTGTAGCTCATTTTAAAGCAAAGAGCAGTGGAATCATTATCACACAAGGAGCCTCACGTATGGTGAGAGATTTTGATCTGTGGGACAAGGATACAATGCCCAACACAGATCACAAATTAAACTTGTGGATACGTGATGGCTGGTTTGAAAATGAGACAACCGTATTGGATGAGATCCGTGCGGCCGGCAGCAATACACCATTGGCATATGCCTTTGTGAAAAAATTCAGGGATGCGGATCTACGCTCTGAAATTATCAAATACCTGGCAGCTGAGCTGACCATTAACGCTATGGGGTTACCTTCCACCCCGGAAGGTGAACAAGCGAAAAAGAGTATGGAGACACGTCAGATGCAGGCAAAGACAGCTATTCAGAATCTTATTGAAAAGATTTGCAACGAGTCGGTTGTCTATCTTGCCAGTGGTACCAGGGTACTGTCCGGTAACCTGAAAGAATCCATTCAGGAGGCATTGAACAGCATTGCTGACCGTCAGTTCCCCGATTTCAGGGGAAAGGCCGATTTTCCCAACTGGGGACAAGCTTTAACCAAAGCTCTTGCAGGCAATCCGGATGCGTTGAGTGCAATCAACTACTCCGGTGATGTGGATAAACATCCTGTTGCCGGTGAGATCTTGCGCTTTATGGGCAACAGTTCAAAAACCGGTAAGGATATCCGTAATCAATTTATGAAAGCACCTTACGGTTGGCCTCAGGATGCGATAGATACCATGTTGATCTTGTTGAAGAATCTACAGCATATTTCCACCAACGAAATCGATCTGAAAGTGGCAAAAATCAACCAGGCTACCTTTAAGAAAGAGATTCATGTCCTGGGAGCCAAAGACAAGATCACCATTCGCAAACTCTTCCAGGATGCTGGTATCACCTGCCCCCCCAATCATGAACTGTTTCCATACTCCAACGAGTATCTCAACAGGCTTAAAAGGTTGGCTGAACAGATCAGCGGTGACGCACCCCGATCTGAACCCATCAATATTGATTTCATCAAAGAGATTGAAAACAAAGAGGGTAATGAGCGACTGTTGGACATCCTGCAGCAAAAAGAGGAGCTCAGGAGCAAATTTAACGATTGGAATGCAAAATCAAAGTTAGTCAATGAACGTGAGCCACTTTGGGTCTTGTTGAAGGAGTTAACCAATCATGCACCGGATGATTCTGACTTTGAGCCTTACAAGGCAGAGACCTATGCAATTCGCGACAACCGTTTGATTTTGCAAGAACCGGATCCGATATATCCTACGTTATCGACTATCAGCAATAGGTTGCTGACCCGGCTTAATGAAAAGAGAATGCAATACAATGCCCTATACGATGAGCATATGGGAGCGCTGCAGGCCAATGAGTATTTTGCAAAACTTACACAAGAGCAAAAGCATGCTATTTTGTTGAAACATCAATTGCTATCAAAGCCGGACATAAAAGAATTAGATGCAAAGGGCCTGCTCAATGTGCTCAACAAGGCTTCTCTTTCTACCTGGGAAACCAGGATCGCTGCACTTCCCGGCCAGTTCCAATCGGCTTTGGAGGATGCCGTATTGTTATCAGTTCCACAGGCTGTGACCTACAGCTTGCCGAAAAAGACACTTACATCACAGGTTGAGATTGATCATTATGTGACTGAGCTGAAAGCAGAGTTAGAGGAATTATTGAAAAAGTCAAGTTCGATTATATTAAAATAATAGAGGAAGGTACTAAAGATATTAGAAAATGGCAGTACTTACCCCGCAACAACGTACAACACTTGAATCAGCCGTTCAGCTTGCTCGTAAAACAGCAGAGCAGGGAGCATTCAATGTACTGCATGCCATGGCTGTGGATCATCCCGAACCTTTTGGTCATATGGATGCTAAGATGCGAAGTTTACGGAACAGACTACGCAGCAAAGCCAGGCTTCTTGGCGATGAATTGCAGGCAAATGGAATTCAAGGCATTAACCACCTCAGCTACGAGCTGGCTTATGAAACCTGGCATAAAATGCTTTTCGCCAAATTTCTTGAGGGCACCAACCTGCTTATGCACCCGGATGGTGTTGCGGTTACCATGCAGGATTGTGAAGAGCTGGCAAGAGAAGAGGGATATATTGATAAGTGGGATGCGGCAGCCAACTATGCCAGTAGGATGCTTCCTGCCATTTTCAGGATCGATGATCCGTTGATGCAGGTTTCTTTTGCCACCGATGACCGGATCAAGCTGGAAGGTATCATAGATGATTTGGAATCATCCATTTTTATTGCCGATGATGCTCTGGGGTGGGTGTATCAGTTCTGGCAGAGCGAGGAAAAAAAGCGTATAAACGAAAGCGAAGAAAAGATTGATGGGCAAAAACTCCCGGCAGTAACCCAGCTGTTTACTGAACCTTATATGGTTCATTTCTTGATCGACAATACCCTTGGAGCCTGGTGGGTAAGTCGCAATCCGAGTGTGAAGCCACCGGTAAAGTTCGAGTATCTCCGCATACTGGAAGATGGAACACCTGCTGCCGGAAAGTTTGAAGGCTGGCCGGATAGGACGTCTGAGGTGACATCATTGGATCCCTGTATGGGCTCCGGGCACTTTCTGGCTTCTCTTTTTCCGGTTTTTGCCGCGTTGCGTATGCTTGAAGAGGGATTAGGCAAAGAGGAAGTTACCGATCGGGTGATAACAGAGAATCTTCATGGGTTGGAGATTGATCCCCGCTGCACCCAGATAGCAGCTTTTAACCTGGCACTCACCGCCTGGAAATTCTGCGGCCACTATAAAGAGCTCCCCGAGATGAATCTGGCTTGTAGTGGGATAGCACCGAAAGGAAAATTGGAAGACTGGTTGAAGCTTGTTGGAAAGCCAAACCGATTTGAAGATAAATCCCGCTTGGAGAATGGGATGAAGATGCTGTACGAACACTTCCAATTGGCACCTGAATTAGGTAGTCTGCTCGACCCAACAACCATACAGGCTGATGCATTTACTGCAAGTTTTAAAGAGCTACAACCGGTACTTAAAAAAGCATTAGAGGCAGAGGAAAATTTCGAACAATTAGACAGAGGGGTTATAGCAGCGGGTATTGCGAAAGCGGGGCATCTGTTAGCAAAAAAATATACCTTACAGATTACCAATGTACCCTATCTCAGCCGAGGTAAACAAGATGAAGTGATAAAAAACTTTATCGAAAAGCACTACAAAGAAGCCAAAAATGATTTATCGACCGTATTCCTTGAGAAAATGCTGAAATCAAATACACAAGGGGGAATTTCTTGTAGTGTAATTCCGCAAAACTGGTTATTTCTAACTAGTTATCATAAGTTCAGAACAATGTTACTTAAAAACGTGACCTGGAATTTTGTAGCGAGATTAGGAGCTAAAGGATTTCAAACTCCCATGTGGGATTTTAATGTGATGTTAATATCATTGATAAATAGTAAACCTATGGTCAGAAATGACTTTGTAGGACTCGATGTTAGTGAAGCGCTTAATGCAGCTGCAAAAGATGAGACTTTGAAAGTGGCAGAACTTAAGGTAGTTAATCAAAAAGAACAATTGGATAATCCGGATTCTAGGATTATGTTTGAGGAGAAATCGCAATTACCCTTATTAACAAAATATTGTGATACTGGAACAGGGATGCAAACATTTGATAGACGACGTTTCATTGCTAGTTTTTGGGAATTGCAGAACTATACAGATGTATGGGAATTATTACAATCTACACCTGAGCGTAATAATATTTTTTCTGGAATGCAAGAGATAGTTAAATGGCAGAAAGGTGAAGGAGAGCTTTTTGAATTAATGGAATTAAAAGCAGAAGAAGGGTATAAAAGTGGTATATGGCGAGCTGGATCACAACATTGGGGTAAAAAGGGTGTAATTCATGGTGTAATGGCCGAATTGCCAATGGCAATATATTTAGGATATCCTTATGATACCAATACAGCTGTGATAATTCCAAAGGAAAAAAACTTTGCTTTAGCATCTTATTCTTTCAGTGTTTCAGGGGAATTCTCAAAGGCAGTAAGGACTATTGATCAAAAGTTAATGGTAACTAATGCAACCTTTATGAAAGTTCCATTTAATTATAACTATTGGCAAAAAGTTGCCGCAGAAAAATACCCCAACGGTCTTCCAAAACCATATAGTGATGACCCTACACAGTGGTTATTTCACGGGCATCCAGTCAAAACAGAAAATCCGTTACAGGTAGCATTGGCAAGGTTGTTAGGTTATCGTTGGCCGGCTGAGAATGACACAGAGATGGAGCTGGCTAATGAAGCACGTGAGCTGATTGCAGCAGTAAAGGCATTTGATCGTTTAAGTGATGCGGATGGAATCTTCTGTATCCCGTCGGTAAACTCAGAACAAGGAGGTGCGGAACGCTTACGTGATTACCTACAACAAGTGTTTGCAAGCGAATGGAACAGTCAGACAATCTCTCAATTGCTGCATAAGGAAGGGGCAAAGTCAACCAACCTGGATGCCTGGTTGCGTGATGAATTCTTCGCGCAACATTGTAAGGTGTTTAACAACAGGCCTTTCATCTGGCATATCTGGGATGGGCGTAAGGATGGTTTTTCCGCATTGGTCAATTATCATAAGCTTACCAGGGAGAATCTTTCCAAGCTTATCTATACCTACCTGGGTGATTGGATACGCATGTGTGAAGCCAAAAAGAAAGCCGGAGAAAGCGGTGCCGAAGGTCTGTTAAGTGCAGCCTTGACACTCAAGGAAAAACTAGAAGCAATATTGGAGGGTGAAGCTCCATGCGATATCTTTGTGAGATGGAAAACCGTAGAACAACAACCCATTGGCTGGGATCCCGACTTGAACGATGGGATGCGATTGAATATACGCCCATTTGTGATTGCCGGGGTGTTGCGCAATAAGTTCAATGTGAAATGGGGAGTAGACAGGGGTAAAAATCCCCCCGGAAGCCCATGGGGTGAGAAAAGAAATAACGATATACACCTGACTCTTGAAGAAAAACGAAAGGTAAGAAAAAATGTATGAAAGACTCCATGATGGAATTTACAACACAGGAATTAATTGAACGCTTGAATTCGCAGGACGAATGTGCATGGATTGAGGCCAAAAGAGGGAGCAATGTTGATTCCTCGATTTTGGAAACTGTTTGTGCCTATGCAAACGAGCCTGGGTTAGGAGGAGGATATATTTTATTGGGGGTTGAAGAGGATAAAAACCATTTGTTTTCCCATTATTCTGTTTGTGGAGTAAAGGAGGTGGATAAAATTCAAAAAGACTTGGCAACACAATGTGCTGACAGCTTTAATATACCTGTTCGACCAATGATCGAAACAGAATTGGTGAATGAGAAGCCTGTTGTCAAAGTTTATATCCCGGAATTGTCTCCCGAGCAAAAACCTCTTTTCTTCAAACGAAGGGGATTACCAAAAGGTGCTTACAGACGGATTGGATCTACTGACCAGAGCTGTACCGACGACGATTTACGTATATTCTATAACGCACAACAGGGTTCGTTCGATGCGACCATACTGAATGATACAGATTGGAGTGATATTGACGAATCTTCTATTCAATTATATCGCCGGTTGAGAGGAAAAATTAAACCGGACGCAGAAGAGTTGCTGTTTTCTGACAGAGAACTATTGCTTTCGCTTAGTTGTATCACACGTGATAGTGAGCCGAAATTGACTGTATGCGGTTTGCTGTTGTTTGGTACGAACGCCGCCCAAAGGCGTTGTTTACCCATGATGCGGGTTGACTATATCCGTGTTCCCGGTTTACGATGGATAGAGAATCCGGACAATCGTTTCAGTACAATTGATATGCGGGGGTCATTGTTACAGCTGGCTTATCGTGTGGTCGACGCCATAAACGCAGATCTACCACGTGGTTTTGTGCTGAATGAGCATGATATCCAGGCAGAGAACATATCGGGTTTACCCTACAGAGTTTTGCGCGAGGCTGTTGTAAACGCCCTGATGCACCGGTCATACCGTGAAAATCGTCCGACTCAGATAATTCGTTACGATAACAGGATAGAAATCATCAATCCGGGATTTTCGTTAAAGCCCGAAGAAATGTTGGGTGAACCGGGTTCGGAAACCAGAAATCCTTTTATTGCAGCTGTTTTTCACGAGACAGACTTAGCAGAAACAAAAGGTTCAGGAATTCGATCCATGCGAAAACTTATGGAACGCTCTCATCTGGCTCCGCCTACGTTTGAATCGAGCCGCGAATCCAATCATTTTGTTGCCCGGTTATTATTGCATCACTTCTTAAATGAGGAGGATATTGCCTGGTTGAATATTTTCAGTGAATTTCAATTGAACGACAATCAAAAGAAAGCATTGGTTTTCGTTCGCGAAACGGAAGCCATCGACAATCAGACTTATCGCCAGATTTCCGGGGCCGATGTGTTGAAATCAAGCTCTGATTTAAGAAAACTGAGGGACGACGATTTACTGGAAGCCAAGGGAAAAGGTCGGGCAACTTACTACGTCCCGGGAAAAAAGTTCATCTCCTTACATTCTGCTTATCACAGCAAAAGTGCACCAGCTCCGGTAGAAAGTGCACCAGCTCCGGTAGAAAGTGCACCAGCTCCGGTAGAAAGTGCACCAGTTACTGTGGATTCATTGAGAGATGAGTTGCCGGAAGATTTGGCGATCAAAATAGACAATTTGAAACGAAGATTGACCCCTGAGGAAGTTCAGAAATTAATACATGAACTTTGTAAAATCAGACCCTATCGATTGTCCGAATTGTGTATATTGATTGATCGATCACCGAAGTATGTGCTTAGAAAATTTATTCAACCGATCATGAATATTAGAATTGAATACCTTTACAAAGATATGGTTAATCATCCTAATCAGGCGTATGTGAGTATTTAAGATAAAAAAGAGATTTGATCATGCCAGAAAGTATTTGCGATAAAGTTATTAAAGCACTAAACCAAGCCGGACATCACAACAGCAATGTAATGGTAAAGCCGGAAGTGATTCTGTGGCCGGATCCGGAGAATCAGTGGACCGAAGTAATTGGCACCTTGCAGGAAAAGTTGCCTTATTTGCTCGTGTATGGTTCGTATAACCCAACGAAGAGACAGGGACCGGCTATTTGGCTCAAGTGTGTGATTGCAAAAACGCTGCCCGATGCTACATGGAGTGATGAAATTATTCCCATCATCTACCTCCCAGGTGTAGCAAAGTCTGATTTGCGGAATGTGGAGAACGCTGTATTCAATTTTCAACCTTTGTTGGAGTACCAATACACCGGGACGATGTTTCTCCAGGAGAATGGCCGTGAATGGAGTATACTGGCATTCGTGGAGAACCCCATAAGCGGATTGGGAGTAAAGGTGGCCAAGGACAACCGAACAAGAGAGACGATCAAAAAGACATTATCTTCCATTTTTCAGGATAGAGAGGTGCTGGCCAACAAATCAATCATCGATGCGGATTACCTGAATCAGCAGGTATTCCCTAACATCTTACCATCGATATTAGGATGGATGTGTAAGGGGGATGTATTTTTACAATCACTCAACAACGGGGAAAAAAGTGCATTCTACAACTTATGCCGTTCTCTCTTCGAGTTTGAACCTGACTATAAAAATATCAAAGCTATTGCAGAGAAACTGGGTTCTCGGAAGAATTCCTGGAATCAGGTGTGGCAATTGTATGCCACAGCTCCGCACAAGTATCCTGAAATGGAGGATTTGCTGCGTTTGGGAAAGCCTTCTGACCTGGGGGTTGGGGTATTTGCCCTTCCGGAGGAAAGCTGGCCGCAGGTAAACGAAGAAAAAGAAGGTGCATTGAGAAAAGCTCTTACCAATGCAGCGAAACAAGATGCATCAAGAGCTCTCCATACTTTACTCGAATTGGAAAAAGAGCATGGCAACAGGAGAAGCTGGGTCTGGTTTGAATTGGGTAGATCACCACTGGCTCACGCCTTGAAATACCTGACAGAAATGGCCGAGATTTCGTGTGAGGCTTACCCTTCTTCATCGATTGATGAGATAAAAGAGTATTACACTGACCGGGGGCTAAGGATTGATCAATGTATGAGAAAGGCACTCGTGGCAGTTAAAACGGGAAAAGACAAAACCCTCATCAGCTCAGTCATACAACTCTTTTATAAACCTTGGTTAGAGAGCATCACCCGCAAGTTTCAAAAATTGATTGAGCAGGATGCCACTATCTTTACATCACAGAAGGCCGAGGTCGAATCTGAAACCTATCTGCTCTTTGTGGATGCTTTTCGCTATGAACTGGCTGACGAATTCAGTAAACGTTTGGTTAAACAAAAACTGAATGTTTCGCTGCAAACAGCCTGGAGTGCAATTCCATCCCTTACACCCACAGCCAAACCCAATGTATCACCAACAGTTGGTATGGTTGCGATGCCAAGCGATATCAAGGAGTTCCGACCACATCTGCAGAACGGAAAAGATTTGCTTACCCCGGCTTTCCGGGAAGCGTTGCAAGAAGCTGGCTATACTTTGGTTACTCAGGCTGGTGATATACAGCCGGACGGACGTTATTGGCAGGAGATAGGTGATATTGACACGAAAGGGCACGAAGAGCAGGCCGATATGGTGAAACGAGTTGAAGAGCTCTTTGAAAAGATACAGGAGATGATAGAGGTAGCATTTGAGAAAGGTATAAAACGAATCAAAATTGTCACCGATCATGGATGGTTACTGCTTCCCGGTGGGTTACCCAAAACAGAGCTTAACGCGGGACTCACAGAAACACGCTGGGGTCGATGCGCTTTGATCAAAGATGACGCAAAATGTGATTTGATCCATCTGCCTTGGCGTTGGAATCCCTCTATCTTTATTGCTTATGCTCCGGGAATAAGCTTCTTCAAGGCGAACCAGGAATATGCACACGGGGGTATTTCATTGCATGAATGCCTGATACCGGTGATGATAGTGGAGAATCCCAATCAGAAGAAAATTGAAGTAAAGTTACTCGATATAAAATGGGTAAACTTAAAATGTACCGTTCAGACCTCTGAAGTACCGGATGGTTATGCTGTTGATATTCGAACGAAATACAGTGATGAAGAATCAACAGTTGTGGTATCAAAAAACAGGTTGGTGAAGGGTAATAGCGTAACGCTGATGGCCAATGACCTAAAAGAATACCAGTCTGCCACAGTGGTATTGCTGAATGATAGGGGAATTATTTTGGATAAGAAACCAACGACCGTTGGGGGTGATTAATTTTTTATCAAGATGGAGTTAGATAAAATTGACCTGCTGGTTGCCAGCGCCTTTGAAGGATACATCGTGCGCAAAGATTTGCTGGAACAATTCCGTAAGACATACCCTGTTCCCACTTATGTAATTGAATTTCTTTTGGGAAGGTATTGTGCCACCACGAATGAGGAGGAGATTGCAGAAGGATTGGAGATTGTGAAGCGACAACTGCAAAATCGAACGGTCAGACCCGGTGAAGAGGAGTACTTCAAATCAAAAGCCAGGGAGAGAGGATCAATAAGGCTTATAGACATCATCACAGCACGTTTGGATACCGGATCAGACAGTTATGTTGCCACGCTGCCGAGCTTACAGCTGAACAAGGTGCGTATCTCTCCTGAGATAGTGAGTGCGAACGACAGAATGCTTACAGGAGGGTTCTATGCGGAGATTGAACTGGAATATGATGCTGCTATTGCACAAGAAAATAGCGGTCGTCCTTTCGGCATTGCCTCAATACGTCCCATACAATTATCAAAAAGAGACGTATTGAATTTACTGTATAAAGGACGTGAAAGCTTTACGTTGGAAGAATGGAAGGATTTTTTGATCCGGAGTGTGGGTTTTGAACCTTCCAGCTTGACAGATAAGGCGAAGAATGTTCTTTTTGTGCGGATAATTCCCTTTGTAGAGCGCAATTACAATCTGGTGGAACTGGGACCCAGAGGTACCGGTAAATCGCATCTCTATCAACAGATTTCTCCATATTCCCACCTGGTGTCGGGAGGCAAGGCCACCGTAGCGAAGATGTTTGTCAACATGGGAAGCGGTGAAAGGGGGTTGGTATGCAAGTATGATGTGGTCTGTTTTGACGAGGTGTCGGGTATCTCCTTCGACCAGAAAGATGGAGTGAACATCATGAAGGGCTACATGGAGAGTGGTGAGTTCAGCCGGGGGAAAGAACCAATAAGAGCTGATGGGGGAATTGTAATGGTAGGAAATTTTGAGGTGGATGTAGAGCATCAGCAGAGAGTAAGCCACCTATTTGGACCCATGCCCAAAGAAATGCGGGATGACACAGCCTTTATGGATCGAATCCACGCATTCGTGCCCGGATGGGATTTCCCAAAATTGAACAAGACATACTTCACTGAACATTTTGGAATGGTAAGTGATTTTATGGCGGAGTGCTGGACCCGGCTGAGGGATATTAACAGACTCTCATCGGTTTTATCACGGATTGACTATGGCGGTGCTCTGAGCGGACGCGATACCTCTGCGGTGAACAAGACACTCAACGGATTGTTGAAGCTGATGCAACCCAATCCCGAAGCTCCCATTACTGACGAACTCCTTGAGTGGGCCGTGAGAATTGCCTTGGAGTACAGAAGGAGAGTGAAGGAGCAGCAGAAAAGGGTAGGGGCGGCTGAGTTCAGAAATACCCATTTCAGTTACCGCATAGGTGAAGATGGGGTGGAAACATTTGTCACAACTCCGGAGATTCATAGTGAGCATACCATCGGAGAAGATCCAATGCCGCCCGGTCAAATCTGGACAATAAACATGGAAGGGAGTCAGGATGAACACACCGGATTGTACAAGATTGAAATCAATTCAATGCCGGGATCCGGTGTGAAGATCCTAAACAAACCTGCGCCACCGGCATTCCAGGAGAGTGTGCGTTATGCAGAACAAAACCTTTACAGCAAAGCGAAGGAGTTAGTAGGGGATAGGGATCCCCGATACCATGAGTTTTCTGTGCAATTGAGAGCTTTCGATGTATCGAAAAGTGGTAGTGGTGTGGGTATGGCTGTCTTGATTGGTTTGTGCAGTTCCATGCTCGAAAAACATATCAAAGGCGGATTGGTCATAGTGGGTCAGCTCAACTTGGGTGGATCACTTGACACGATCTATAATGCAGTGAACCTTGCCGAACTTGCGGTTGAAAAGGGAGCAACCACCCTACTTATCCCACTGAATGCCAGGAAACAGTTGAACGAGCTCTCAGACGAGATGATAACCAAAATCAACATTCAATACTATACAGACCTGAAAGACTGTCTGATTAAAGCGATACTGGATTAGTATAAATTCTACTTTGCCAAAAAACAAGCGTAGCACTCTATTTTCTATGTTGGGTGTGATAGACATCCCTGTTATTGTGATAGGCATCCCTGTTATATGGTGGTTGGGAGGAATGTTTTAAATTGCAATACTATGATAAGCCGAGAAGAAGAAACTAAGAGACGGACAATAGCTTGGGAAGAAAAACACGGGAAGAAATTGGAGGATTTTAACCGAAAAGAGTGGATAAAGGCAGTATCCGAGATTATGGCAATGACCGAGAGAGAAGCTGAGGAATATCTAGATCACCTAATTATGAACAAGAATTCTCGTTAATTATATAATTGCAAGAAAAGCAATGTGATCCAATTTAAAAGGCAAAACTCAAACTATTCTTACTAAAATTCCAGCTTTTCTAAAAATAAAAACGGCGTAAATAGCTGATTGTATGCTAAATGTGCCGTTTTATTGGTTGTCCCACAAGGATTCGAACCTTAACTGGCTGAACCAAAATCAGATGTGCTACCATTACACCATGGGACAATCCTTATCTGCTTCGTGAAAAGCAGTGCAAAAGTAGTATAATAAATGTAACGTACCAAATTATTCGATCTCTTTTTCAGAGATGCGACCATACTCATTCGGAGCGGGTAGGGCCGGAGCGGAATTGTCGCCGCTGTGGCGGGTTTAGATACTTATTATTCGGCGATCAGCAGGAAATAGTTTTTCTTTCCCCGTTGGGCCAGGATATACTTGTCGCCGATGAGGTGTGAGAGGCCGATCGTCTCATCAAACGGCTCCAGCTTCTCTTTGTTGATCATCACACCACCGGCCTGCACTGTCTTGCGCATCTCTCCCTTGGAGGGGAAGACAGCTGCCTCGTCGGTCAAGAGGTCCACCGCCTTGATCCCTTGGGCAAGCTTCTCCCTGGAGATGGCAAACTGCGGCACCCCCTCGAATACCTGCAGGAAGGTAGTCTCATCGATCGAGCGTAACATCTCGGAGGTGGATCGCCCGAAGAGGATCTGTGAGGCGTTCACCGCCATCTCGTAATCCTCGCGGGAGTGTACCATCACGGTCACCTCTTCTGCCAGTCGCTTTTGCAGCGGACGCAGGTGGGGAGCCGCCTGTTGCTCTTGCACGAGGACTTCAATTTCTTCTTTCGAAAGTGAAGTAAAGATCTTGATATACTTCTCCGCATCGGCATCGCTCACATTGAGCCAGAACTGATAAAACTGATAGGGGGAAGTGTAGCGGGGGTCGAGCCAGACGTTACCGCTCTCGGTCTTACCGAATTTGCCGCCGTCGGCCTTGGTGATCAGCGGGCACACTAAGGCAAATGCTTCTCCTCCTTCCACACGGCGGATCAGTTCCGTGCCGGTGGTGATATTGCCCCACTGATCGGAACCGCCTACCTGCAGACGCACACCCTTCTCCCGGTAGAGATGCAGGAAATCGTATCCCTGCAGCAGTTGATAAGAAAACTCGGTGAACGACATCCCTTCGCTGGACTCGCCACTCAGTCGCTTCTTGACCGAGTCTTTCGCCATCATATAGTTGACGGTGATGTGCTTGCCGATGTCACGGATAAAGTGAAGGAAGGAGTAGTTCTTCATCCAGTCGTAGTTGTTTACCAGGATCGCTCGGTTGGGGATATCGCTCTCGAAATCCAGGAATTTGGACAACTGTTGCTTGATCGCCTCCTGATTATGACGGAGGGTCTCCTCATCGAGCAGGTTGCGCTCGGCCGACTTCATGGAGGGATCGCCAATCATGCCGGTAGCACCGCCCACCAGCGCCACCGGTGTATGTCCGGAGCGTTGCAGGTGTTTGAGCATCATCACCCCGACCAGGTGACCGATATGCAGCGAGTCGGCCGTAGGGTCAATCCCCAGGTATCCCGATATCTGTTCTTTCTGTAACAACTCCTCCGTACCGGGCATCACATCGTGTACCATGCCGCGCCAGCGGAGCTCTTCCACAAAATTCATCATATTGGTTTGATTCTATCGCAATTTTTAAAAACTATGCAAAGATAAGAAAAATCATCGGGATAGGGGAGGGCTCACGCGCTATTTATCCGGTTGTTCCACCGGTGGGGGAACGTTATTTGCGGCCGGCCATCATAAAGAGGGCAAAGACGTTCATGATCTCCAGACGCCCCAGCAGCATATTGGCCGACAGGAGATATTTTGCGGCATCAGGTAAATGTGCAAAGTTTCCGAAGGAGCTCACCTCTCCAAACCCCGGTCCCACATTGCCGATGGTGGCAATGGATGCCGAAAAGGCAGTCATCCCGTCTATCCCCATTGCGGCAAGCAACAGGGTGGTGATGGTGAACGTAACAATATAGAGCAAAATAAATACCATGATTTGCAGCTCCAGATCCTGTTCGATCACTTGTTTATCCATCTTCACGGCATAGACCCCGTTGGGATGCAGGATCAGCTTCAACTGTTTGCTGACCGACTGAAAGAAGAGGTAGATACGGTCGAACTTGATACCTCCCGCTGTTGACCCCACCATGCCGCACTGAATGGTGAAATAGCAGAGAAGAATGATGGAGAAAACAGGCCAAACGGATGTGTCGGCGGTGACCAGTCCGGTGGTGCTGGCCAGGGAGATCACTTGAAAGGATGCATATCGCAATGATTCTCCGAAGCCGAAGAATTTCTCGTGTGTCAACTGGAGGGTAACCAGCAGGATGCCGGCAACAATGACTCCCATATAGGCGCGAGTGGGGCGGGAGGTGAAGATGTTGAATTTTTGCCTGGTCATGGTGGCGTAAACCAGTCCGAAGTGCATACTGCTCACCAGCATAAAGATCATGATTACTATCTCGATCCATATATTGTTGTAGGAAGCAATACTCAAGTTTCGGGTAGAGAAACCTGCCGTGGCGATCGTAGAGAAGGAGTGACAGATGGCATCAAAGAAACTCATCCCCAATATTTTCAGCAGGATGGTCTCCGCGATGATCAGACTGAAGTAGACGGTGGCGATGATGCGTACGATATGCCGTGAACGGGTGCGGAAGCTCATCTTGGAGAGATCGGAAACCTCCGAACGATAAAAGCTGGACTGCACCCCTTTCTTTTCGGGCAGTACCAACAGCACAAACAGAATGATTCCCACTCCTCCGATAAAGGTGGTAGAGGAGCGCCAGAACAATAATCCCTTTGGAAGGATCTCTACATTGGTCAGGGTGCTGGAGCCCGTAGTGGTGTAGCCCGATACGCTTTCGAACAGTGCATTAGCCAACGTAAACTCCCCTCCCCAGATGATGTAGGGGGTCATTCCCACTACGCAGGTAAGGATCCACCCCAGCACACTGATGGTCAGTCCTTCGTAAAAGGATATCTCCTCTATTTTTTCGACAAATATCTGCGGAAAGCTTCCCATAATAGCGGTTACAACCGCGCTGAACAAGAGAGCATTCAATGAGTTTTCCTGATGGGCAAAAGATATCATTGCCGCGATAAACAGGAACAACGCGTTGAACAGCAAAATATAGCCGAGATATTTGATGACAACCCTGTAACGTACCATCTCTTATTCGTTGTTTTGTTCTCTTTTATGCAGAAGACGTGATATCAGCTTGTTCATTTCCTCCTCGAGCGACTTGAATTCGTCCCGCGAAACGATCCCTGCATCCAGCCGCCCCTTTTCAGGATAATACTCCCGGATGCTCTCTGTCAGATGCTGCACAGGACGGATAAAATAGAGCCTTATAAAATAATAGAGAAGCAGGGAAAAGAGAACCGCCACCACGATCGAAACGAAGGCGGGCATCATCGCCCTGCGTGAGCTCTCCTGTATGCTGCACGACTGACGGTACGTCTGTTCCTGGTTCAACATCATCAGCTTATTGACGGCTTTTTTTGCCCGGAAGAAGGGCTCTTGTGCTTCCCGGTCATACTGCTCTTTGGCGTCTTCCGGGATCCACTCATTGCCGGTGATGGCAAGCACCGATGCATGGTAGTGACCATATGCCTCTGTGATGTTTGAGATGAGGCGGGGTGCATCGGCTTCCGTGATGTTTTTCTTCGCTTCACGGATGGCATTGCGTATGATCGTGTGCGAAGAGAGGATGGTATCCAACCCGGCATCGCGGTCTCCGATCATCCACAGCAAGAGGCCGCTATTTTCGCGTTCCAGTGCATCCGTCATCTTTTTGGCTGCTTCGATGGAACGGTAATTGTTTGTAAGCACCCTGTCCACAGATTCTCCTATCTTTCTGAACTCCAACGTCGATATGACTGCGGCAGCCAGCAACATCAGGATGAGCAGGAAGAGGCTTAACACCATTTTATTTTGAAGCGATCTGATCATTCTAAGCAGTTTCGTGAGGTTTTTGTTTTGGGATGTAAAAGTAGTTTTTTTTTAGCGGTTGCGGGAAAGAACACCTGTTTTTTTTCACAAACACACCCCAAAAGGCGTATTCCACTCTTTTGGGGTGCTGAACGGGGTTGACCCCCTCTCCTGAACAGTCTCTTGCTTATTGGTTCAGCAAAGACATGAATTCCTGGTTGGTGCGGTACTTCGCAAATTCCAGATCGTTGATCGTTCTTTGTGCGATCGTTCTGTCGCGGCCAATGGCTACCCGCAGATTGGAAACCACTTCATTGAAGTTGTTTGTCCTGGAAGCAATGATAGCCAGCAGATAGGCGGTCGTGGCATCGGGATTCTCCATTGCTTCGAGCGTCTGCTTTGCTTTGTTGTAATCCCTTACCAGCAGATGGGCAAGAGCCGCGTTGTTGGAGATATTGCTGCCATATGCTCTGACTGCCTGGTTATAGTTGCCTTGTAACAGGTTTAGGATTCCCATGGCTTCTTCCAGACTGGCGGCACCGGCTGAACGTCCCAACAGCTCGTTGGCATCATTCATTTTATTCTCCATGATGGCGAGCAATGCCTTGTTCATGTTCACCTCAGGGGCAGAGGGCTTCACTTGTGCCGCACGGTCGAATGCCTGTTTGGCTTTCGCATAATCACCCTGTTTGTAGAACATGGTTCCGATATTGTTCCATCCCCTGTAGTCGTTTGTGAAGTGGGCAGTGACATACTGATAAATACGCTCCTTCTCTTTTTCATCGTCCGTCAGCGAAGATGCATAGAGCAGCTCTTCCACCGACAGTTCTTTGGGGTTGTTGTGCCAGGTGCCCATGATCTCCTTGTCCGACTTGCCGACGATCTCTATGTTGGCGATGATGCGGGAACGACGCAACTGCGGCAGGATAGTGGTAGCAAGCTCATCAAACACATAAGAGATATTTTTAATCTCTCTCTCACGGGTCTCCGAATCGGGGTACATTTCCAGTACACGCAGGATCAACTCCTTGTCCTGCAGGTCGGAAGCCGACACCAGTTGGCGAAATCCGTCCCAGTCCTGCGCGGTATAATGAGCGTATACATCGGTATCAATGTTGCGCTTGCTCAGTTCCTTCTCCAGATATCCGGAGGTGTTCTTCTCGCGCTGCGCTGCCAGTCGATCATTGAGGGAGGGGCCCCCGTCGGGTGAAGCAAAGGCTGACACCTCTACGTTGACTTTCTGCCGGGGGTCGTTGAATGCTGCTTCTACGCGGCGTTTCCAATCGTTCAGATCACGCTTGTTCAGTTCGCTCTGACGCAGGTTGGCCTGTTGAATGACAAACAGGATGCTGGCTTCCTGTGCCTCTTTGATGATCCGCTGGAATCCGTCGGGAGCAACAGAAGGGGTGGCGTTTCGCACATCAGCCAGTGCCGATGTAGCAATCACCCCATCCGCTACCTTCAGGTCTGGCAGGAGGGAACGTTTGTTTTTGATTCTTCCGTCAAAGCGGAGAAAAAGTTCGGAAGCAATCATCTCCCGTGTGTAAGGAAATGAGGAGCTCATGGTGAAATTACCGCCACGATGGTTTGAGATCGTGGTCCGGTTTCCGGAGATATTCTCTCCCTGGAAGCTGTAGGGGGTGCCGGCCAGTTCCCGGTCACCATATTTCAGGATGGGTGTAATGGTGACGATGCCGTTCTTGTGAAACCATTTTTCGGGAAAGGTTCCGTTGATGGTGACAGGAACCTGGTTGCCCACCGTCTCCATCGGGGAGGGAGTCACATTGAAATTGTTCTGTGAAAGCGGTTTCAGCTTGCTGCTGCAGGAGGTGGTGCACAATGCCACCCCCATCACAAGCATTAAAGAGAAATAAAAAGATTTTTTTTTCATGTTGTGATGATTTATTTATCAGATATTTGTATCCGTTGTTCCTTTTACGAATCATTCAGACAAATTTAGCTGTTTTGCACTGAAAGAAAAAGAAACCTTTCACAATTTAGGAAATTTTACAGATTGCTTTTGCCCCTTTTTTTCATCCGGCCAGTATCGGGACACAAGCCCTTCACTGCACCCTGAATCCCAGTTGCCGGAATGTTTCTGACAACCGGTTGTCTGCATGATGGACCGTGAAGGCATGATATTCCCTGCGCAGCGGATATTCCGACCGAAAACGGTAGAATGCGTCGGGAGATTTTTTCAAAGCGGAAGCATCATCCTTTGGGTGGTAGGTGTGCCAGACGGCATGCGACAGCTGTGCGGCAGCCGGGAGATCACCCAGTTCAATCGAGGGCTGTTTCGGAGTGGGGATCTCTGCATACTGTGGCATCAGATCCAAATCAAAAAAACGAATCAGGTTCTCAATACTCATCTTCGAGGCCGTCCACTTCCCGTCGGCACTGTACCCGGCGATATGGGGAGTAGCGATATCCGTCAGTTGCAGCAGTTCATGGTCAATAACGGGTTCATTTTCCCAGCAGTCGATCACGGCACCCTGCACCTTACCCCTGAGCAACGCCTCTGTGAGTGACCGGTTACAGGTAACCCCGCCCCGTGCGGCGTTGATGATGAAAGGTTTATTGGGCAGGTTGTCATAGAAACGATCACCGGCAAGATGAAAAGTAGGGTATTTCCCGGATCGGGTGAGCGGGGTGTGAAAGGTGATGAAATCGGCTTCACGTTTGATGGTTTCCAAGTCAGTAAAATGCCCTGTTCCTTCCCGTTCTTCCCGGGGAGGGTCATTGAGCAGTACCCGCATGCCGAGCTTTTGGCAGGCTGCGGCGACTTTGCTGCCCACATTTCCTACTCCCACGATGCCGATGGTCATGCCCGGCAGATCAAACCTGTGTTGATCCGCCAACAGGAGCAGAGAAGCGGTGATATATTGTTCCACCGAGGCGGCGTTGCAGCCGGGGGCCGTGCGCCAGGCGATGCCATGAGCATCACACCAGGCAGTATCGATATGGTCATAGCCGATGGTGGCGGAACAGATCAGTTGTACGTTGCTCCCGGAAAGAAGCTCCTCTCCGAAGGGAGTCACCGTACGCACGATCAGCGCATCCCTGTTGCGGATGGCCTCACGGGTAAACTGGTTGCCCGGCAGGTATTCCACTTCTCCTATCTGCTCGGCTACCCCTCTCAGATAGGGGATATGCGCATCAGCCAATATCTTTGGTCTCCTCATGATTGTCCGGCTTGTAAGTGTGCATGCATCGCTTGGGCCGCTTTGCGTCCGTCGCCCATGGCGAGGATCACCGTAGCTCCTCCGCGCACGATGTCGCCGCCGGCAAAGATCATCTGATCGGCAGTTTGCATGGTTTCCCGATTTACTTCAATTGTGCCCCTGGGGGTGATTTCTATTCCACTAAAACTCTGTGGTATCAGGGGGTTGGGGGAGACCCCCACGCTGACAATCACTTCATCTACCTCCAGCCATACCGTATCCCCTTCTATTGCCACGGGGCGTCGGCGTCCCGACGGATCTGGCTCTCCCAGTTGCATCCTTTGCAGGAGCATCCGTTGTACCCGTCCCCGCTCATCCCCCTCATAGCGGAGCGGGTTGTACAGGGTATAAAACTCAATTCCTTCTTCTCTGGCATGCTTGATTTCCTCGATGCGCGCCGGCATCTCTTCTTCCGAGCGGCGATAAATAATCATCGCCTTTTCGGCACCCAGGCGACGTGCGGTACGCACCGCATCCATAGCGGTGTTGCCGCCGCCGATCACAGCCACTCTCTTTCCCATATGTACAGGGGTATCGCTTTCAGGATCGGCAGCCTGCATCAGGTTGACCCGGGTAAGGTACTCATTGCACGACATGATGCCGATCAGGTTTTCACCCGGAATGTTCATGAAGTTGGGTAAGCCGGCACCGCTCCCCACGAAGATTCCCTGATAACCTTCCTCTCTGAGATCTTCCTGAGAGAGGGTTTTGCCAATAATGCAGTTGGTCTCGAACTTTACCCCCATCTTCCGCAAACCGTCGATCTCGATGTCGACGATCTCTTTGGGCAGACGAAACTCCGGGATGCCGTATCGCAATACCCCGCCCAGCTCGTGCAACGCCTCAAAGACGGTCACGTCGTAACCGAACTTGACCATGTCGCCGGCAAAGGCCAGTCCGGCCGGCCCGGAGCCCACCACGGCGATCTTTATGCCATTGGAGGGAGCGATCTCCGGTAGGGAGATTTGGCCGCTCTGCCGTTCATAGTCGGCTGCAAACCGCTCCAGGTAACCGATGGCTACCGGTTCCTTTTTCAGTTTCAGGGTGTAAAAACACTGGCTCTCACATTGTCGCTCCTGCGGACAGACCCGTCCGCAGACAGCCGGCAGGGCGCTGGTCTCCTTCAGCGTGCGGGCAGCCTCCAGAAATTCACCCCGCTCAATGTTCTTGACAAACTTAGGAATGTTGATCTCTACCGGGCAGCCGGTGATGCAGGTGGGATTCACACAGTCGAGACAGCGATGCGCTTCTCCGATAGCCAGCTCAGCGGTCAGTCCCATGTTCACCTCGTCGTAGGTATGACTGCGCACCTGCGGATCTGCTTCGGGCATCTTTACCCGCGGGATAGCGGTGCGATCCTTGTTCTTCATCGTGTTGCGCAACGCTTCACGCCACTCCTGCGCCCGTTCCGCCTGTAAATAATCACTCATCATCTGTTGATTCAGGTTCTTTGTATTATGAAAGTAATACTTCGGATATCTATTGTAATATATTAGTTGTAAGCCTTTAATCGCATCAACATCTCGTCAAAGTCGACTTGGTGGGCATCAAACTCGGGGCCGTCGATACAGACAAACCGTGTCTTTCCTCCTACCGTCACACGACAGGCTCCGCACATGCCGGTGCCGTCGACCATAATGGTGTTGAGTGAAGCGATGGTGGGCACCTCATATTTCCTGGTCAGCTCCGACACGAATTTCATCATGATGGCCGGGCCGATAGTGACGCACAGATCCACCTTCTCGCGCAGGATCACCTTCTCGACGCCCGCGGTAATCAACCCTTTCTCTCCATATGAGCCGTCGTCGGTCATGATGATCACCTCATCGGAGTGATGCCGCACCTGATCTTCGAGGATGATCAGATCCTTAGAGCGGGCTGCCAGCACTGAGATCACCCGGTTGCCCGCATGCTGCATCGCTTCAATGATGGGCAACATGGGGGCTACGCCTACGCCGCCGCCGGCACAGACCACCGTGCCGAAATTTTCAATATGGGTGGCCTTTCCCAGCGGACCCACCATATCGGTGATGTAATCACCCACCTCCAGTTGGCAGAGTTTCTCAGACGATTTTCCCACGCGCTGGATCACCAGCGTGATGGTTCCTTTTTGCGGATCGGCAGATGCAATGGTGTAGGGGACCCGTTCCCCCTTCTTTCCCACGCGCACGATCACGAAATGGCCTGCCCGACGGCTGTGTGCAATCAGGGGAGCTTCCACCTCAAATTTCACGACTTTGTCCGAGAAATACTCTTTCCCTACAATCTTGTTCATCTTAATACGGATTTCTGATTTCGATGTGTAATTTATTTTTACAAAAATACGATATTTTTATGGGTATGAAAGTCAATTTTCTCATAAAATATAGCGAAACGAGACCGGATGCACAAATTTAAACAGGTGCTCCCGAAAAAAAAAAGGCTGCTGCTTGCAGCTATTAAACCTTTTGCGTACTTTTGTGTCATACAAACACCTGAATCAATTGCTTTCAGGGTTCTATCGGGGCTGTTTGGCTTTGACAGCGGGTAGAAGAGGTTTGTAAGCATGCAGTGCGTGGTCTGCTGGCACTTTAATCCCAAAAGACAAACAAGTAACTGGCAATAACAATTACGCTCTTGCTGCGTAACCGAAGTACAGTAGGTTAATCGCTTAATTCTGCCACCAGGTGGCGGAACAGGACATCACCCGGAAGCTGTGGCTTCGAAGCGTTCCTATCAGGTGGTGCAGGTAAATCGGAGATAGGTTAGGTGAGGCTTCGGCACCTTCCCGAAAATTAAGAAGATAAGGAATGAGTATGATGGCTTCAGTCGCGCTCTTTCCCGACAACCAAAATGAAGCTAAGCATGTAGAAAGCAGATTGCTTCCTCGTTTGGACGAGGGTTCGACTCCCTCCAGCTCCACAAAAACACTGAAAATGAGCGCTTTATGTAAACTATATGCATAATTTCGCACATTGTCGGTGTTTTTTTATGCCATGTCGACAACATCTTTAGCCTTTTATCTGTTCCGGCCGTTGCCCCGGTTGCTTCTGAAGTTGGAGACCTCTTTCTGGATAAAACTTCTCTCAGCCTGCTGGGCCCGGTAAAGCTTCTCCGGGGTAAGTACCTTCTCGAACTTGGAAGAGTACTCCTTATCCAGTGCCGCCTCTCTCATTTTCAGCTCCACATCGTCCTCCAGCATCTTTCTGTACTCCTCCTCCGATATGTTATTGTTCTCCTTGATACGCTCTATTTTTTCCCTGTGCTGACGGTGGAGTTCAAATTTTTTTTTGGTCAGTTCGTTATTCAGCGGGAAATATTTATCGGCTTCCGTGCGGCTCAGATCCGCCTCCTTTTGTACATACTCTTTCTTGCGTTTTTCATATTCAGCCATATTCATCTTTCTGTTCTGGGCACTTACCGTAAGAACCTGTAGCGGAAGCATGACCAAACAAATCAACAAAATGATATTTTTTTTCATAACCGTTCTCTCCTGTAAATAAGTTGCATGATACATTCAGTTCAAATAGTAGTGATCATACATATAATCAAAATATCCTTCTTTAGTCAGTTGGTCTTCCAGATACTGATAGAACTCCTCTTCGGTGATCTGTCCGGCAGAGCCGTTGTTTCCCGGTTGGGAAGACGCCGCAGGTGACGGTTGAACGACCGGCTGACGGGAAGCCATATTATCAATGCCGGATTGCTTCGTCAGAAATTGAATGGTGATGTATAAACCGACAAACATTGCAGCCATGTATACCCAAGGCTTCACCTTGTCCCATAAGGGTACTCTCCGGGGTTGAACCGGCTCTTTCTCCGGGAGGCGATTCATGATCTCTTCATTCAATCGGGCGAAATAGTTTTCGGGCACTTTAAAGGGCCTTCCGGAGCGATCTATTTCTTCTAATTTGTTGAAACGAGACTTCATACGATTGTTATCTATTGAGGTTCATGCACTTTTCACACCCTTCCTTACCGGACTCTACTGTTGAATAGACGCAGTGATCCGTAAAAGGTTTAATTGTTTTCTCCTAAAAACTTTTCAATTTTTTTGACGGCATGATGATAGGATGCCTTCAGTGCACCTACCGAGGTACCGAGGATATCCGACATCTCATCGTATTTCATCTCTTCGAAGTATTTCATCTGAAACACAAGACGCTGTTTTTCGGGGAGGGTGAGGATCGCTTTTTGCAGACGGAGCTGTGCTTCATCACCGTCAAAATACTCATCGCTCTCCAGCACATTGATCAGGAACGAATCGTCCGCATCGATCGAGACATTGTTCTGGCTCCGCTTTTTGTTCAAAAAAGTGATGCTTTCGTTGATGGCGATGCGATAAAGCCAGGTAGTGAGTTTGGCGTCTCCCCTGAAGTTCTCCAGGTTGGACCATGCTTTCATCAATACATCCTGAAGAATGTCGTTCGCATCGTCGTGGGATAGCACCATCTTCCGGATCTGCCAATAGAGCCGTTCACTGTATTCCGAAACCAGCCGGGCAAACCCCTGCCTGACGGTGTGCGGATCCCGCAACCTTTCCAGTAAATTTTCGTCGTTGTTCATTTCCATAGGTGTGGCATTCAGGGCAAAGGTAAGGTTTTTTTGCACTTCTGTCTCAGTTGTCATCCCCATTTTCAAACCATCTCACGAAATTTCCCGCAGCATCCTTGTGCTGCTGCCACCACTCCAGCGATTCGGGGTAATAAGAGACGCTGATATAACGGCAAAAGGTGTTGTAATAGTCCGATTGTTCAATATGTGCGAAAAAAGGAATGTAATAGGTCCAGAAAATACCCTCTTTCGGGCCAATGCTCTCCGCTTCCAGAACCTTCATGATCTTTCTGTTCACGGTCATAAACAGTTTGAATTCGTCTGCTTCCGCATCGTTTTTTTTCAGAGAGTCGAGGGTGCCGGTGATGGCCCGGTACACCATGCTCCGATCCAGCCCCTCTTCCGTGGTGAGGGGAGGCATCTTATTCGGTTGAACCGAAGCCTCAGGCTTGTTGCGCATCATCTGTTGTTGAATGAATGATCGCTCTACCGGCGCTTCACTCTTTTTGAGGCACATGGTTTGCAACATCTCCTCAAATGCATTCTTCGACCGTTTACTGTCAGGCTCCAAAAGCAGGAACATCTGAAAAGAAAGGATGCTCTGCACCCACAACCCTTTTTCGTTCAGCACATACGCGTTGAGCAGAAAAGCGCCGCTCGGTGTCTTGTCAAGGTCTATGGCCCTTCTGACATGGATCAGGGCCTTATCCGTATCTCCCTGTTTATAATAGTTGATGGCCAGGTTGAAATGAAGCAGATACTCATCGCCATATTTTTCCAATCCCTGCTGCAGCAATGCGATGGCTTTATCGGCCTGCCCCATCTCTCCGAGCGCCTCACTCTTCACAGCGTACGCTCCGGGAGAAAGCTGTTTGTTCTCCGATTCGATCACGGCAGCACTGTACTTTTCGGCATTTGCATAATCTTTCAGAGCCAGGTATGATAGCGATAGTTCATAGACTGCCTGTATACAATTGGGCTCCAGTCCTAAAGCCTCCATGTATTTTCCGATTGCTTTCTCGTATTCTCCTTCGTCGTGGAGAGCCACCCCTTCGCGTATCAGCGTTTGTACACCCGAATGCTGACCAACCACAACGGCAGGAGCAGCGATGACAAAAAAACAGAGTAATAATATGATCTTATTCATGCTCAATTTTTCCTGTGTGTTTTCCGACGCTCAATCAGGGAAAATCTTCGTAAAAGCTCCCCTGCCGAGAGATGAAAACAAACGGTTCAAAGGGTAAAAGTAAGAAAAAAAATATATTCCAAACGAGATCCGAAAGGAATTTGCTCTTTTTGTAACACTAATAAACATATGGGAAAGATAAATAAAAAATATTTACATTCTTTCGTTGCAAAGAATGTCGTACCTTTGTCGGCGTAAAAAAGTTGCCATGCCTGCCTCTGTCACCTTACGACAAACAGTCGTCGTGCGGCTCAATCAAAGAGACAATCCATCCCGAAATCATATGCAATACAATCAAGCAATATTCAATTGTGTACCCAATACGGAACTGGTTACGGATATTCTCTCAGCCTTACTGGCTGAGATCGGGTTCGAAACATTTATCCGGGCAGAAGACGGACTGGAGGCCTATGTGCCTCTTCCGCTCTACGACCGGAGAGAGGTGGATAAGGTGATTGCCTCTTTCCCGGTGGAAGCGGCGATCACCTATACTGTCCGAAGTATGGAAGATAAAAACTGGAACGAAGAGTGGGAGAAAAATTATTTCCAGCCCATCACCATTGATGAAGAGTGCTGCATTTACAGCTCCTTCCATCATCCTGAGGGATCATTCCGTTACGGCATCCTGATCGACCCGAAGATGGCATTCGGTACCGGTCATCATCAGACAACCGGACTGATCCTGAGGGAGATACTGGAGATGCAACTGGAGCAGAAGAGTGTTCTCGACATGGGGTGCGGCACCGGTATATTGGCCATCCTGGCCTCATTGAAGGGGGCAGACCCCGTGACCGCCATCGACATCGAAGAGTGGGCCTATCACAACGCCTGCGAAAATGTGCAGCTGAACCATGCCGGCAATATCAGGGTGCAATGCGGGGATGCGGGGATGTTGGGAGATGAGACCTTTGATGTGATCTTTGCCAATATCAACAGGAACATTCTTCTGAAGGACCTGCCGCAATATGCCGGCGTGCTGAACAGAGGAGGAACAATCATCTTGAGCGGCTTTTATCTGGAGGATCTCCCTTCCATCCGGTCAAAAGCGGAAGAGCTGGGGCTTTCATTCAACCATGTAAGGGAAATGGATCAGTGGGTTGCCGCCACATTTGTGAAGGAATGAAAAAAAGCGTACCTTTGCACCGTTTTACACAATATTCTTAGGTTATTGAAACAATGGAATGGTTTGTTGAATTAATTAGCGGATCGGGTATCGCTCATTCGATCCTCGTGCTTGCATTAGTAATTGCCGTCGGCTTGTTGCTGGGTAAGATTAAAATCTTCGGGATCTCACTGGGTACCACCTGGATCCTCTTTTTTGGAATTTTCCTCGGCCATCTGGGCCTCCACATCGACGCTGAAGTGCTTCATTTCCTGAAGGAGTTCGGACTGATCCTGTTTATCTACTCCATCGGGATGCAGGTGGGCCCCAGCTTCTTCTCTTCCTTCAAACAGGGCGGCGTCACACTCAACCTGCTGGCAACGGGGGTTGTCCTGCTCGGGGTGACGGCCACCTGTGTCATTCATCTGGTCACCGGATTGCCCATCGCCACCATGGTCGGCATTCTTTCCGGGGCTGTAACCAACACACCCGGTCTGGGAGCTGCACAACAGACATTTAGCGATGTAACCGGCACCACCAATCCCACCATCGCCACGGCGTATGCCGTAGCTTACCCGCTGGGGGTCGTGGGCATTATCCTGTCGCTCGTGCTGTTCCGTTATCTCTTCCGCATCAATCTGTCGCAGGAGAACAGCACGCTGGATGAGATGGATGACTCGAAGCTGACCGAAGCGCATATGTTCTCCCTGAGCGTGATGAATCCCGCCATCATGGGCAAGAATATCAGGGAGATCAAGAAACTGACCGACAAAGAATTTGTAATATCAAGGGTATTGCATGCCCATACCGGAGAACTGGCTGTACCTCAAACGAATACGAAGCTGAATGAAGGAGACAAAGTGCTGGTGGTCTCCAATCTGAAAAATATTGATGCGATAGAAGCACTGATCGGTCACCGTATCGACATGAACAGGGAGGAATGGGAAAAACTGGATTCACAGCTGATCTCCCGCAGGATCTCCATCTCCAAGTCGGGAATCAACGGACGCTCCATCGGGAACCTGCGGCTACGGAATCTCTTCGGAATCAACATTACCCGGGTGAACCGTGCAGGTGTAGACCTGATCGCCGACTCGCGGCTGCAACTGCAGCTGGGTGACCGCGTGACCGTGGTAGGCTCCGAGGAGGCGATCGCCAATGTGGAGAAGTTTCTGGGAAATTCAATGAAACGTCTCCGTGAGCCCAATCTGATCTCCATTTTCATCGGTATTGCATTGGGAGTACTGGTAGGAAGCATCCCCTTTATGATTCCCGGCATTCCACAGCCTGTGAAGCTGGGACTGGCCGGGGGGCCACTTATTATCGCCATCCTGATCAGCAGGTTTGGGCCCCGATATAAACTGGTCACCTACACCACCATGAGTGCCAACCTGATGCTGCGTGAGACCGGCATCGCCATCTTCCTTGCCTGTGTGGGCCTGGGTGCCGGCGCTAACTTTGTTGAAACCGTTGTCAACGGCGGCTATCTGTGGATCGGCTACGGCATGATCATCACGGTGGTACCGGTGTTGATCATTGGCCTGATCGGCAGAAAAATCTGCAAGCTGAATTATTTCTCTCTCATGGGGCTGATTGCGGGAAGCATGACCGACCCACCGGCGCTGGCCTTTGCCAACGCTTCTGCCGGGAATGATCTGCCTGCCGTGAGCTATGCGACGGTCTACCCGCTGACCATGTTTCTCAGGGTGATCACTGCCCAGCTGCTGATTCTCATTTTCCTCTGAATGAGCGGTTCATCCCGAAGGGTAGGGTGTTTTTATCGCAATCGTTTGCACACGATTCTATCGAAAAGATCCTGCCCCCGGGTTTGTTTGTACCCGAATCATTGTAGATTTGTCGTTCAACTGCAATCAGGTAATACGCACGTCATTTCAGTGGGATCTGTCCCGTGATCCTGAACTTCATAAAAGGATTGGCATGGCTCTTCTAACTTTTCAACTCAACTATCAAACGACGTGGGGACAGCAGGTCTGCCTCTGCGGCTCGACACCTGAACTGGGACTGTTCGATGAAGACAAAGCTCTGGTGCTCAACTGTCAGGGTGATGTCTGGACCGCGAGTGTGCCAATGACAGTAACAGAACCCATCCGATACTTTTATCTCATACGACAAGGAAACAGCACCATCCGAAGGGAATGGGGAAACCACCGTAAGCTGCATGTCATCAAAGGCAGAAAGAAATTCACGGTGCAGGATCACTGGAAAGATAAACCTTCTCATGCATATCTCTACTCGTCTGTTTTTACTGACAGCATCTTTTTTCATGAGAGAGAACCACTCCCTACAAGGTATTTTTCCCGGAGCGTCATACTGCATGTGATCTGCCCCTATGTGAACCGGAGTCAGGTGTTGGTTGCATGCGGGGAATGTGAAGCATTGGGCTGCTGGGATCTGCAGAAAGCCCTGCCGCTGTCCTGTGTGGATCACGGTGAATGGCAGATCGTGCTGGATGCAAAGCGTCTCCCCGAAACAAGTGAGTATAAGTTTGCGATTGTCGATGGACTGAGCCGAGAAGCGGTCCACTGGGAAGAGAGGGAAAACAGGATCCTCGACGCCCGCCCGGCACAACAGCAGAGCAGCGTGTTGGCACTGATGTCATTGTCGTATCACTACCCTCATTTTTCCTTTAAAGGTACCGGCACGGCTATCCCCGTCTTCTCCCTCAGAACCGGCCGTAGCTTCGGCATCGGTGATTTTGCCGACCTGCGGAAAATGATCGACTGGGCGGCACTTACCCGCCAGCAACTGATCCAGCTGTTGCCTGTGAACGATACCACCTCCACCAAAATATGGAAGGACTCCTATCCCTACAGTGCCATCTCCAGCTATGCCTTACACCCCATCTACCTTGGCTGCAGCGATTATCCGCTGAAAAACCGGCAGAGAAGCAGGGCATACCTCGACGAGGCAGCACGTCTGAACCGCCTGAATGAGATCGATTACGAACAGGTGTGGCAGCTCAAGTCTGCATATACGCGCGATCTGTTTCTCCAGGAGGGAGGAAAGGTGCTCGCTTCGGAGGAATATCACACCTTTTTTGAGAAAAACAAAGAGTGGCTTTTTCCCTATGCCTGCTACTGCATCCTGCGCGACAGGTACCGGACTGCCAACTTCAGGGAGTGGGGCGTGTTCGGGGCATATGATCCGGAGCAACTGAACAGAATGCTGGAGGATGATCCCTCGGCCCAAAATGAATCATTGTACTGGTTTTTTGTACAGTACCTGCTCCACCGCCAATTCTCCGGCGTGAGAGAATACGCACATGAAAGAGGTGTCACGCTGAAGGGGGACATCCCCATCGGGATCGACCGTGACAGCGTCGATGCATGGATGGCCCCCCAACTGTTTCATATGGACACCCAAAGCGGGGCACCACCCGATGATTTCTCTTTCTTCGGTCAGAACTGGGGATTTCCCACCTATAACTGGCATGCCATGGAAAAGGAAGGCTTTGCCTGGTGGATCAGTCGTTTCCAAAAAATGGCCGACTACTTCGATGCCTACCGCATGGATCATATCCTCGGCTTCTTCCGCATCTGGGAGATCCCGCTGCATGCCGTACAGGGACTGCTGGGACATTTTAGCCCCGCCTTGCCGTACTGGCCGGAAGAGATCAACCGTGCCGGCATCCCCTTCGATGAGGAACGAATGGTGCAGCCGTTCATCCATGAACAGTTCCTGCCGGATATCTTCGGGGAGTATACCGGTGAGGTGAAAAGCAAATACCTGGATACAGCCGGGTGGCAGCGCTTCCGGTTGAAACCGTTTTGTGATACCCAGCGAAAAATCCAACATCTCTTTGAGGAAGCGCAGGATGAGAAATCGGCCCAGCTGCGCGACGGGCTTTATTCACTGTGCACGGAGGTCCTCTTCGTAAGAGATCCGCTCGCCCGGAACTGCTTTCATCCGCGCATCACGGCACAATGCTCCTATTCCTACCGTTATCTCGATGATCGGGTGAAGGAGGCATTTAACCGTCTTTACAATGAGTTCTTCTATCACCGGCACACTTACTTCTGGCGCGAGCAGGCAATGCGGAAGCTGCCGGTGTTGATCTCATCCACCTCCATGCTGCCCTGCGGCGAGGATCTGGGGATGGTACCTGATTGCGTGCCCTCGGTGATGCAGGAGCTGCAGATGCTCAGCCTGGAGATACAGCGCATGCCCAAGGACCCCCGGGCAACGTTCACCGACCTGCAGCGGTTGCCCTATCTCTCGGTATGCACCACCTCTACGCATGATATGTCGCCCCTGCGCCAGTGGTGGAAGGAAAACAGAGAGGTGACGCAACGATATTTCAACGAGGTGCTGCACCATGAAGGAAGGGCACCGGAAGAGTGCGATATAGGCCTCTGCAGAGAGATCATTGAGGCACACCTCCGGTCATCCGCCATGTGGGTGATCCTTCCCTGGCAGGACTGGATGTCGCTCGATGAGAGGTTGCGCAATCCCGATGTGGCGGCCGAACGAATCAATATCCCCGCGAACCCCGAGCATTACTGGAGGTACCGGATGCACCTCTCTCTCGACGAGCTGGTGAAAGAAACAGCTTTCAACCGACAGATTGCAGCAATGAACGGGCGGAGATAGTCCCTCTGCTCATTCTGTAGTACCCACCCTCAAAAAAAGAGACTGTTCGGCCGAACAGTCTCTTTTTTAATCGATACAGGTCTGGAGCATTATGCTTTTCCGGCACTGCCCAGCACCTTTTCTGTTTTGTGCATGTAGAGTTTTTTCAGCTCCTCGCGGGCAGGTCCCAAGTATTTGCGGGGATCAAACTCAGCCGGCTTGTTGGCAAACACCTCGCGAACGGCAGCAGTCATGGCCAGACGTCCGTCGGAGTCGATGTTGATCTTGCAGACAGCCGACTTGGCTGCTTTACGCAGCTGCTCTTCGGGAATGCCGATAGAGTCCTTCAGCTTGCCGCCATATTGGTTGATGGTTGCCACATACTGCTGCGGTACGGATGATGATCCGTGAAGCACAATCGGGAACCCGGGAATCCTTTTTTCGATCTCTTCGAGAATATCGAAACGCAATGGTGGCGGTACCAGCACGCCGTCCTTATTGCGGGTACACTGCTCGGGCGTGAACTTGAAAGCTCCGTGTGACGTACCAATCGAGATTGCCAGTGAATCGACGCCGGTACGCGACACAAAGTCGACTACATCATCCGGTTCGGTATAGGTGTGATGTTCTGCCTGTACCTCATCTTCAATACCGGCCAATACACCCAGTTCACCCTCTACGGTTACATCATGCTGATGGGCATATTCCACCACTTTTTTGGTGAGTGCCACGTTCTCTTCATAGGGAAGATGGGAACCGTCGATCATCACCGAAGAGAACCCGCTGTTAATACAGTCTTTACAGAGTTCGAAGCTGTCTCCGTGGTCGAGATGCAACACAATCGGGATCTCATATCCCAATTCTTTGGCATACTGCACGGCTCCCTGTGCCATGTAACGCAACAGCGTCTGGTTGGCATATTTACGGGCGCCGCTCGACACCTGCAAGATCACGGGCGATTTGGTTTCCACACAGGCTGAAATGATGGCCTGCAACTGTTCCATGTTGTTGAAATTAAAGGCAGGAATGGCATAACCGCCGTCAACTGCTTTTTTAAACAACTCTCTTGAGTTTACGAGACCCAATTCTTTATAACTTACCATGAGCTTAATTGTTTTTTATTTGGATTATAATCAAAATTCGTATGGCAAAAATACGATTAAATCCGCAATTAATGAAATTATTCCACGAAAGAGTCACAAAAAATGATTACAAAACCATAAAAAATAGAAAAGAAACAGGTTGGATAAAAAATCTTAAAACAAGTTGGTTTTTTTATTTTTTTCATATTTTTGTAACTGTTGATCAGCAATGTGCCCATTATCTTCCCCACAAGGATGGAGTCACATGCGCGGCAATGAGTCTCCTTTTCTAATATTATTATTATCAACATCTTACAATTTTTATTATGATTATTGGAATACCGAAAGAGATTAAAGTGCAGGAAGGTAGGGTTGCCATGACTCCTGACGGTGTGATGGAACTGACCCGTAAAGGGCACAAAGTGTATGTCCAGAAAAATGCAGGGGCCGAAAGCAACCTGCCGGATGAACGTTACCTGCAGGCAGGAGCCCTTCTCGTCGACACGATCGAGGAGGTGTATACCCTGGCCGACATGATTGTAAAAGTGAAAGAACCATTGGAAAGTGAATACCGTTTGATCCGAAAAGGACAGGTGGTGTTTACCTATTTCCATTTTGCCTCAAATAAGCGACTCACCGAAGCAATGATCGAAAGCGGTTCCGTATGTATTGCATATGAAACGGTGATGGACTCACACAGGGCTCTGCCGCTGCTCACTCCCATGAGCGAGATAGCCGGCAGGCTCTCCCTGCAACAGGGAGCGAAATATTTAGAGAAGCCGCAGGGGGGCAAAGGAATCCTGTTGGGAGGTGTGCCGGGAGTACATCCGGCAGAAGTGGTCATCATCGGTGCCGGCGTGGTGGGACACAATGCCGCTCAGATGGCTGCCGGTATGGGTGCCAACGTGAAGATACTGGATATCAACCTGAACCGCCTTCGTTATCTCTCAGAGATCCTACCTCCAAATGTGAAGACTCTCTACTCTACGGAGATGTCCATCAGGGAGTCACTGAAAACGGCGGATCTGGTGATCGGGGCTACGCTGGTGGTCGGGGCCCGGGCGCCTCACCTGGTGACACGGGAGATGTTGAAAGAGATGTCGCCCGGCACGGTAATGATCGATGTATCGGTCGACCAGGGAGGATGTTTCGAGACCACCCATCCTACCACACATGCCGACCCGATCTATGAAGTGGACGGCATCATTCACTATTGTGTGGCGAACATACCCGGGGCAGTACCCATCACGTCGACCCGTGCCCTGACCAATGCCACGCTGCCGTATGTGATCAGGCTTGCTGAAAACGGATGGGAAAAAGCATGCCGGCAGTATGAGGATCTCCGATATGGTTTGAACATCCTCCATGGTGATGTGGTGTTCAAAAATGTAGCAGACTCATTGCATCTGCCCTATAAAGCGATCAGATGGTAAAGAGTAGGAGAGGAGACAGGATGGCTCAGAACAATCATCGTACAAGGTGAGAAGAGATCACACGCAAAAGGGATCAATCGTAAAAGATTATCCCTTTTTGCTTTGCAGATCAGAAAAAATTAATTTTCTTTGTTTACCTTAATATGGAATCTTTTTTAACGGGATCTGATTCACAGCGTAACAATGGAACATTTTAACAAGGAGACCGAAATACAGATAGAGCTGAGCGATGAAGTTGCTCAGGGTGTCTATTCCAATCTGGCCGTCATATCACATTCGGCATCGGAATTTGTGGTGGATTTCATCCGCATCGTGCCGGGAGTGTCGAAAGCGAAAGTCAAATCCAGGATTATCCTCACCCCTGAACATGCAAAACGGCTGCTGCAGGCCCTGAAGGACAATATCGACAAGTTCGAGCAACAGAACGGTCCGATCCGCCTTCAGAGTGATTCCGGCTTTCTGCCGCCCATCGGAGGAATCGGACAGGCCTGAGATACATCTTTTTATCAACTGTCACGGCAAGTATGGAATTTGAAAGCAACAGACCTGCGACACAATACAACTGGTTTACCATGTTTCGGGCCGGGTTCACCAGCATGACCCGCCTCGGCAAAACCCTCTGGATCGTGGTGATTGTGAAGCTGATCATCCTGTTTTTCATTTTAAAACCCTTCTTTTTCCCCAACCTGTTGGATACGACGTACGACAATGATGCCGACAAAGCACGGCATGTCTGTAGGGAACTGTATCACAAGGCGCCATCCACAGAATAATCAAGAAGTAGAAATCAACCGCTATGGATCTAATAAGTGCATCTGCAGTCAATTGGTCGAGGGCGCAATTCGCACTCACGGCAGGCTATCACTGGCTGTTTGTCCCACTCACCATCGGACTGGGACTCATCATGGCCGTTATGGAAAGTCTCTATGTAAAAACCGGGGATGAAAAATGGAAAACCGTCGCCACATTCTGGCAGAAGATCTTCGGTATCAATTTTGCCATCGGCGTGGCCACCGGCATCATCCTCGAGTTTCAGTTCGGCACCAACTGGTCGAATTACAGCTGGTTTGTAGGAGACATCTTTGGTGCCCCGCTGGCCATTGAAGGAATCTTGGCCTTCTTCCTCGAAGCCACCTTTATCTCGATCATGTTCTTCGGATGGAACAGAGTGAGCAAAAAGATGCACCTGACCTCTACATGGCTGGTGTTCATCGGTGCATCGCTCTCGGCCTTCTGGATCCTGGTAGCCAACGCCTGGATGCAGTACCCCACCGGCATGGAGTTCAATCCGGAGACGGTCCGCAACGAGATGGTCGACTTCTGGGCCGTGACATGCTCTCCTGTGGCATACAACAAGTTTCTGCACACCACCTTCTCCTGCTGGGCTGTGGGTGCTGCTTTTGTCGTAGCCGTCTCGGGATGGTACCTGCTGAAAAAGAGACATACCGACTTTGCATGCAGGAGCATCCGGATCGGCTCATTAGTCGGACTGGTCGCCTTCGTCATGCTGGCCGTCACCGGTGACGGGTCCGCCTATCATGTGGCACAGAAGCAGCCGATGAAGCTGGCCGCCATGGAGGGTCTCTATGAAGGCAAAGAGGGTGCCGGGCTGGTAGCCATGGGCATGCTCAACCCTGCCAAACAAGCATATAATGATGAAACGGATCCCTATATCTTCAAGATCGAACTGCCCAAGCTTCTCTCATTGTTGGGCTACCGAAACATCCATGCGTTTGTGCCCGGCATCACGGACATTGTGGACGGAGGCTACACCCTTTCCGACGGTACCACGGCGCTCTCCTTCCGGGAACGCAAGGAGCGCGGAGAACTGGCTATCAGGGCGCTGGCCGACTATCAGACAGCCAGAGAGCAGGAACGCGATGCCGACGCAGCCAACCAGGAGAGCATCCTGCGCGAAAACTATGCCCACTTTGGATACGGGTATCTCGACACAGCGGAGGATCTGATCCCCAACGTACCGCTCACCTTCTACAGCTTTCACCTGATGGTGATGATCGGGGTCTACTTCATTCTCTTCTTCCTGGTGATGCTTTACTATACCGGTAAAAAAGATTTGCACAACAGCCGGTGGCTGCAGTACGTGGCACTGTGGAGCCTGCCACTGGCCTATCTGGCCTCCCAGCTGGGATGGGTGGTGGCAGAGGTGGGACGTCAGCCCTGGACCATCCAGGATATCCTGCCCGTGCAGGCGGCCTCCTCCGCGATATCATCCCACAACGTGGTCACCACCTTTATCCTGTTTGCAGTCCTGTTTACCGGACTGCTGGTTGCGGAGGTGACGATCATGGTGAAACAGATCAAAAAGGGCCCGGAACCTGCCGCGCAGGAGAAAGTATCACATCCACAGGGTTGAACGAATTAACAGAAAAGAATCATGATCACGTACGAATTTCTACAAAAATATTGGTGGTTCATCATGTCACTCCTCGCGGGAGTATTGGTGTTTCTGCTCTTTGTGCAGGGAGGCCAGTCCATGTTGCATTCTCTCTCCAGAAAAGAGGATGAGAAAAAATTGCTGGTGAATGCCCTCGGACGGAAGTGGGAATATACTTTCACCACGCTAGTCACCTTCGGGGGCGCTTTCTTTGCCTCCTTCCCGCTGTTTTATTCCACCAGCTTCGGCGGTGCCTACTGGGCCTGGATGATCCTGCTCTTCTGCTTTGTGCTACAGGCAGTCTCCTACGAGTTCCAGTCCAAGCCGGGTAATATCTTCGGAACAACGACCTATCGCATTTTCTTGTTTATCAACGGACTGCTTGGCACCTTCCTGCTCGGGGTGATCGTCGCTACCTTCTTCACCGGTTCTGAGTTCACGGTGGGTAAAGGGAACATCGCAGGACTGGGCGTCGCCGGCCCCGTCATCAGCCAGTGGCAGAACCCGTTGCACGGACTGGAGCTTCTGGCTGACCTGAGAAACCTCTCACTGGGATTTGCCGTCTTGTTCCTGGCACGCACCCTGGCCAACCTCTTCTTTGTGAACCGCCTCAATCATGAGGTGCTGGAGCAACGCTCCCGCAAGTTTGTGCTGTTCAACGGATTGCCGTTTGTGATTTTCTTCCTGATCTTCCTGGTGCAGATACTGATTGCCGACGGTTATGCCGTGAACCCTGCCACACAAGAGATCTACCTGGAACAGATGAAGTACCTCCACAACTTTATCGACATGCCGGTGATCATGGCCTTGTTTCTGCTCGGTGTGGCGACCGTGCTCTACGGCATCATCCGGACGGTTTTCGACTCGGACTTCAAAGGGGGGATTTGGTTCTCCGGTGCGGGTACTATCGTCACCGTCACCATGTTGTTGCTGGTAGCCGGATACAACCATACGGCGTATTATCCCTCATCGGTCGACCTGCAGAGCTCACTGACGCTGCAGAACTCCTCATCGAGCGAGTTCACTCTCTCCGTAATGGCTGTCGTCTCGCTGCTGGTGCCGGTGGTGGCCGCCTATATCTTCTATGCCTGGAGGGCACTGGAACGAAAGAAACTGAGCCTGGAGGAGCTGCACAGCGACGGTCATGCATATTGAGCAGCTGGGACCTGAAAAAAGGTAGATGTATGGTTTGTGCATCTGCCTTTTTGTTTCAGAAACTCATTTTAGCATTCCAAACAGGTCTGATCTCAATAAAAAGTGTAATTTTGTAATGATTATAACAGCTATCTTTATATGGAGAAGAGCATTCCGTTTTTACCAGCCTATTGGTTGCTGCTGGCAGCTGTCTTTCTCTGCACCTCGTGCGGAGAAAGCGGAGGTAACAGGTCTCAGGCAGGTAACAACCTGAAAATGGACACCATCAGCGTGGTCTCACGGCATCATCTCGAAGGGGATACCACCAATCCCTATTGCGACATCAAAGTGGAATTTATCTATCCCCTGAGCAGTCAGAAAACAAGCCTCGATACGCTGCAGCAGTTTTTCGTGACTGCCGTCTTTGGTACTGCATACGCTACCCTGAAGCCCGATGCCGCCGTAAAGGCTTATATCAGAAACTTTGTGGATCATTACACCCATGATGCCGGTACCTATCGGGAGACAGCCAGAGAACTGGATGAGCTGAATGCCCTGATACCCGAGATCGATCATGCCGACAATGAACAGGTTGGAAAGGACCGGTTCTATTCCTATTATGAAAGCATCTCCGACTCCATTGCATTCAATCAGCAAGGCCTCCTCTCTTTTCAGGTGAAACAGTCGAACAACAAAGGCGGAGCTACATCTTACCAGCTCTGCCGTAACTACGTGTTCAACCTTAGGGCGGGGGCACAGGTGACGGAGAATGATCTCTTTCATGCCGGATACGATACGGCCCTGCAAAATATCATCATTGCATCGCTCCTCGAAGAAAACGGGGTGAAGAGCATTGAGGAGCTGGAAGAACTGGGCTTCTTCGGTATCCGTGAGATCTTGCCGAACAGAAATTTCCTGCTAAACGAAGAAGGGATCATCTATACCTTCAATAAGGGAGAGTATTCGGCTTACCAGCTCGACGCACCCGAGATCATGATCCCCTACCGATCCATTCGCTCCCTGTTGAGAGAAAACAGCATTGCATCCAAACTGGCCGACCTGAAGTGAAACAGATAAAGACTTATTTCCCTGCCCTGACCGATCTGCAGGAAAAGCAGCTCGAAGCGCTGCATGCACTCTACAGAGAGTGGAACAGCAAGATCAACGTCATCTCGCGAAAAGATATCGATCATCTCTACCTGCACCATGTGCTCCACTCTTTAGCCATCGCCAGATATATAGCCTTTGCACCGGGTACCTCCGTGATGGATGTGGGTACGGGAGGTGGTTTTCCGGGGATCCCCCTGGCGATCCTCTTCCCGGAATCGCACTTTTTACTGCTCGACAGCATCGGAAAAAAGATCAAAGTGGTACGGGAGATAGCTACCGCCATCGGCCTGACCAATGTGGAGGGAATCCACTGCCGCGCAGAAGAGGAGAAAAGAAAATTTCACTTCGTGGTGAGCCGCGCGGTGATGCCCCTGCCGGAGCTCATCCGGATCATCCGGAAGAACATATCGAAAGAACAGATCAATGCCCTGCCCAATGGCATCATCTGCCTGAAAGGAGGCGACCTGACAGCAGAGTTACATCCCTTCAGGCAAATTGCCGAGGAGATCTCCCTCACGGCCTATTTCTCCGATCCTTTTTTTCGGACAAAAAAACTAGTCTACGTGCCGTTGGGCTGATTGCAATGATCCAGAAACAGATAAGCATATGAAAATCAAAACATTCAAATTCAACCCGCTGGGAGTCAATACATATGTGCTGTCCGATGAGACAAAGGAGTGCGTGGTCATCGATGCCGCTTTTTTTTATGCCGATGAACAGGAGCTGCTGCTCAACTATATCCTCGATCATGATTTTGTAATCAAACATCTGATCAACACGCATCTTCATTTTGACCATCTCTTTGGCGTCAATACCCTCTCATCGCGGTTCGGTCTGACCCTGCAATGTCACCCCGACGATGTGTTCCTCTTGGAGGATATCCCTGTTCAGATGCAGCTGTTTGGGCTGCCTTCCGTTCATGCGGATTACCGGCCGGTGAACCACAGTCCGCTGAAGGAGGGGGATCGCATCTCCTTCGGGAACCGGCAACTGCAGGTTTTGCATCTGCCCGGTCATTCTCCCGGCAGCATTGCTATGTATGATGCAGAGGCCGGCGCACTCTTCAGCGGCGATGTCCTTTTTCATTCAAGTATCGGTCGCACCGATCTTCCTCGCGGCAGTTACGAGACCCTTACGAATAGTATCCGCACCAAACTGTTCCGCTTGCCCGATGCGACGACGGTCTACCCCGGCCACGGCGCGGCGACCACCATCGGCTATGAAAAGCGCTACAACCCTTTTGTCGGTATGCAACAAGCATGAGCATCATTGACACACAGGAAGATGATCATTGCGCGTTTCATACGACCTGAACGGGAAAAAGTATCTTGACGTATGCATCAAAATGAAAAAAAAGATTAATATTGTATGACAATGGAACATTTTAAATGCCGCCATATCGGCATCAATGAAGCCGATAAACAGGTGATGCTGGAGACCTTAGGCCTGCACAGCATGGATGACCTGATCGATCAGACCATCCCCCGCAACATCCGTCTCGAGCAGCCCCTGAGGCTCCCAAAAGCACTTACAGAACAGGAGTATGCCGAGGAGATCGCTCATATCGCCTCCCGCAACAAGGTTTTTACTTCCTATATCGGGATGGGATGGTATGATACCATCACCCCTGCACCCATCTACCGAAACGTATTCGAGAACCCGGTATGGTATACCTCTTACACCCCTTACCAGACGGAGATATCGCAGGGAAGGCTGGAAGCACTCCTCAATTTTCAGACGCTGGTGAGTGACCTGACGGCCCTGCCGCTCTCCAACTGCTCCCTCCTCGACGAGGCCACCGCTGCCGCAGAAGCGGCTACCATGATGTACGGACTGCGCAACCGTGAACAGGTGAAGCAGAAGGTGGAGACCCTTTTCGTGGATCAGCACCTCTTTCCGCAGACACTGGCAGTATTGCGCACTCGGACGCACTACGCAGGCATTGAGATTGTTATGGGAGATTTCAAAAGTTTTTCTTTTGATAAACCCTGTTTTGGAGCTATTGTGCAGTATCCTAACGGAAACGGTAGCGTGGAGGATTACCGTGATTTTGTGGAGAAAGCACATGCGGCTGACTGTAAGGTGGCGGTCGCTACCGATCTGATGGCACTGGTGCTGCTCACCCCTCCGGGAGAGTGGAGCGCCGACATCGCCTTCGGCAGCAGCCAACGCTTCGGTATCCCTCTCTTCTACGGGGGGCCGTCGGCAGCCTTCTTCGCCACCCGTGATGAATACAAGCGTTCCATCCCGGGCCGCATCATCGGCATCTCAAAAGATGCCTATGGCAAAGAAGCCCTGCGCATGGCCCTGCAGACACGCGAACAGCATATCAAACGGGAAAAAGCCACCTCCAACATCTGTACCGCCCAGGCACTGCTGGCGACCATGTCCTCCTTCTATGCCGTTTACCATGGGCCGGAAGGATTGAAACGCATTGCCCGCCGCATTCATTCCCTGGCTTCTCATGTGAGCGATGAGTTGCAGGCGATGGGGTACCGCCAGCTGAACGACAGCTTCTTCGACACCCTCAAAATCAGTCTGCCGGAGGGGATCACGGTGGAGGATATCCGCAACCATGCCGAAATGCGGGAAATCAACCTGCGCTATTTCAATAGCGGCGAGATCGGCATCAGCCTCGACGAAACCACAAACGACTACCGGGTGCATGAGCTGCTGGCTCTCTTTGCCATGGCGGCCGGCAGCTCCAGGGTGTTGATGATCGATGACCTGCCGGAGAAGATGACGCTCAAAGAGGGTCAGCTCAGGACATCCGACATCCTCTCACATCCTACCTTCCACCGGTACCATACCGAAACTGAGCTGATGCGTTACATCAAGCGGCTGGAACGAAAAGATATCTCTCTGGCACACTCCATGATCTCCCTCGGCTCCTGCACCATGAAGCTGAATGCTGCTTCGGAACTGCTGCCGTTGGGGTTCACCGGTTTTCAGCGCATACACCCCTTTGCTCCGGAAGAGCAGGCGGAGGGATATAAACAGATGACCGGTGAGCTGGAAGAGATGCTGGCCGAGATCACCGGTTTTGCCGCCACCAGCTTGCAACCCAACTCGGGAGCAGCAGGTGAGTATACAGGGCTGATCACCATTGCGGCCTATCAGGAAAGCATCGGCCAGGGCCACCGCAAGGTGGTGCTCATCCCCGCATCGGCACATGGCACCAATCCTGCCAGCGCTGTGCAGGCAGGATTCCGGCCCGTGACCGTGGCCAGCGATGCGAAGGGCAATGTGGATATGGAGGAGCTGCGCAGCAAGGTGGAACAGTACCGGGAGGAGCTGGCTGCTTATATGATCACTTATCCTTCCACGCACGGTATCTTTGAAACGGAAATCCGGGAGATGTGCCGGCTGATTCATGAGGCAGGCGGACAGGTTTACATGGATGGTGCCAACATGAACGCACAGGTGGGGCTGACCAACCCTGGCACCATCGGCGCTGATGTATGCCATCTCAACCTGCACAAGACCTTCGCCATCCCTCACGGTGGTGGCGGTCCCGGCGTTGGTCCCATCTGCGTGGCGGAACATCTGGTGCCCTTTCTGCCGGGACATCCGGTATCGCTCTCAACCGACAAGAACACCGTGTCGGCAGCTGCTTACGGCAGTGCCGGCGTGTTACCCATCACCTACGGCTATATCCGCATGATGGGTGCCGACGGACTCAGGGAAGCCACCGAAGCAGCCATTCTCAATGCCAACTACCTGGCAGAGAAGCTGAACAGCTCTTACGGGATTGTCTACCGCGGTGCCGGCGGAAGGGTAGGACACGAGTTGATCCTGGATTGCCGCGGCCTGAAGGAGGTCTCCGGCATCAGTGAGACCGACATCGCCAAGCGGCTGATGGACTACGGTTATCATGCCCCCACACTCTCCTTCCCGGTACACGGCACCCTGATGGTGGAACCCACGGAGAGCGAGAGCCTTTCCGAATTGGACCGTTTTGCGGCAGTGATGAACCAGATCCATGAGGAGATCATCGAGGTCTCGCGCGGAGAATATTCACGGGAGGACAACGTACTGGTCAATGCACCCCATCCGGAGTATGAGGCAGTGGCCAATGAGTGGCATCATGCCTATCCCCGCAGCAAGGCAATCTATCCGCTGCCCTTTGTGGCGGAGAACAAGTTCTGGGTGAATGTGGCACGGGTAGACGATGCCTACGGCGACAGGAATCTTGTTTCCTGCCTCTGTCAGCTGTAGGCCTGTCAACAATATGTACACAAGGGAGGGCGCCGAATGGCACCCTCCCTTGTGTACATATCCCGCGGATCAGAACAACTCCGGTAACTTCCCCTTTTCAAACACGATCAGGGGAGAGTTGGAGATCTCCTTTCTGAATGTATCGGAGATCTCCTTGCTCACTTCCGTCAGGATCACCTTCACCCGGTTCCCCATTACATCGGGATAAGCCCCCGCGAAATGAGCCATCACGGGATGATCGTCCGCCACCACACTGTCCACCAGAAATGCGTCAATCCGGTCCATCACTTGCATCATCTGACGGTAGGAATAGGTGACCGTCTCCACCCGGAAATCATCACTTCCCAGAACGGCTGCCAGCCGCTGCCTGTTGCCTTCGGCATTGCCGGTGACGGCGATCACAAAGGTGCCGCTGTTATCGATGAACGATCCTCCGTAATAGTCGGGGTAGAAGTCGGGATCCGTCTCCCGCTCCATCCAGTCGGCCCCGAAATGCTCCATCAGTTTCTCATAATCGTGCTCTGCCTGTTTCTTCTTCTCTGCCGTTGTGATGGCGGCCAATTTCGTGGTGTCACTGACGACCGCTTCGCCCGTTTGGGCATCTTTCTTCTGTTGCCCGCAGGCGGTGAGAAGCAGTATCGTGGCTGCAACCGGCAGAATCGATAGATAGTTTGGTTTCATTGTGCTGATTTCTGTTATGCCTGAATTCATCCGATCAAAAAAATATAACAGCTGGCAGGCCGTTTTGTTTGTACCGGGTGCCGATACCGTTCATCTGTTGTTCATCACACACATTTTGTCGCACGAGGCAGAAAAACCACGGATAGCGATGCGCACTCGGCAGCTTTTGCCTATCTTTGCCTGTGACAAACATCCTAATTTGTGTATCCTATGTGCAGAAAATACCTCCTTCCTCTTGTACTGGCCGGCCTGATAACCCTCCTCCTCTTTTTCTCCTGCGCAAAAGAGGATGTAAGCGAGAATGCAGCCCGTCTGCGGATCAAGCTGACCGATGCCGCTGCACCGGTGTTAAAGGAGATGTTTCTCGACATTGAAACGATCGAAGTTTTAGCCAACGACACTGCCGGCAATGCGGGTGAGTGGGTCTCTCTCTCTTTCACGGGCGGTGAATACAACCTGCTGAAACTGATGAACGGCAGAACGGTACAGCTCACCGACCAGTATTTCCCCGCAGGCGGGAAGATCGACAAAATACGCATCACGCTGGGCAACCGCAACCGGATCGTGACCATCACCGATGTCGTCATTCCGTTGCAAAAATCACCCGCCATCGCGGAGCACCTCATCATCCATGATGTGGATGCCGCACTCACAGCCAACAACATCATCAGCATCGTGATCGACATCAATGCGGCGCTATCGGTGCGCGAATCAAACGGCAACTATTTTCTTGATCCGCGTGCTAGGGCATACCCGGAAACCTACGGCGGCTCCCTGAGAGGATATGTAGTACCTCCCCAAGCATCTCCGGTTGTGCTGATCACCTGTGAGGGGGATTCTCTCCTCACCCTCCCCGAAGGGACAGAGGGTATGTTTCTCTTCACCGGCCTGCACGAAGGCCCCTGGAAGATACATCTGATCGCCAACCCGTCCGCCGGTTACCGCGATACCATTTTTACCGATACGGTGGTACAGGGCAAGATCACGGAGATCACTCCCAAACCTATCCGCCTGCGACCTCAATAGCCGGGCCCGACCATTTGGAACCGGACAACCTGTTGCATCCATTCTTTTTTAATTAAATTTCACACCTGCATCGGCGCAGTCATTCGCTTCTTTATTATCTTTGCAGGGATGATCACGAATCCGAACCGATCACAATTATCTAACAATATCACACAGATGAAGAAAATCCATTTTGCACTGATTTTAGCCGCCCTGCTGGTTGCAGGTACCTCCTGCAAACCGAAACAGAGTGCTTACAAGCAGGTATACGAAGCTGCCAAGGAGAGAGAGATGCAACAGACGGCCTCTCAGCCGACCACGGTGGTGAAGGATGCAAACCCGCTGCCGCCGGTAGAGGTCTCCGTACGAAAAGAAAAGGTGGAACCGGTCTATCCGACCGACGCTGCCGGTTTGAAGAAATACAGTGTGGTGATCGCTTCCCTGAGTGTCAAGCTCAATGCCGAATCGCTGAAAACACGGATGGAAAACGAAGGTCACCAAGTGATCCTGGCCGAGAACGAACAGGGCATGTACCGCGTCATCATCGCCAGCTATGACGACAAGACTCAGGCAGCCGCCAAGCGGGAGGAAATTTACAGCCACTATTCCGCCAAAGGCAACACCGACTACCTGAGAAAAACCTATGGCGTACCTTTCAACGACCTTTGGATCCTGGAAAGGCAATACTGACCGGTGAACGGGAGAACAAGCAGCAGTGATCCCTCACAACGGATCACCGCGATGCTCGTCTTTCTCAACGACACGAACAACAAACCGATAAAGCTGCCCGTTGACTGCAATGTGGCGGCTTTTTTTTGATGCGGAACCAATGAAGATACGTTTTCTGGGTACGGGTACTTCTACCGGCATTCCTCAGATCGGATGCACCTGCCCGGTGTGCCGCTCAGCCGACACGCGGGACAGGAGGCTGAGGTGCTCAATTGCCATTGAGACCGGCGGCAACCAGCTGTTGATCGACTGTACACCCGACTTTCGCCTGCAGGCTCTCTCCTTGCCGTTCCGGAAGATTGACGGGATTCTTTTCACGCATGAGCACTATGACCACACCGGCGGGATTGACGATCTGCGTCCCTTCTCGCGGTTCGGAACGGTGGATCTCTACATGGAAGAGCGACTGGAAAAAACCGTCAGAAACAGGATGCCTTATTGCTTTACCGAACACAGGCATGGCGGCATCCCGGATATCTGCATCAAACGCATCCCGGTACCGCAACCTTTTCATATAGGGAACACGGAGGTGATCCCTATCAGGGTTTTGCATCACAAGCTGCCTATCCTGGGCTTCCGCATCGGTAATTTCGCTTACCTTACCGATGTGAAGAGCATTCCCGATAGGGAGTATGAGAAGCTGCACGGATTGGATACACTGGTGATCAGTGCCCTCCGCAAAACGGAACATATCTCTCATCTATCTCTTGCAGAGGCATTGCAGATCATTGAGAAGATCCGTCCGGGCAGATCCTTTCTGACCCATTTCAGTCACGAGATGGGGTTGCATGCCGATATGCTGCAAGAACTCCCTTCCAGCGTCCTTCCTGCATACGACGGGATGGAAATTACAATCTGATGCTGCGTGCTTTTGTTTTTTTAACCATAAAGAACGCAGCGTTTGACTGTAATATTCGTCTTTCCAGTGAGCCATATTTTGTTCGGGGCGGTTATTGCTCCATTGCATGGGAAAAATAATGACCTGAAAAAATGAAAGCTCCGTTAAACTATCGGAATAGGATTGAGTCAGATAGGGAGAGGTAGAAAAAATGATCATAAACATATCATAAAGGGGAGAAACTATGAAAACGAATCAATTTTTACTGGCAGCTTTGTTGGCAGCTATCCCTTTCTTCGGTTTCGCCCAGGAATGGGACGATATTTATGCCGATCCTCTTGAGAAGGAAACGGTAAGGGTTCAGGCAAAAGAGCGGGAGCCGCAGAAAAAAAAGGTGGTCATCGTCCATGGCGATGCATCCCATATGAAGGTACAGGCCAACGGCAGAGATGTGGACGAATATAACCGGAGGGATCGCAATGAGAGCCCTACCCGTGAACAAGCATATACCGGTGATACACTCGATACCGATTACGAGGAATATCAGTACACCGACCGCATTGTGCGGTTCCATGATCCCGAATCAAGCATTAAGATCACCGGTGCCGATGAGGTGGTGGTCTACGTGGGGGACGACCTCTATGAGAACTACAATAACCGTGGCTGGAATACAAATCTCTATTTCGGCATGGGATGGGGCATGGGTTATTATCCCTGGTATGACCCCTGGTATGTTGGAGGGTGGTATAGTCCCTGGTATTACAGCAGCTGGTACGATCCCTGGTATGGTTTCGGACCTTATTACGGCTGGAGTCGTTGGTACAGTCCCTGGTATTACGGCGGATGGTATGATCCCTGGTATTACGGATACGGGGGATTCTACGGCGGGGGCTATTCCCACGGATTCTACGACGGCTATTACAGCAATCTGACCCATAACCGTTCCGGCAGAAGCACAGGGGTATACAGAAGCAGTTCCGCCAACAGAAGCTCCTCTGCAACCGCTCGTCTCTCCGGCAGATCATCCGCAGGCAGCCGTGGTACCTTCTCCGGAAGAAGCGCTACAACCAATACGCGCAGCGCCGTCTCCGGACGAAACGCCACGGTGAACAACCGTACCGGCGCAAATGTTCCGAGGACCCGTATCCTCGACAACTCGGGTAGGGTGCGCGACTCCAGAACAGGACGAGTGATCGACCGTATCGGTACTACATCCAGTCGTTCCGGCTCGGTCTACGGTACTTCTCCCGTGGACCGGACAGGAAGCTACTCTACCGGCAGAAGCCGCTCCACCTATCAGCGCTCCTCCACCACGAACAGGAACGAAAGCTACAGCACTCCCTCCCGGAGTACACAGTCGAGCCGCAGCTCCACCTACAGCACTCCCTCCCAGAGCAGCACCTCCACGAGGAGCTCCACCTACTCGGCGCCCAGCAGAAGCGCCTCCTCCAGCTCCGGATCGTCCGGTCGCAGCTCCGGCAGCAGTGGCCGCAGCTCCGGCGGAGGACGCAGGTAACTCATGGGTACGGAAGGCACAAATGGATCAAACAAATTAAATTTGCTTATTCTATGAATAAAATTACATATCTTGTCGCTATGTTGCTGCTCATCTCCTCCTCCCTGTTTGCACAGGGGGAGGCGGATGCCTTGCGATTCTCCCGTGAAGGACTCTACGGCACAGCCCGCGCCATGTCGATGGGCGGTGCATTCGGCGCACTGGGGGGAGACCAGAGCGGCCTGACCCTCAATCCCGCCGGGATCGCTGTCTATCGCAGTTCGGAAGTAGTGGGGACGCTGAATCTGTCTCGCAATCAATCGGCTGCGGGGGATCGGACGGCACATAAAAGCCGGTTTGATATGGACAACTTCGGCTTTGTAGGTTATTTCCCGCTGCGAAACGATGTGATGCCCCTGATCAACTTCGGCTTCACCTACAACAAGCTGCAATCGTTCGATCATCACCGCAATGCACAGGGTAATCCCCGCAGCACGCTGATCGATTATATCGCCGACCGGAGTGCCGGCATTGATCCCGTTGACCTGAAGATGGGAAAGGATTTGCCGGATCCGTTCAATACACAACCCTGGCTGCCGGTACTGGCATACAACTCCTATCTGATCATTCCGGTAAATGGAGGCGCCAGCTATGATCCCGTAGATACCAAAAATGAAACGGCTGTCAACGAAATCATCACCCGTGAAAAAGGCTACATGGACAATTATGACTTTACGGTGGGAACCACCATCAGCCATGTGCTCAACCTCGGCTTTGCCCTCTCTATCAAGGATGTCTCCTACAACCTCACCTCTGACTATCTGGAGGATTTCAACAGCGGCGGGTACACCCTCACCAACTGGTTCACTACCAGCGGTGCCGGGGTCAGTGCCAAGATCGGGGCCATCTACCGGCCGGTAAATGAGCTGCGGCTGGGACTTGCTTACCATACCCCTACCTGGTACACCATGACCGAAACCTACGAGGCACAGATCGATGATGACATGGGGGCGTACATCACCGACCCTGACTATAAAAAGGGACAAACCTATTCGGCACGCTTTACCAACGACTATGACCTGAAAACGCCCGGCAAGCTGGTGGCGAGCATCGCAACGGTGCTGGGAGGCCGCTTTATTGCCAGCCTGGATTATGAACTGACCGATTACTCGGCCATGAAGCTGTCCGTTCCATCGGGAGCTTACGAAAAGCACGATTGGTATAAGGTCGACAACGAATATATTTCGATGGATTTTCGGACGGCATCGACCATCCGCACAGGCATGGAGTTTCGCTTTACCCAGCAGTTCTCTGGCCGCTTAGGGTATGCCTGGATGCAGAACCCCTATGAGGCCAAATTCCGTGAAAGCGGCGATGCGGCCATTGCCGGATCGAACACCATCTATCGAATGGAAGGTGATACCCATTATTTAACCGGCGGGCTGGGGTACCGGTTTAATCGAAACTTTTTCCTCGATTGTGCCTTGGTCTACCAAACCCAAACCGATGATCTCTATCCTTTTCCCAACCTCTTTACCGCCAATCGGGAAGAGCTCGTGATCGACGCCACTCCCTTTCAGTTGAAAAACAAATCTGTTAGGGGACTGATCACACTGGGTTACAAATTTTAATCATCGCAGATAAAAATATGAACAAATGAGCCGGGAAATGATCTCCCGGCTTTCTTTTTTTCCGCATAACAGATAAAAATCGTACCTTTGTTACACCGAATAATTTGTAAAAACAGTTTTGTATGGAACAGCAAAAAGGATATCTTTCTTCCGATAACAAAAGGAAAGTGACCACACATCGGCTGCTGGAAATGAAACAGCGGGGAGAGAAAATATCGATGCTTACGGCATACGACTATTCGATGGCCACAGTGATTGATCAAGCCGGGATAGATGTGATCCTGGTGGGCGACTCGGCATCGAACGTGATGGTGGGCAACACCACCACGCTCCCCATAACCGTGGACCAAATGATCTACCACGGCAAGGCGGTAATGAACGCCGTCAAAAGAGCCATGGTGGTGATCGATATGCCCTTCGGCAGCTATCAGGGCAACCCTCATGAGGCGGTAGCCAACGCGGTGCGGATCATGAAGGAGACAGGAGCCGATTGCCTGAAGCTGGAAGGAGGAAGAGAGATCACGGAGTCAGTGAAACTGATTCTCAGTGCCGGCATTCCCCTTATGGGACACCTGGGCCTGATGCCGCAGTCCATCAACAAATTCGGCACTTATGCCGTGCGTGCAGAGGAGGAGGCGGAAGCTGCCAGGCTGCTCGATGATGCCTGCCTTCTGCAGGAGGCAGGCTGTTGTTCTGTCGTGCTGGAAAAAATTCCGGCACAGCTGGCAAAAAAAGTCTCAGCGCAACTAGTTATTCCGACAATCGGAATCGGTGCCGGCCCACACGTAGATGGTCAGGTACTGGTGATGCACGACATGCTGGGGCTGAACAAAGGCTTCTCACCCCGTTTCCTGCGCCGCTACGCCAGTTTGTTCGATGAGATCACCGCTGCGGTGCAACAATACATTCACGATGTTAAAACGGCTGATTTCCCGTCAGAAAAGGAGAGCTACTAATCACACGGTTCACAGTGCATGGTTCAATGTTCCATTTTCAGAAACCAAGAACCAAAGCAGACTGCCTGAATGCTGATGGCTGACTGCTATTTCACAGCTCATCGTACATCGGGATATCGGTCAAAAAACGATACTCCTGCGTTTCGTAATCGATCCGGTAACAAAAGTGACTGATGCCGTTGGAAACGACGATGTAGGGCACCCGCAGCACACTGTTATAGCGTGCCACCTGATCGAATACCTGCTGGGTGACAGGCACCTTCGGTTCCTTGTATTCCAAAATCATCACCGGCTCCAGTTGTTTGTTGTAGACCACTGAATCACAACGGCGCGAGCGTGAGTGATGCCGGATGGCAGTCTCATTGGCAATGCGGGAGGCGGGGTAACCCTTTTCCGAAACCAGAAAATGCACAAAATGCTGTCGCACCCATTCCTCGGGCGTCAATGCCACATATTTCCGTCGCTGTGGATCGAATATCTCCGGGCAGTCACCCTCTTTTCGGATTTTTGCTTCAAACGATGGCAAATTTAACGGGTACATATTGTATCTTTGTGTATAGAACGGGATTCGCTCAGAACAAAAATAGCGTTTTTTTATGAGAACGAAACAAGAAATCGTAGAGAACTGGCTTCCCAGATATACAAAACGTCCCTTGCAGGCGTTCACCAAGTTTATCCTGCTGACCAACTTTCAGAAGTATGTGGAGATCTTTGCCCATCATTTCAATGTGCCGGTCGTGGGGGCAGACGCCAATATGCCTAACGCTTCAGCGGAAGGAATCACCATCATCAACTTCGGCATGGGCAGTGCCAACGCCGCCACGGTAATGGATCTGCTGAGTGCCGTCACGCCCACGGCAGTCCTTTTTCTGGGAAAGTGCGGCGGACTGAAGGCTAGAAGCGAGCTGGGGGACTATATCCTGCCCATCGCTGCCATACGGGGTGAGGGAACCTCCAACGACTACTTCCCGCCGGAGGTGCCCTCCCTGCCGGCGTTCAGCCTGCTGCGCGCGGTCTCCTCCAATATCCGCGACTTCGGAAGGGATTATTGGACAGGGACGGTCTACACCACCAACCGCAGGGTGTGGGAATACGACGATGATTTCAAGGGATACCTCAGACAGATACGTGCCCTAGCGGTCGATATGGAGACCGCCACGCTCTTCACCTGCGGCTTTGCCAACCATATCTCCACGGGTGCCCTGCTGCTGGTGTCCGACCAGCCGCTGATCTCTACCGGCGTAAAAACGGAAAAGAGTGATCGGCATGTCACGGAGAACTTCGTGGATGAGCATGTCAAGATAGGGATCAAGTCGCTCTCCTCCATTATGAACAACGGATCCACCATCAAGCACCTGCGCTTCGACTGGTGACCGGAGCAATCGATTATAAAAAAAATGGCATCAACCACAAAAAACAGTTTCGAGACCATCCGCACCAATATCCTGCAGGGACGATTCATGCCGGTCTACCTGCTGATGGGCGAGGAAGGCTATTTCATTGACCGGCTGACCGACCTTCTTCTACAGACCGTCCTGACTGAAACGGAGAAGGATTTCAATCTGCTCACCTTTTATGGCATAGACTCCGACGTGAACACAATCATCTCGGCAGCACGCCGCTACCCGATGATGGCGGAACGGCAGTTGATTGTGGTGAAAGAGGCACAGAATCTTGACCAGTTTGAACTACTGGCTCATTATGTCAGGAACCCGATGGCATCGACCGTACTGGTCATCAACTACCGCAACGGTACCGTAGACAAACGGAAAGCAGTGGTGAAGAACATCGACAAAATAGGGGTGGTCTTTGAATCGAAAAAACTGTACGATAACCAGATTCCTCCCTTCATCGTCTCCTGGTTCAGGGAACAGGCGATCACCATCGACGACAAGGCAGCCCAGATGCTGAACGACTATGTGGGAAACGACATCAGCAAGCTGATTCCCCAGCTGGAAAAATTGGTGGTATCACTCCCCGAACAGACCAAAAGAGTCACGGCTGAACTGATTGAACAGAATGTGGGTATCAGCAAGGATTACAATAACTTCGAACTACAGAAAGCCATCATCCGCAAAGATCTGCTTACGGCAAACCGTATTGTGGATCATTTCGGAAAAAACCCGAAGGAATACCCGATGATGGGTACCGTGGCGATCCTCTTCAACTATTTCAGCAACCTGCTGGAATGCTACTGGCTGCCACGCAGGGATGAACAGTCGGTGATGTCGGCTCTGCAGATCAAAAATGCCTATTTTGCACGAGACTACATGACCGGACTGAAACACTACAGTGCAACAAAGGTGATGGAGATCATCTCCGAATTGCGGCGATTTGATGCCAGTTCAAAAGGGGTGGACAATGTATCAGCTTCGCAGCATGAACTGTTGCGTGAGCTGGTCTACCGGATCATGCATTAATCCTGCCCGTTAAAGTGGTCCGCAGGCCACTCATTTTTCTGATGCCAAATCTGATACAAGCCATATCAGTCATAACCGACAATCTATCAATTCGATACAATCTTTCAGAATACACAGGAGTGCAATAATGAACAGCATTGCATCATCCGGTGGTGTAGAAGCCCGTCAGAAGGTTTTGAGACGATGTGCAGAGTGACAGCTCCTGTATCGAAGACACCCGCACGATCTCGGGAACAGTGATTCGGATAACTATGCAGCGATAAAACAATAAATACACAGACCTGAATGAACCGGAATGACATATAATTAAATACAAATGTATCCAGTTGTAAAACACACAAATGTGCCAGAGTGGCAAGTATCCAGATGTAAATTCGTTACATAATTGAATTGCGCCTTTTAACAAATCAGACATACTATTATAATATGTGTTCATAATATTTAAAATCAATCCATTGCATATATAAAATAAAGTATAAATAAAGATCTGCAGGCCCGACTAGGCTATTTCCCGCCGATGACTGTTAAATATTCGGTCCCAATTTCTTCTATTTACCTAATAATGAATGTATTAAGTAGATCAAACAAAGTACTACTGCATCTAATTATATCGACTATATTGGTTGAATAGTTTTGTTTCGATACAAATGTACTACTTATATCAAGAATTGTAAATTACAAATCTATCTCATTTCTTTTTCCATTTGTATAAATTTATTTATACATTTGTGAACGCATCGACCGGATGCATAAATATTCATTCACCACGGAACGAAGCAGCTATGAAAGATCGCATCAAACAGATCATGGAAATGGAGCATCTGACGCCGACTCGGTTTGCGGACCGATTGCAGATCAACAGGGCAATCATCTCCCATATCCTCAATGGCAGGAACAATCCGAGCCTGGATGTGGTGACAAAGATCCTGGGTGAAATGAACTACATCAATCCGGAATGGCTGCTGAATGGGATCGGCTCCATCTATAAAGAGGGCGTTGATTCCGATGCAATCAAAAAAGAACCGGATTTGTTCCACCAGAGTGAGCCAGATACGGAGCCTATTCCTCACATTGCAGAAAAAGGGAAGGAAATGGCATTTAAAGAGGTTCCCGGCCATGTGAAAGGCGTTGATCCAAAGCATGTTGAATCATCTGTAGTGCATGACAAAAAAATCACCCAGATAATCATCTATTACAGCGATCATACTTTCGAAACCTTTATCCCTCCTCAGGTGAAGGGATAAGGCATCTCATCCTCCCGGTCAGAGCCATCTGTTCCTGTTCGCACCGATTTTCCTAAATTTCTTCTCCTTTCGTCGTATGTAAAAATTATGATGTACTTTTGTATGGAATAAAGCTAATGATCCTAATGAAGCAACTCGATTTCACCGTTCACTCCAACGATCGACTAAACGATCAAAACCATCTGTTAAAAGTCGCCCCGCTCAACAATATGAGATTGCCGGAGATGCATCCGGGTCAGTTTGTGCAGGTTCGGGTAGACAACGCCCCTCATACGTTCTTGAGAAGGCCGATATCGATCAACTATGCCGATACGCAAAAAAATGAAATATGGCTTCTGGTGCAGGCTGTGGGGGAAGGTACCCGGAAAATCTGTGAAATGGCTGTCGGCGCGAAACTGAACCTGATCTTTCCCTTGGGAAACGCCTTTACGATCCCGTCCGCACCGGGAAATTTTCTCCTTGTAGGCGGCGGCGTAGGCACTGCCCCTCTGCTTTTTCTGGGGAATAAACTGCATGAGAAAGGTTTTGCCTGTGATTTTCTGCTGGGGGGAGCATCCGAAAAAAATATCCTCCAGCGACCCGATTTTGAGCAGTATGGAACCCTCTACTGCACGACCGAAGATGGTTCTTTGGGTGAGAAGGGGTATGTGACCCATCACTCACTGTTGCAGCGGAAACGGTACGACTTTATCTTCACCTGCGGCCCCAAACCGATGATGGTGGCTATCGCACGCTATGCACACGAAAAGGGCGTCGGGTGTGAAGTCTCTCTCGAGAACCTGATGGCATGCGGCTTCGGTGCCTGCCTCTGCTGCGTGGAGAAAACAACCAGGGGGAATGTCTGTGCCTGCACGGAAGGCCCCATATTTAACATAAACGAACTGACATGGCTCGATTAGAAGTGACAATCGGCGGATTACAGCTCCGAAACCCGGTCATGACCGCATCGGGGACCTTTGGGTACGGTACAGAGTACACCGATTTTATGGACCTTAACCGCCTGGGCGGAATGATTGTGAAGGGAACCACTCTGGAGCCGCGCCAGGGGAATGATTACCCCAGAATGGCAGAAACACCCTCCGGCATGCTCAATGCAGTAGGCCTCCAGAACAAGGGAGTAGATTATTTCGTGGAGCACCTCTATCCGGTGATCAAAGAGTATGATACCCATATCATCGTCAACGTATCGGGATCGACCGTGGAGGACTATGTAGCCTGCACGGAGAAACTGGCCGGACTGGAGAAGATTCCTGCCATTGAGCTCAATATCTCCTGTCCCAACGTGAAAGAAGGCGGCATGGCATTCGGCACCACCTGTGCCTCGGCTGCCCGGGTAACCCACGCGGTGCGGCAGGTTTATCCCGGCACGCTGATCGTGAAGCTCTCGCCCAACGTAACTGACATCGCGGAGATTGCCCGATCGGTAGAGGCGGAAGGGGCTGATGCGGTATCCCTGGTCAATACTTTCCTGGGGATGGCCATCGATGTGGAGCGCAGAAAACCAAAGCTCTCCACCGTCACCGGAGGACTCTCCGGTCCCTGCATCAAACCGATCGCCGTACGGATGGTCTGGCAGGTATATCACGCTGTCGGGATCCCCGTTATCGGTATGGGGGGCATCTGCAACTGGCAGGATGCCATCGAGTTCATCCTGGCCGGTGCGACCGCCATTCAGGTCGGTACCTGTAACTTTGTGGACCCGGCGGTCACGGTGAAGATTGTGAGGGGCATCAGGGAGTATATGGAGCGGCACGGAATCGCATCGGTGAGCGAACTGGTGGGAGGAATGGAGCTTTTTTGATTAGAAAAATGATAATCCATCCGATAATATTACATTAAATGATTGCTGATTTCCTGTATTTATAGCAAAATGTGCTTTTATATGGGATTATCTTTGACAAAATGAAAAAATATTCTATCTTTGTGGATTCATATTGATTAAAAGATTGATATATCATATGTCACAATTGGATATTCCCACCGGCTATGCTCCGCTGTTGAATCTCAAACAGACGGAACTGGGAATCAAGAATATCAAGGATTTCTTTCAGGTAAACCTCTCTTCCGAGCTCCGTTTGCGTCGGGTTACCGCCCCGCTGTTCGTAGAGAGCGGCACCGGTATCAACGACGACCTGAACGGTGTAGAGCGACCGGTTCGTTTCCCCATCAAGGATATGGACGACATGGATGCGGAGATCGTACACTCCCTGGCCAAATGGAAACGACTGACGCTTGCCGACTATGAGATTGAGCAGGGGTTTGGCATTTATACCGACATGAATGCCATCCGGGCGGATGAAGAGCTGGACAACCTGCATTCGCTCTACGTGGATCAGTGGGACTGGGAGCTGGTGATCAGTGAGAAAGAGCGAACGGTGGAGTACCTGAAGAGCATTGTCAGAAGGATCTATGCCGCCATGCTGCGCACCGAATACCTGGTGTATGAGCTCTTCCCCCTGATCACTCCCCAACTTCCCCCTGAGATCACCTTTATCCATTCGGAGGAGTTGTTGCAGCGATATCCAACCATGGATGCCAAGCAACGGGAAGATGCCATCACAAAGGAATACGGGGCGGTTTTCATTATCGGGATCGGTGCTCTCCTGTCCAACGGGGAGCCGCATGACGGTCGTGCACCCGACTATGACGACTGGAGTACGGTCAACGAAGAGGGTTATCGGGGGCTGAACGGTGATCTGCTGGTTTGGAATCCGGTACTGAAAAAATCAGTCGAACTCTCCTCCATGGGGATACGAGTCGATGCCACGGCCCTGGCTTATCAGCTCAAAGAACGCGGGAAAGAGGAGCGGCTCGCTCTCTATTTTCACAAACGACTGATGAACAATGAACTGCCGCTTTCTATCGGGGGAGGCATCGGTCAGTCGCGCCTCTGCATGCACTACCTGCGCAAAGCGCACATCGGTGAGATCCAGGCGAGCCTGTGGCCCCGGCAGATGCGGGAGAAAGCACGGCAACAGGGGATACTCCTTATTTGAGGTTTCCGGAAGGAACCGTCACACAGGATCCTTCTCCACCGGAGAAGGATTTTTTTTCATCTGTGAAAAGCTTTTTGTATTTTAGCAGGCAAAAACAACATGAACCGATGGATGTAAGAATTGATGAGAGCTGGAAAGCCCGATTGCAGGATGAGTTTGAAAAAGAGTATTTCAGAAAACTGACCGGGTTTGTACGAGAGGCATACCGGTGCGGCACCGTTTATCCCCCGGCAAAGCTTATTTTTCATGCATTTGACCGCTGCCCCTTTGACCGGGTGAAGGTGGTGATCGTAGGACAGGATCCCTATCATGAACCGGGACAGGCTCACGGTCTCTGTTTTTCGGTCAATGACCGTGTGCAGATTCCTCCTTCCCTGGTGAATATCTACAAAGAGATTGAGAATGACCTTGGCATACCGATCCCCCCTTCGGGGAACCTGGAGCGCTGGGCCCGTCAGGGGGTACTCCTGCTCAATGCCACCCTCACGGTTCAGGCACATCGCGCCGCCTCCCATCAGGGAAAAGGATGGGAGACCTTCACCGATGCGGTCATCCGTCATCTGGCCGAAGAGCGGGAGCACCTGGTCTTTCTTCTCTGGGGGGCCTACGCCCAAAGAAAAGGGGAGGGGATTGATGCGAATAAGCATCTTATTCTAAAATCACCGCATCCTTCGCCACTCTCTGCTCACCGCGGATTCTTTGGAAACAAGCATTTTAGCCAGGCCAACGCCTACCTGCTGGCCCATGGGGAAAAACCAATAGAATGGTAGGAAAGGCAGCAATTCCCTTTATCCCACGCTGCCCTCAAGGCTGATCTGCAACAGCTTCTGCGCCTCTACGGCAAACTCCATGGGGAGCTTGTTCACCACCTCCTTCACATATCCGTTTACGATCAGGCCGATCGCCTCCTCTTCACCCAGTCCGCGCTGGTTGCAATAGAAGATCTGATCTTCGCTGATCTTGGAGGTGGTGGCCTCATGCTCCAGGATGGCGCCGGGGTTTTGGATGTCGGTATATGGAAAGGTATGTGCGCCGCAATGATCGGTCAGCAGCAGGCTGTCGCACTGTGAGTGGTTGCGTGCATTCTCCGCCTTGCGGGTGATTTTTACCAGTCCTCGGTAGCTGTTCTGGCTGCTGCCGGCAGAGATCCCCTTGGAGACAATGCGGCTGCGGGTGTTCTTACCCAGGTGGATCATCTTACTGCCGGTATCGGCCTGCTGGAAGTTGTTGGTCACCGCCACCGAGTAGAATTCGCCTACTGAGTAGTCGCCGGCCAGGATGCAGGAGGGATACTTCCAGGTGATGGCGGAGCCGGTCTCCACCTGTGTCCAGGAGATCTTCGAGTGATTGCCCTTGCAGAGCCCCCTTTTGGTCACGAAGTTATAGACCCCCCCTTTGCCATGCTTGTCGCCGGGATACCAGTTTTGGACCGTCGAGTATTTCACCTCCGCATGTTCCAAGACGATGATCTCCACAATGGCTGCGTGTAGCTGGTTCTCGTCACGCATCGGAGCCGTACATCCTTCGAGGTAACTTACGTAGGAGTCGTCGTCGGCAATGATCAGGGTACGTTCAAACTGGCCCGTGTTGGCCGCATTGATGCGGAAGTAGGTGGAAAGCTCCATCGGACAGCGTACCCCCTTGGGAATATAAACAAAAGAACCGTCGCTGAACACCGCCGAGTTGAGCGCTGCATAGAAGTTATCTTTGTAGGGTACCACCGTACCCATGTACTTCCTCACCAGGTCGGGATGATGTTTCACCGCCTCGCTGAAGGAGCTGAAGATGATTCCCTTGTCGGCGAGCACCTCCTTGAAGGTGGTTTTCACCGAGACACTGTCCATCACCGCATCCACGGCCACACCTGTCAGCTGCTTCTGTTCTTCGAGCGGGATACCCAGTCGCTCGAAGGTCCTCAGCAGCTCCGGGTCCACCTCTTCCAGGCTGTTGGGTGATTTTTTTTGGGTGGGATCGGCATAGTAGATGATATCCTGAAAGTCGATAGGGGGGATCTTCAGGTGGGCCCACTCCGGCTGTTTCATGGTGAGCCAGTGACGGAACGCTTTCAGGCGGAACTCCAGCATCCATTGCGGTTCTTCCTTCTTCGATGAGATCAGGCGGATCACCTCTTCATTGAGTCCCTTTGCAATCACCTCGGTCTCCACATCGGTGGTGAAACCGAATTTGTATTCCTGTGTCGTTAATTCATTTAATATCTGATCTTGATCCAGTTCTTGCATATCTGTACGGATATTTCGGGTCAACATGACCGGTATGAATAAGCAAGGCGGTTACAAGCCGCCCTGATCAGTAGTAACAACCGTGACGCCGGTTTTGTTGTATAAAAACAGGCCTTTTCTGCTTATTTCTGTCCGGAGCAATATCGGGTGATGATTCCCCGGGGCAAAAGGATATCTGACAGTTCGGAATAGGGGATTGTCACATGGATAACCCCCATGGCGTAAGGGGCAATCTCATACTGGTTGTAGGAGTAGTGAATCGCCTCGTCGCTCAGCCAGAAATTGTTGTTGGGGACAATGTCCTCAATGGTAAAGAACCCTTGTGTCAACAGTGAATCGGGTTGCGTGACCGAATGATCCCGCATCAGCTGCGCCACGATCTTTTCCGTGAGCGGTTTGTAGTAGCCCGCCACAAAAAGATCCTCTTCCGTAAGCGTATGGAGCTCATTGAGGTCAATGTTGGTGTAGGTGACCCTGTGCGATCCGTGTGCACCCCCTTCGTAATCGCTGTACTCCACCGCATAACTCAGCAGCGAATCATTCACAAACAGCACCCTGTTCCGGATATCCAGCATGTACCAGTACCACATGGGCATCTCACCCTCCAGCATCGCCTTGTCCTGATCATAACTGTTCGACAGCGAGAGATAACGTTCTCTGTAGGCATCGGCATAACGAGCCGTGGCATCTTGTGGCGAAAGGCTGTCAGAACGGACATCACCGAAAAAGGTACCCACGAAGATCTGTTGCAAGCGCGCAAGGGAAGCTTTATCGCGAAATCTCACCGGATAGGTAAATGAAATGTCCAGATCGGCATAAGGCAAGGTAGAGTCATTCACCTGCAGAAGAGGGATCCGTTCGTTTACCACTACCGAGTCGAATCGGATTACAGAGGTGCGGACGCCGCCACCCTTCTTACAGGAGTTCATCAGCAGCAAGCCGGCAGTCAGCAGAATGATCGGGATAGAAATCCGTTTGTGCATCATATTCAGTTTTTAAAGTTTCTTATCTTCATTTGCAAAGAAGCGGCCTTCTTTCACCATTTTACTTACTGGATAATCTGCCTGATCGCACCCAGCTCAGGATAGAACAACACTTTGACGGGTTGGTTCATGTTCCCGAACATTCGTTTCGCCAGTACTTCCTTCGAGCCGTACTGTACCACATCCACTTCCATTTCCCTGACCGGCTTGTTTTTGTATTCGAGGGTCAGTTTGGCTTTTCCGGGGATGTTATAAACCAGACCACTGCTGAGTTTGCGCTCCAGTCGTTTCAGATCACGCTCCGACAGGTTCATCTCCACTTTGGGCGTCTTGTTGATCAGTGACAAGTAGAGCGGTTCACCTGCCAGGTTGTCGGCATCTACCGGACCCAGTTTCTCCGAGAAGCGGGCGATCACGCTCCTGTCGATATTGTTTTCATCCGGGATAACCCTGTAACTCACCGTCAGATACTCTGTCTGTACCGTGCCGGTAAAGAGACCCGTCAGCGCTTTCTCCTGCAGGTCGATCTGATCCATCACCACCTTGTAAGCCATGCCGTCGGGGGGCATGCTCTCCGCTTCGCCGGTAAGGATATCGGTGCGACTGCGGCGCAACTCCAGGATCTGGCGGGCCACCAGCTCCGCCTGCTTGGCAGTAGAACCGGCCATCAGCGTCTCCTGTGAGAAGAAACGGCGGGGATTGGCATCCCGCGTTTCTCCCTCGGGGATCTTCATCCCGCTGTCTGCCGGCTGCTCGGGCTCGCTGTTGACGGAGAGGATCACGCCATCCTCACGCAGAAAGACAAAGGGTTCGAAAGACTTGGCTTTGAACTCCACCAAAAAGGATTGCTCCTTGTCGGCGATCCCCTTGTTCACTACGGAGAGATCTTCCAGGGAAAAGAGGGTGCGGTTTTCCGTGATCGGCTTTTCAATTCCCAGATAGGGCTGCGCATAAGGATAAAAGTCTCCACGCTGATAGGTGGTTTTCTTTACCAGCAGCGTAATCTCAAATGAGCTCTTCGGGAGCGTGTAGACCACGCCGTAATCGTTTGTCTTGACGGCATTTACCCGTATCGTTTTTTGAGCATGCACGCTCGTGCATGTGAACACCAGAAACAAAAGGAATAAATAATTTGCTCGTATCATTTGGTTCGATCGTTGGTCAGTGAAAGGCATCAATATGCCGAACGAAACTGTTCCAGAAAGCGCAGATCGTTTTCGGAGAACATCCTCAGATCCTTCACCTGGTACTTCAGGTTGGTGATGCGCTCAATCCCCATACCCAGGGCGTATCCTGTATATTTTCTGCTGTCGATGCCGCAGTTCTCCAGCACGTTGGGATCGACCATGCCGCAACCGAGGATCTCCACCCATCCCGTATGTTTGCAGAAGGGGCACCCTTTTCCCCCGCAGATGTTACAGGAGATATCCATCTCGGCACTGGGTTCCGTGAAAGGAAAATAGGACGGACGCAGCCTGATCTTCGTCTCTGCGCCGAACATCTCCCTGGCAAAGAAAAAAAGCGCCTGCTTCAGGTCGGCAAACGATACGCCCTCATCAATATAGAGGGCTTCCACCTGATGGAAGAAACAGTGTGCACGGTAGGAGATCGCCTCATTCCGGTAAACCCGTCCCGGACAGATGATCCGGATGGGGGGAGCCGTGGTCTCCATGACGCGTGTCTGCACGGAGGAGGTGTGGGTGCGCAGGACAATCTGCGGATCGTGTTGGATGAAAAACGTGTCCTGCATGTCACGAGCCGGATGGTCATCGGCAAAATTCAGCGACGAGAAGACATGCCAGTCGTCCTCCACTTCGGGACCTTCGGCAATGGAGAACCCCAGGCGTTTAAAGATATCACAAATCTCCTCGCGGACGATCGACAGGGGATGGCGCGTGCCCAACGGTACCGGGTAGGCCGTTCGGGAGAGATCATTCTCCTTCCCGGAAGAGCCATTTTGCACAAACAGCTCCTTTAATTGCTGCAGGCGTTCGGTAGCAGTCTGTTTCAGGGCGTTCACCCTCATCCCCACCTCTCTTTTACGCTCTGTCGGCACGTTCCTGAAATCATCCATCAGAGAGGAGATGATCCCTTTTTTACTCAGATACCGGACACGGGCTGCCTCCACTTCCTCAGGGGTGGAGACCTGTAGCTGCTCTATTTCCGCAAGCAGCGCTTCAATTTTCTCTATCATGGTGTTGTCTGCACTTATCAATCTCTTAACAGCACAAAAATACACTTTTTCCTGCTATTTACCGCTCTTTTCGGTGAAAGATTTGCGGAAGGGGTAACGGAAGTAACGGGTAAATGTGTACATTTGTTACCTTAAGCTGAATGGATACAAATGCTGGAAAGAGTCAGAAGATTCATAGAAAAGGAACAACTGCTCACACCGGGTGGGCGCGTGATCGTCGGGTTGAGTGGCGGGATGGATTCCATGGCGTTACTCGATTTGCTGATCCTGCTGGGGTATCACTGTGTAGCCGCTCATTGCAATTTTCACCTCAGAGGCGAAGAGTCGCAGCGGGATACCGATTTTGTGAGAAGATGGTGCAAGAGCATCGATGTACCCTATACCTCCATAGATTTCGACACCCGTCAATATGCCACGGATAGGAAGATCTCCGTCGAGATGGCTGCACGGGAACTGCGATACGACTGGTTTGAGATCATCCGCCGGCAATCTGATGCCGAAGCGATTACGGTGGCACACCACAGGGACGACTCGGTGGAAACACTCCTGCTGAACCTGATCCGCGGCACCGGCATCCGGGGACTGACCGGCATCGCCGCAAAAAACCGGAGGGTGGTGCGTCCTCTGCTGTGTGTCACACGGGCAGAGATCGAGCAATATATCAGGGAACGGGATATACCCTATGTCTTTGACAGCAGCAACAACGAGGATCACTATCTGCGCAATGCTATCAGACTGCATCTGATCCCATTCCTGGAACAACTGAATCCGGCGGTGAGAGAGACCCTTCACCGCACCTCCCTTCACCTTGCCGAGGCGGAAAAGGTATACAACAGAGCGGTCGCTGATCAGACAGCAACGGTATATCAACACAATAAGATCCATATCGAGAAGCTGCAACAGACCCCCTCCCCGCGATCGTTGTTGTTCGAAATTCTCACCCCGCTGGGTTTTTCCCCTTCCGTCATAGAAGAGATATATGAAAACATGCATGCCACCCCCGGGAAGGTGTTCCTGGCCCGCCACCACAGAGTGATCAAGGACCGGGATGCTTTTATCACGGCCCCACTGCAGGAACACACGGAAAAAGGTTCTTTCCGGATCGACAGGGAGATGACGGTTCTCTCCAATCCCCTGCCGCTGCAGATGCAATCGTATGAGATGCCTGTGCAGATCGAAAAAAGCGCTTCTCTCCTGTATGCCGATCAGGAGCATTTACAGTTTCCTCTGCTCCTGCGCCGGTGGCAGCCGGGCGACTGGTTCATACCCTTCGGCATGAAAGGGAAAAAAAAGCTGAGCGATTATTTCACCGACCGCAAACTGAGCCTGCGCGACAAAGAAGAGGTATGGGTGCTGTTGTCGGGGGAGGATGTGGTATGGATTGTGGGGGAACGGATGGATAATCGGTTTCGGGTCACCGACCGGACAAAGAGGGTGTTTGTCATCCGCCTGGAAAAGGAAATAGAATGATTTTGCTCTTTTCATGAAAAGTTTTTCATTTCTCATGCAACGTTTTGGCGATTTTTCCATCTTATCAGTAGAACCGAAACCGTGAACCGATTGTTATTGATGCACATTAAAAACAACCATATGAAGAGTAATACGATCAAAGACATGATGATGCTGGGCGCTTTCGCAGGATTTGCCTATTATATCTCCCGATATTACCGGCAAAAGAAACAAAGAGAAAGAGAATTACGTGAAACACTGCACTTTCAACTGTTCTGACCCGTCCGCCCTCTTCTGAAGATATTTTATGATCAACTGTTTTCGTGCCTCTATTTTTTATATCTTTGCACGCTGAAAAACAGTTGAACGATTTGTTATGCTTACACTCAAAGAAATCAGAGAAAACAGGGATGAGGTGGTGAAACGCCTCGCCTGTAAACATTTCGATGCAAAAGAGGTTATCAGCCGGATCATTTTGCAGGATGATCTGCGGCGCAGCACGCAGACCTCACTCGATACCCTCCTGAACGAAGTCAACACTCTCTCCCGGTCGATCGGCGCACTCATGAAGGAAGGAAAAAAGGAGTCAGCCACCGAAGCGCGCAGGAAGGTGAGCCGACTGAAGGAGTCAGCCAAAGAGCTGGAGGAAACCCTGCATGATGCGGAAGAACAGATACAGAACCTGCTGGTCACCATCCCCAATCTGCCCCATGCATCGGTCCCGGAAGGGAAGGGTGCTGAAGACAACCGCGTCGAACGGAGTGGGGGAGAATCCCCTCTATTGTCCAAAGATGCCCTGCCTCACTGGGAACTGGCAAAAAAATATGATCTCATCGACTTTGAGCTGGGAGTGAAGATCACGGGTGCCGGCTTCCCCGTATACAAAGGAAAGGGAGCCCGTCTGCAGCGTGCACTGATCAACTTCTTCCTCGACAGTGCCCGTGGTGCGGGATATCTGGAGGTACAGCCTCCCTATGTGGTAAACAGCGATTCCGGGTTCGGAACGGGACAGCTGCCCGACAAAGAAGGGCAGATGTATCATGTGGGGCTGGACGACCTCTACCTGATCCCTACCGCCGAGGTGCCGGTGACCAACCTCTACCGTGATGTGATCCTCGACGAGAAAGACCTTCCGGTGAAAAATACAGCTTACTCCGCCTGTTTCCGCCGCGAAGCAGGTTCCTACGGCAAGGATGTGCGGGGACTGAACCGCCTGCACCAATTCGACAAGGTGGAGATCGTCTGCATCGACAAGCCGGCGCGCTCCTATGCACGACTCGACGAGATGGTCTCCTATGTGCAGACACTGGTGGAGAGGCTGGAGTTACCCTGGCGTATTCTTCGTCTCTGCGGCGGCGACCTAAGCTTCACCTCGGCGCTCACCTTCGATTTTGAGGTCTATTCGGCGGCACAGCAACGGTGGCTGGAGGTGAGCTCGGTATCCAATTTCGAGAGTTATCAGGCCAATCGCCTGAAATGCCGCTACCGCGATGCCGACCGCAAGACACAGCTCTGCCATACCCTCAACGGAAGTGCACTGGCGCTGCCGCGCATCATGGCTGCCCTGCTGGAGAACAACCAGACGGACGAAGGCATCCGCATCCCGGAGGTGCTGGTACCCTATTGCGGGTTCGACACGATCGGTTAGACAGGATCCCTCTGCATCATGTTGATCAGCTGAACGATAGCCAGATTGGCCGTACGCTCAATATTCTGTTCGCGCCCGCGGCCCACATGATACTCCTGCGACAGGAGCTCTCTGCCGCAGAGAGTGGCAATCCATACGGTGCCCACCGGCTTCTCCTCGCTGCCGCCGTCAGGGCCCATGATGCCGGAGACTGCCAAGGCACAAGTCGTATCCATCTCTTCCGCCACATGCAACGCCATCTGTTCCACCACTTCCCGGCTTACCGCACCCACCTGTTCGATGGTCTCCTTCTTCACCCGAAGCATCTTCTCTTTGATCTGATTGTCATAGGAGACCACACTGCCTTTGTAATAGGCTGATGCACCGGGGACGGTAGTGATCAGGTGCGCAATAAAACCGCCGGTACAACTCTCCGCAGTGGAGAGCATGAGCCCCTTCTCCCGAAGGATCTCTCCCAGCAGCTCCTCCGGCTTCTGATCACTTTCCGAGATACAGGAACTTGCCAGCAGCTGCTTCAGAACGGTTCCCTGTCGCGCCATCTCTGCTGCATGCTCCTCTCCCTTCGCAGACAACCGCAGTCGGATATACCCGCCGGAGGGAAGATAGGCCAGGGAAAAGCCTGCGGGCAGGTTGTCTTCAAAAAATGCCAGGTGACCCGCCAGCGCTGACTCGGTCATTCCCGTGACCAGGTACATCTGCCGCAAATAAGTTTTCACCCGAAACTGCTTTTCCAGTCGCGGGATGATCTCCTCCCGCATGGCTGTCTTCATCTCTGTAGGCACCCCCGGCATCGATACCAGCACTTTGTCTCCTTTGCCAAACCAGAGGAAGGGGGCAGTACCCGTGCTATTCGGGATCACCGTCGCTGCCTCCGGTACATACGCCTGGTTGCGCGTCAGCAGATTAAGGGGGATCTTTCTTCGCTGAAACAACGATTCGTTCTGCTTCAGCACCTCTTCGCTGAAGATGAGCGGGGTCCCAAAATAACGGCACAGGGTCTGTTTGGTCAGATCATCGTTGGTGGGGCCGACTCCTCCGGTGAGCAACAGGATATCGGCTCGGGAAAAGGCGATATCGAGTGCCCGGATGATATCGTCCGGACAGTCCCCGACCGAGGTAACCGCCCGGATATCAAAGCCCCGTTGTGTCAGCTCGCGTGCCATCCAGGCGGAATTGGTGTCCGTGATCTGGCCGATCAGGATCTCATCGCCGATGGTGATAATTTCAATTTTCATCTTTCTTCTAACTATCTATAGGAGCTGCAAAATAAGGGATATTCTTTCTAAAAACAACATTTTATTTCAGTAAATCCGGTTTATTCTCTCAAAAACATATCCCTGAGCCAGATATCAGCAGCCGTCCGTCGCCCCTCCGTCCACTCATATTCCCCATAGGGATGCTGACAATCAACAGAAAAAAGAGTCCCATTTATTTTTTTATTTTAAAGGATTGTACTACCTTTGCCCTCCGAAAACTTGAGAATCATATAAAAAAAGGATATAATGAAAAAAGAAATTCACCCCAATAATTACCGTCCGGTAGTTTTCAAAGATATGTCGAACGAGGAGATCTTTATCTCCCGCTCCACCATCAACGCAAAGGAAACTATTGAGATAGATGGCGTTACCTATCCGCTGGTGAAGCTTGAAATCACCAGTGCATCCCATCCCTTCTACACCGGAAAACAAAAACTGGTGGATACGGCAGGACGTGTAGACAAGTTCATGAACCGTTACGGCAACCGGAATAAGAAGAAATAAATACAAAAGGAAATCGAATTTACACGGCGATCTGTTGAGACCGCCGTTTTTTTTGTCTATTTTTGCAACTGTGATCGTTGAAAAAAAATGAATCGTATGAAACGAGCCGTGATATTTACCGGAAAACGAATGGCCTCTCTCTTCCTCTCTTTATTTCTGCTGTCTTTCTCCTTTCAGTTGACGGCTCAGGTGCAGCTGAGCGACAGTACAACGATCAGTCTGCTGACTGCTTCCCCATGGAACGGTGCGGTATACGCCCTTTTTGGCCATACGGCGATACGGGTGCAAGATGACTCGACCGGCATCGATGCGGTATACAACTACGGTTTTTTCGACCCCTCGCAACCTCATTTCATCTATCATTTTGTGCGCGGCAGAACCGATTACATCCTCGGAGTCACCTCTTTCGGGGAGTTTCTCTATGAATACAGCGCCAAAGGACAGCAGGTAGTGCAACAGGAACTGAACCTCTCGACGGCTGAAAAACAACAATTGTACCACGCCCTTTATCAGAATGCATTGCCTGAGAACAGAGAGTACCGATACAACTACTTTTATGACAATTGTGCCACCCGCCCGCGCGATATGGTGGAGAAATACACCAACGGGGTGGTCCATTATCCGCCTGCCGTACGGGAGCAATCCTATCGCGACCTGCTGCATGAAACCCTGCTCAATTATCCCTGGTACAGCTTCGGAATTGATCTGTTGATCGGCTCGGAGGCCGACAGGACGATCGATGTGAGGCAAAAGATGTTTATGCCGGCCTATCTGATGGACTCCTTCGAAGGAGCACAGATCCGAAAAAACGACACGCTGAGTATTCCCCTGGTGAATCGCAGCGAGGTGCTGCTCACGCTGGACAATCACCGGAACGGTGTCCGCGAACAAGGTCCTCTCACACCCATCGTCGCAGCATTCGTACTCCTACTGATCTCACTGTTGGTTTCTCTGGTGCAGGGAATCAAACTGAACACCGTCCGCTTACCCCGTTTATACGATTCTTTTTTGTTCGGCATCGCAGGAGTAGGAGGGCTGATTCTTTTCTTTCTGATGTACTTTTCTTCCCATCCGGCAATCAATCCCAACTGGAATTTTGCCTGGTTGAACCTCTTTGCGCTGGTCGCCGTTCCGTTCTTTTGGGTGAAATCGGCACAGAGGGGTGTTTTTTACTATCATTTTATTAACTTTGCACTCTTAACGCTGTTCTTGCTTTTTTGGTGGTTGATACCCCAGCAATTGCCGGTAGCAACGATCCCGTTTTCAATGAGTTTGTGGCTGCGATCTGGAACGAACCTGTTGATGTTCGGTAAAAAGAGGATCAGAAACAGGCGGTTCACATCGAGCAGAGAAATGAAAGCGGGATGGGGACAATAACGGACAAAACATTTTTCATAAAAAGATGAGCAGGATACTCTCTTCATTGGTTGCGATCTTTTCAATTACAACCCTCTCAGCACAGACCCCAACGGTAGAGGTGCCTAAGCTGGTGGTCGCCATCACGGTCGACCAGCTGAGAGGGGATTATCTGGAGATGTTCAGGCATACCTTTGGAAACAAAGGCTTCAACAGATTGCTTAGCAATGGATTGGTTTACAGTAATATCCGATACGATTATCCCCACCCGGACCGGGCTTCGGCGATCACCACCCTTTTCACCGGTGCCTATCCCTCCTACCACGGGATCACGGGAGAAAAACGATATCAAATTGAGTCGGACAGAGAGGTCTCATCCTTTGCCGATGACCGTTATCTGGGCAATTCCACCACCGAGAAACTGTCGCCGCGCCCCATCAGGGTATCCACCATCGCGGATGAGCTGAAAATTGCTTCCGGCGGCCAGTCGGATGTCTATGCATTTGCACCCTATGCTTCACAGGCGCTCGCCTCGGGAGGGCATGCTGCAAACGGATCCTACTGGATTGAAGATTATACAGGTAAGTGGGCTACCTCCACCTTCTACCGGAACAAGCAACCGGTGGTGGACCAGCAGAACCGCAGCGCCGAGTCGCTCACCCTCACCATCGGAAGCATCACCTGGCGTCCCGCGCGTGAGATCGAGAGTTACAATGCCTTTCCCTATACCAAGAACAGGTACCGGTTTCAGCACTATTTTGGTGCCGGCAAGAATGAGAGCTTTCACCTCTTCAAGCAATCTCCCTACGTGAACAGTGAGGTGAACAACACAGCCATCAAGGTCATGGAAAACAGCCTGTTGGGAAAACGGATGAACCCCGATTTTCTCGCGGTCACCTTTTATGCAGGCAACTATGAGAAAGCTCTTGACAAGAACTACTCCGTAGAGATACAGGATACCTATTACCGTCTCGACCAGGAGATAGGGCGGTTGTTGGATGCCATTGATGCCGCGGTGGGTCTGAAGCATGCATTGGTCTATGTCGCTTCCACCGGCTATTTCAATGAACAGGAGATCATCCCCGAAGGGATGGTGCCTGCCGGAGGCGATTTTTACCCCGACAGAAGCCAGGCACTGCTCAATATGTACCTGATGGCCCTTTACGGCAGGGAGCAATGGATCAAAAAATATTACGACCGCCAGATCTATTTTGACCGGAAGCTGGTGGAGGAGCGAAAGATCGATTTTCCCGACTTTCAGGAGAAAGCGGCTGCCTTCCTGGTGCAGTCTGCCGGCATCCAGGATGTGGTCACCTCGCATCAGATGCTGCAGGCGACGCACAACGAGCATATCAGCCACTTGCGGAACGGTTACTACCCGGGCATCTCGGGCGATCTGATGCTGGAGCTGCAACCCGGATGGAAGGTGGTGGAACCGCAATCGGACTTGCAGGTGCGTGAGCGCAGCAATGCGGTGATCGCCCCGGTCATCTTTTTTGGCAGTGACATCAAACCACAGATAATCAACCGTACCATCGAAGCCACCGAGATCGCCCCGAGTGTCTCGTACCGTTTACGTATACGTGCTCCCAACGCTGCCAGGGGAGAGATACTGAAAGAACTCTATTGATAAAATTACAAACAACTGAATATAACAGGGGTCCCCGTCGACCAGGACAGAAAGAACCCGGTGATGAGACAAACCTCACAACAACAATACAACTATGGGATTTAATGATATTATATCGATGATATTCGGCAACAAGGCACAACGCGACCTGAACGAAGTCAACCCGGTCGTGAAGAGAGTCAAAGAGGCCTATGCCGAAATCGAAAAGCTCACCCATGATGAGCTGCGTAACAGAACCAAAGAGCTGGAGCAGCGCATCAGGGAATATGTAGCGGAAGAACGGGCAGAGGTGGAGAAACTGAAGGCCGGCATGGAGACAGTCGACCTGGATCAGCGGGAAGCGGTCTGGAACCAGATCGACAAACTGGAGAAAGAGATTACGGAGAAATATGAAAAGGTGCTGGAAGAGATCCTGCCGGAAGCTTTCTCCATCATGAAGGATACTGCACGCCGTTTTACGGAGAACGAAGAGATCGTGGTCGCCGCTACCGACTTCGACCGCGACCTGTCCGCCACGCACGATTTTGTGCGCATCGAAGGAGAGAATGCAATCTATCGGAACCGATGGGTCGCCGGTGGCAATGAGATCACCTGGGACATGGTTCACTACGATGTACAGCTCTTCGGCGGGGTGGTGCTCCATCGGGGAAAAATTGCCGAGATGGCCACGGGTGAAGGAAAAACACTGGTCGCCACCCTCCCGGTGTTCCTCAACGCACTGACCCACCAGGGGGTGCATGTGGTGACGGTAAACGATTACCTCTCCAAGCGTGACTCGGAATGGATGGGACCAATGTATATGTTCCATGGCTTGTCGGTGGATTGCATCGACAAGCATGAGCCCAACTCCGATGCCCGCCACAAAGCTTATGAGGCCGACATCACCTTCGGTACCAATAACGAGTTCGGCTTTGACTACCTCCGCGACAACATGGCTGTATCGCCCAGGGACCTGGTACAGCGGAAACACAACTACGCCATTGTGGATGAGGTGGACTCGGTGCTGATCGACGATGCCCGTACCCCGCTCATCATCTCCGGACCGGTGCCGAAAGGTGACGACCAGCTCTATGACCTGTTCCGTCCCCGCGTGGAGGTGATCGTGAAGGCTCAGCGGGAACTGACCACCCATCTGCTGGCAGAAGCAAAACAGAAGATGACTTCCTCCGATCCCAAAGAGCAGGAGGAGGGAGCCCTGCTGCTGTTCCGCTCCTACAAGGGGATGCCCAAGAACAAGCCGCTGATCAAGTTCCTCAGCGAGCAGGGTGTGAAGGCGGCGATGCTCAAGATTGAGGCCTTCTATTTGCAGGATCAGATGCGCAACATGCATGTGGTGACCGATCCGCTCTATTTTGTGATCGACGAGAAGATGAACAGCATCGAGCTGACCGACAAGGGGATCGACCTGCTCACCGGCAAGTCGGATGACCCACACTTCTTTATCCTGCCCGATATCGCTTCACAGCTCTCGGAGCTGGAGAACTCCCTTCTTACCGATGAAGAGAAGGCCGCCCAAAAGGATGAGCTGCTGCAGAACTTTGCCATTAAGTCGGAGCGGGTGCATACCATCAACCAGTTGCTGAAAGCGTACACTCTTTTTGAAAGAGACGACGAGTATGTAGTGATCGACAATAAGGTGAAGATCGTGGATGAGCAGACCGGTCGCGTGATGGAAGGTCGCCGTTATTCCGACGGGCTGCACCAGGCCATCGAGGCAAAAGAACGGGTGAAGGTGGAAGCTGCCACACAGACCTTTGCCACCATCACCCTGCAGAATTACTTCAGAATGTACAGCAAGCTGGCCGGTATGACCGGAACAGCCGAAACCGAAGCGGGTGAGTTCTGGGATATTTACAAACTCGACGTAGTGGTGATCCCCACCAACAAACCGATTATCCGGGATGATCAAAATGACCGTATCTATAAAACCAAGCGGGAGAAGTATACTGCCGTGATCGAAGAGATCGAGAAGCTGGTCAACGCAGGCCGTCCGGTACTGGTGGGTACCACCTCGGTAGAGATCTCCGAGCTGCTGAGCCGCATGCTCACCCTGCGCAAAATCAAACACAACGTGCTCAATGCCAAACTGCACCAGCGTGAAGCAGAGATCGTAGCGAACGCGGGACAGAATGGAGTAGTGACCATCGCCACCAACATGGCCGGCCGCGGTACCGACATCAAGCTCTCCCAGGAAGTGAGACAGGCAGGCGGTCTGGCTATCATCGGCACCGAGCGCCATGAGTCGCGCCGTGTGGACCGCCAGCTGCGCGGCCGTGCCGGTCGTCAGGGCGATCCAGGCTCGTCGGTCTTCTTTGTCTCACTCGAGGATGACCTGATGCGCCTCTTTGCCACCGAGCGGATCGCCGGGCTGATGGACCGTATGGGTTTTCAGGAGGGAGATGTACTGGAGCACAGCATGCTGAGCAAATCGGTAGAGCGCGCGCAGAAGAAGGTGGAAGAGAACAACTTCGGCATCCGTAAACGCCTGCTCGAGTATGACGACGTGATGAACTCACAGCGTGAGCTGATTTATAAACGGCGGCGTCATGCCCTGATGGGAGAGCGGATCGAGAATGATGTGGTCAACATGATTTCCGAGACAACCCGCAGCATTGTGGAGCTGAACGAAGACGATTACCCGAACATGAAGTTGGACCTGCTGCGCATCATGGCGATCGAGATCCCTTTCAGCGAAGAGGAGATGAAAGGGATGAAGAACAATGAACTGTCGGAGCAGGTTACCCGAAAAGCGTTTGAGACATTCAAGCGCAAGACCGAGCGACTGGCGGAAGTGGCCCATCCCGTGATCAAACAGGTGTATGAAAATCAGGGAGCCATGTACCAGAATATTCTGATCCCCGTCACGGACGGAAAAAGGGTTTACAATGTATCATGCAACCTCAGGGAGGCATACGAATCGGGGTCGAAAGCGCTGGTGAAGGCGTTTGAAAAAGCGATCCTGCTGCATACCATCGACGAGAACTGGAAAGAGCATCTCCGCGAGATGGATGAGTTGCGCCAGTCCGTACAGAACGCCAGCTATGAACAAAAAGACCCGCTGCTGATTTATAAGCTGGAATCGTTCAGCCTTTTCCGGACGATGGTGAGTGATGTAAACGCCAAGGCGGTATCCATCCTGATGAGAGGACAGATACCGATCCAGGATCCTGCCGGTGTAAAGCAAGCGGCTCCGGAAAAGAAGACTGACTACAGCAAGTACCGCACCCAAAAGGAGGAGAGTGGCAACATGGGGGCAGCAGGCAATGGCGGAGGCGCACCGCAACCACCGCGTAAGCTGGAGCCGGTGCGCGTGGAAAAGAAAGTGGGCAGGAATGATCCCTGTCCCTGCGGCAGCGGCAAGAAGTACAAGAACTGCCACGGGAAACTGTAAAAAAAACAGATCCATATTCGTGCTACAGGGGGTAATAAACTCCCTGTTTTTTTTGTTAAATTCAAGGAAAAGCCGTATCTTGGTCTACTGAAACGGTTCGGATTCGGCATCAAACGAACCGACTGATAATAAGCTACATACACTTTTTTAAAAGAAGAGAAAAATCACGTTATTCATATGATGGATAAGGAAGACAGAATCATCAAGATAAACATCGAAGATGAAATGAAATCGTCATACATCGATTATTCGATGTCTGTGATCGTTTCCCGTGCGCTGCCCGATGTGCGCGACGGGTTCAAACCGGTACACCGCCGCATCCTCTACGGGATGTCGGAGCTGGGCAACACCCCCGACAAACCTCATAAGAAGTCGGCCAGAATCGTGGGAGAGGTACTGGGTAAGTACCACCCCCACGGCGATTCGTCGGTTTACAACGCCATGGTGCGTCTGGCACAGGACTGGAGCATGCGCTACACGCTGGTGGACGGCCAGGGGAACATGGGAAGTGTCGATGGTGACAGCCCCGCAGCCATGCGTTATACCGAAGCACGTCTGAACCGGCTGGCGGAAGAGATGCTCCGTGATATTGACAAGGAAACGGTTGACTTCCAGCTCAACTTCGACGACACACTGCTGGAACCTACCGTGCTGCCCACCCGCATCCCGAACCTGCTGGTCAACGGCTCCTCGGGTATTGCCGTGGGGATGGCTACCAACGTTGCACCGCATAACCTGACGGAGTGCATCAACGGCATCATCGCCTATATCGACAACCGGGAGATCGACACCAAAGGGCTGATGGAGTATATCAAGGCTCCCGACTTTCCCACCGGATCCTATATCTATGGTTACAAGGGAGTGGAAGAGGCGTTTGAGACCGGACGGGGACGTATCGTGATGCGTGGCAAGGCGGAGATCGAATCGGGCAAGACACACGATAAGATCATCATCACCGAGATCCCTTACCTGGTCAACAAGGCCGACCTGATCCGCCATATCGCCGATCTGGTGTCGGAGAAGAAGATCGAGGGGATCTCCAATATCAACGATGAGACAGACCGCGACGGGATGCGTATCGTAGTCGACATCAAACGTGATGGCAATGCGAACGTCGTGCTCAACAAGCTCTACAAACTCTCCGCCCTGCAATCTTCGTTCAGTGTCAACAACATCGCATTGGTGAACGGGCGTCCCGAGCTGCTGAGTCTCAAGCGGATGATCGAGCTCTTCGTGGATCACCGCATCGATGTGGTGATCCGCCGCACCCAATATGAATTGCGTAAAGCGGAAGAACGGGCACATATTCTGGAAGGGTTAATCATTGCCTCTGACAATATCGACGAAGTGATTGCCATCATCCGCCGTTCATCCACCCCTCAGGAGGCGATCCAGCGGCTGATGGAACGCTTTGCGCTGAGCGAGATCCAGTCGCGCGCCATCGTGGAGATGCGCCTCAGGCAACTCACCGGCCTGGAGCAGGACAAACTGCATGCCGAGTTTGAGGAGATCCAAAAACTGATCGCCCACCTCAATGAGATCCTCAGCAATGAGAAGCTACGCATGCAGGTGATCAAGGATGAGCTGACCGAGATCCGCGACAAGTACGGAGATGCACGTCGTTCGGAGATCATCTATGCTTCGGAAGATATGAACCCGGAAGATTTCTATGCCAATGACGAGATGGTGATCACCATCTCCCACTTAGGATACATCAAACGGACCCCGCTGGCCGACTTCCATACCCAGAACAGGGGAGGGGTAGGGGCCAGAGGATCAGATACCCGGGAGGAGGATTTTGTGGAATATATCTATCCCGCCACCACCCATAACTATATGCTTTTTTTCACGCAGAAGGGTAAATGCTACTGGCTGCGTGTGTTCGAGATCCCCGAAGGAACGAAGAACGCCAAGGGCAGGGCCATCCAAAACCTGCTGAATATTGATCCGGATGATGCGGTCACCGCCTTTGTAAGGGTAGAGACCCTCAGTGACCAGGAGTATATCGACTCCCACTATCTGCTCTTCTGTACCCGACAGGGAGTGATCAAGAAAACTTCACTGGAAGCCTACTCCCGCCCGCGACAAAACGGAGTGAACGCCATCACCATCCGCGAAGATGATCAGGTAATCTCGGTGCGGCTCACGGACGGAACCAAGCATGTGATCCTGGCCAACAAGAACGGACGTGCCATCCGATTCAGTGAAGAGGCTGTGCGTCCCATGGGACGTATCGCCACCGGTGTAAGGGGAATGACCCTCGACGATGACGGAGAAGATGCGGTGATCGGCATGATCTGCATGAACCCACAGTCGGAGAACACCATTCTGGTAGTATCAGAGCTAGGATATGGAAAAAGAACCTATCTGAATGACGAGGACGGTGAGCCGGTGTACCGCATCACCAACCGCGGCGGGAAAGGTGTTAAGACACTGAACATTACCGATAAAACCGGGAAACTGGTGGCGATCAAGAGTGTATCGGATGAGCACGATTTAATGATTATTAACAAGTCGGGCATCACCATTCGTTTGAAAATTTCCGATATTCGCGCAATGGGACGTGCTACCCAGGGTGTACGTCTCATTAATCTGGAAAAGAGAAATGATCAGATTGCATCCGTTTGCAAGGTAAACACGGAAGAGGATGAACCAGCCGACCAGGAATCGGCTGATAATGAGCTTGATTCGGAAGATCTCAACAATGAATCGATTGCATTGGACAGTGAAGAATAACATTACTCATTAAACTTTTTGCATTTTTTCAGTCCAAAATCTGAAGCAACATCACGAAAGAAAGCAATATTTACATCACACATAAAACATGAATAAAATGAAAAAGATCCTTTTCCTTACAATGATGGCCGTTTTTTCTGCCGGAAGTATCTTTGCGCAAAAATCGGCATTGAAAGAAGCCAAACGAGCATTGGGACGCGACGATCTAAACGAAGCCAGAACCGTGATCGAACAAGCGTCCACTCATAAAGAAACCGCTACCGATCCGGAAACCTGGAAGATCATGGGTGATATCGGAAACAAAGCATTCGATCTCCAGCGCACCAACGCCATGCTCGGAAAGACCACCAACGACAAGGTGATGTACGACGGATTGATGGAGTCGTATCATCCTTACCTGAAAGCTGATTCGCTGGCCGAACTTCCCGACGACAAGGGAAAGGTTAAAAACAAGGTACGGAAAGATATCACAGGGATCCTGCGTGCCAATCATCCCTTCTATATCAACGGTGGGGTGTATTACAATGAGAAGGGCGACTACAAGAAAGCCGCCGATTTCTTTCAGGTATACTGGGATATCCCCACGCTGCCGATGTTTCAAAACGAGAAAGCTGCTTTTGTGCTGGACAGCACCTTCCAGACCATCAAGTATTACGCGATCATCACCGCGATCCAGTCAGAGGATCATAAAAGAGCTCTGGCAATGTTGGAACGAGCAGCCAAAGAACCTTTCATCGAAAACAGCGCATACAAGGAGAGTGATATATATGAGTTGATGGCCAGTGAATATCTGCAGCTGGGCGATTCCGCCAGGTTTGTGGAAGTGCTCCATAAGGGGGCCGGTCAATTTCCCTCCAGCAACTATTTTATTCCCAACCTGGTGAATGTCTTTATCCGCGAAGGGAACACCGCTAAGGCACTTGAATATCTGGATCAGGCCATTCAGAACAATCCGGCCAATACGTGTGACCTGAACAGCGTGAAGGGCGCACTCCTGGCAGAACAGGGAAAATATGATGCTGCCGAGGCGGAATACAACAAAGCACTGGCACAGGATCCCAACTGCGAAAGAGCACTCGAGGCCATCGCGGTCAATTATATCCTTCAGGCACAGGAACTCAAAGAGAAAACGGCCATGATGAGCGACAGACAACAGCAAATGGTCAATGATAAGAAAACCGTAGAACTGTATCAAAAATCATTGCCATCCCTGGAAAAATACACCGAGCTGCTCAAAGCACGCCAGGCACCGAAACAAGATCTTGAATCGGCTTTGCTGAAGCTGAGAAATGTCTATTACAACCTGAGCAGCATGGGTGTCGACAAATCAAAAGAACTGGAAGCCGTTGAGAAGGAATTGAATCTCTGACCATCGTCAGGAAACTTTTCTCATCGAAAGAAGAGCGACTTCTCCGGAAGTCGCTCTTCTTTCTTTTCGGTTTTTCGTGACAGGAGAGCATCTTCTCAATAACATCAACCGGCTTGCCGAAGAATCAATTAAACATAATAGTTATTATAGGATTTTAAAACCGGGGTGAAAGGTATCCATATTTTGTGATAACACAGCATTGCAACGGCTAATATTTACTATCTTTGCAGAAACAGAAGAAACAAGCAACCGATGAGCAATCAACGTTACGATCAGCGTGGTGTTTCCGCATCGAAGGAAGATGTGCATAACGCCATCCGGAAGATCGACAAAGGTATTTTTCCCCACGCATTCTGCAAAATTGTACCCGATTATCTGGGCAATGATCCGGACTACTGTAACATCATGCATGCCGACGGGGCCGGCACCAAATCCTCGCTGGCGTATATCTACTGGCGTGAGACCGGTGATCTCTCCGTTTGGAAAGGAATCGCACAGGATGCCCTGATCATGAATGTGGATGATTTGCTCTGTGTAGGTTCCACAGACAATATCCTTCTTTCCTCTACCATCGGTCGAAACAAGAAGCTGATCCCGGGAGAAGTGATCTCCGCCATCATCAACGGCACCAATGAGTTGTGTGAAGAACTTTCCACACTGGGAGTACACATTTACCCGACCGGCGGCGAGACGGCCGATGTGGGTGATCTGGTGCGCACCATTATTGTAGACAGTACGGTGACCTGCCGCATGAAACGGTCTGATGTGATCGACAACGGAAACATACGGGCCGGCGATCTGATTATCGGTCTTTCATCCTCCGGACAAGCCACCTATGAGAAAGCCTATAACGGCGGTATGGGCAGCAACGGGCTCACTTCGGCCCGTCATGATCTGTTTGCCAACTACCTGGCACAAAAATATCCGGAGAGCTACGACAGCTCCATACCGGAAGCGCTGGTCTACTCCGGCGGCATGAAGCTGACCGATGAGATCAAAGGGCTGGGAGTCGATGCCGGTCAGCTGGTGCTCTCCCCTACCCGCACCTATGCACCTATTATATCACAGATAATCAACACTTTAAAAGGAAATATTCACGGAATGGTTCACTGTTCCGGCGGCGCCCAGACCAAGATCCTGCACTTTCTGGGTGAAGGGCTGAAAGTGGTGAAAAACAACTTATTCCCCGTTCCACCCCTCTTTGAACTGATTCAGCAGCATTCGGGTACCGACTGGAGCGAGATGTACAAGGTGTTCAACATGGGTCACCGGATGGAGATCTATCTCCCGGAAAACTATGCACAGCAGGTAATCGATATTTCCCGTTCCTTTCAGGTAGATGCCCGGATCGTGGGACATATAGAGCAATCGGAGAAAAAAGAACTGGTGATTGAAAGTGAAAAGGGACGCTTTATCTATTGACCGGCAAGCAGAGAAATAATATATGTCAGAAAACGCATTGCTCGACAAGTTACAGCACCTGGTCACCCGTTTCGAAGAGGTGGCCACACTGATCACCGACCCGGCGGTGAGTGCCGATATGGACCGCTTTGTGAAACTCAACAAGGAATATAGTGACCTGCAGAAGATTGTGGAGGTGCGAAACGAATACAAGGCTGCCCTTGACGGCATCGCTGAAGCCCGGCTGATCCTCGAAAACGAGTCGGATAATGACCTCCGTCAACTGGCCGGTGAAGAGCTGGCCACCAACGCGGAGAAGCTCCCCGCACTGGAGGAACAGATCAAGTTGCTGCTCATTCCTGCCGATCCGGAAGATGTCAAAAACGTGATCATGGAGATCCGGGGTGGCACCGGCGGTGACGAGGCAGCCATCTTTGCCGGCGACCTCTTCAAGATGTACACCCGCTATTGCGAGAACAAAGGGTGGAAGACAGAGGTAACCAGTCTCACCGAAGGAACGGCCGGCGGCTTCAAGGAGATCATCTTCACCGTTACCGGCAACGATGTGTACGGCACCCTCAAGTATGAGTCGGGTGTGCACCGTGTGCAGCGCGTGCCGCAGACAGAGACACAGGGACGAGTCCACACCTCGGCGGCCACGGTGGCGGTGCTGCCCGAAGCAGAAGAGTTCGACGTGGAGCTCAACCCCGCCGACATCGACTTCCATACCGCCCGCTCCAGCGGTGCGGGGGGACAAAACGTCAACAAAGTGGAGACCAAGGTGCAGTTGACACACAAACCTTCCGGCATTGTGGTGGTCTGCCAGCAAGCCCGCTCGCAGCTACAGAACAGGGAGCTGGCCATGCAGATGCTGCGTGCCAGGCTCTATGACATCGAGCTCTCCAAGCGACAAGGCGACATTGCCTCTCGCCGTAAGACGATGGTCTCCACGGGCGACCGCTCGGCGAAGATCCGTACCTACAACTATCCGCAGGGGCGTATTACCGACCACCGCATCAACTTCACCCTCTACAACCTCTCAGCCTTTATGGACGGAGATATCCAGGGGGTAATCGACCGGCTGATGATCAGTGAGAATGCAGAACGGATGAAAGAAGCCAATCTGTAATTGACAGCACACATCTTGATCCTGATACACCTGACACCTGGAAATGCCAGACATCTTAAACGAAGGAATATATGACCAAAGAGCAACTTTTTGCACAGATACAAAGGAAACAATCCTTCCTTTGCGTGGGACTGGACAGTGATATCAAAAAGATTCCCGAGCACCTGCTCGAGAGCGATGATCCCCTCTATGCCTTCAACAAGGCGATCGTGGATGCCACTGCCCCCTACTGCGTGGCCTACAAGCCCAACGTGGCGTTTTATGAAAGCATGGGCGTGCAGGGGTGGCTCGCCTTTGAGAAGACGGTAGCCTACATCCATCAGCGGTACCCGCAGCAGTTCATCATTGCCGATGCCAAACGGGGTGATATCGGCAATACCAGCGAGATGTATGCCCGTGCCTTCTTCGATGAGATGAAGGTGGACGGCGTCACCGTCGTTCCTTATATGGGAGAAGACAGCGTAAAACCCTTCCTGCTGCACCCCGAACGGTGGGTGATCCTGCTGGTGCTGACCAGCAACCAGGGGTCACACGATTTTCAGCTGACGGAGGACCGGGAGGGTGAACGTCTCTTCGAGAAGGTGCTGCGCCGTTCGCTGCAGTGGGCTTCAGCCGATCAGATGATGTATGTGGTGGGTGCCACTCAGGGTAAGTTGTTGGAAGATGTACGGAAGATTGTCCCCGGTCACTTCCTGCTGGTACCGGGTGTGGGCGCCCAGGGAGGCTCTCTGGAGGAGGTGTGCCGCTATGGCATGAACAGCCAGTGCGGCCTGCTGGTCAACTCCTCCCGTAGCATCATTTATGCCGAAACCGGTGAGGATTTCGCATCCGCAGCTGCCTCAGAGGCAAAGAAACTGCAGGTTGAAATGAAATCAATGCTGGAACGATATCTCCGTTAAAAGTTACAAAATTTTCAATTATCAAGCTAATAGCTGACCGCTGAAAGCTGATAGCTAAAAAAAATGATCAAGCGCAAAATCATCAATGACCCGGTGTTCGGATTCATCAACATTCCGAACGATTATGTCTATGAGGTGATCCAGCATCCCTATCTGCAGCGGTTGAACCGCATCCGGCAGTTGGGGCTGGCCCCCTTTGTTTATCCCGGGGCGCAGCACACCCGCTTTCATCACTCCATCGGTGCCATGTACCTAATGGATGAAGCACTGAAGACCCTCCGGGAGAAAGGCCATACGATCACAGAAGAAGAATACAACGGGGCGCTGGCAGCTATCCTCATGCACGACATCGGGCACGGGCCTTTCTCCCATGTGTTGGAACATACCTTGGTCACCAGTGTGCACCACGAGGCGATCTCCCTGCTGATGATGAAGCAGATGAATGAAGAGTGGAATGGAGCACTGCAGACCGCTATCGACATCTTCACCGGGGCCCACCCCAAGGGGTTCCTTCACCAACTGGTCAGCGGCCAGCTGGATGTGGACCGCCTCGATTACCTGCGCCGTGACAGTTTCTTTACCGGGGTGAGCGAAGGAAACATCGGTTCGGCACGCATCATCAAAATGCTCGACCTGAAGGATGAGCGGCTGGTGGTGGAGTCGAAAGGGATCTACTCTATCGAGAATTTCCTCATGTCGCGTCGCCTGATGTACTGGCAGGTCTACCTTCACAAGACTGCTGTAGCAGCGGAGAAGATGCTGATCAACACCCTGCGGCGTGCCCGCCAGATCGCCATGAACGGGGAGCAGCTGTTCGCCTCCCCTGCCCTCTCCTATTTCCTGCGAAACGATGCCTCCCTGGCCGATTTCTCCTCTGGAGGAGAGGCTCTTCCGCATTTTGTAAATCTGGATGACAATGATATCTGGTCGGCTCTCAAGGTGTGGACCTCCCATCGCGACACGGTCCTGTCGGTGCTGAGCGAGGCAATGGTTAACCGGCGCCTCTTCAAAATAGAGATCTCCGAGCAACCCTTTGGCGAAGAGCGGGCTGACATGCTCAAAAGAGCATTCGCTGAAAAATATCGGATCTCCGAGTCGGAAGCCTCCTATTTCCTCTCATCCGACGAACTGTCGACCGATATGTACAGCGAGAATGACGACAGCATCGACATTCTCTATAAGGACGGGACGGTAAAGGATATCTCCCGTGCATCGGACATGCTCAATATTGAGCTGCTCTCCAAAAAGGTGGTGAAACACTACTTTGCCTACCTACGCGATTGATTCATCTGGCTTCATTCGCTTCCTCTTTCCGGTAAGGATACAGATCTTCGATGGCCTTATCTTACTCTTTATTTTTTGGGACTTCGTCAGAAAACCCTTATCTTTGCACTCATTGTTAAGGTTATTGAACAGTAAACTTCTTAAGAACATATGAATCCTACTCGAGGAAAGAAAAGGAAGATCCGACTGCTTTTTGTTTGTCTGGGAAACATCTGCCGCTCACCCGCCGCTGAGGGAATCATGTCGGAAATCATTGAAAAAAACAGTCTTCAAGAGCTGATCGAAGTGGATTCTGCCGGCACATCGGGATGGCATGAAGGAGAGCTCCCCGATGAACGCATGCGCTTGCATGGGGAAAAAAGAGGGTATGATTTCTGCAGTCGCTCGCGGAAAATCAAAAAAGAGGATCTGACGGCCTTCGATTACATCTTGGTGATGGATGAAAACAACTACAAAACGGTGCAGTCACTCACGTCGAACGATATGGAAACCGCCAAGATTCATCTGATGACTGAGTATTCGGTGCAATATCGCCATCTGCATGACCTTATTCCTGATCCTTATTACGGAGGATTATCCGGTTTCGAGCTGGTACTCGACCTGCTGGAAGATGCCTGCGAAGGATTGCTCCTCACCATCAAGAAAGATCATTCCCTCGCATAAAAATAAACGAATACCCTCTCTGATCTCTTGTACCGGGGTTATCCGGTTAGACGGGATCAGAGAGGGTAAACTGTTTGTTTGTGGGTGAATAGCGGTCAGACCACGTAAAGGGAGCTGATCGACTCGTTGTTACAGACCCGTATGATCGAATTGGCAAACAAATCGGCTACAGAAAGTATTTTCACCTTCTCCGATTTCTGGGAGTAGGGAATGCTATCGGTGAAAATGATCTCCTTTAACTGGGATTGGTCTACCCTTATGGAGGCAGGATCCGACATCACAGCATGACTGGCGATCGCCCTGACCGAGTTGGCACCGTTCTCCATAATCAGATCGGCTGCTTTGGTGATGGTGCCTGCCGTATCCACAATATCGTCGATGAGCAGCACATCCATCCCCTTCACATCACCGATGATCTGCATGTCGGAGATTTCATTGGCTTTTTTGCGCAATTTGTAGCAGATCACCATAGGGCATCCCAGAAACTTGGAGTAGGCACTGGCCCGCTTGGTGCCTCCCACGTCGGGTGTGGCGATCACCGTATTCTCCAGGTCAAGCTGCTTCACATACTCCACAAATACCCCTGAGGCATAGAGGTGATCGACCGGCACATTGAAAAAACCCTGTATCTGGTCGGCGTGCAGGTCCATCGTGATCAGTCTGTTGATTCCTGCTGCCGCCAACATATCGGCAATCAGCTTCGCCCCAATGCTGACGCGCGGTTTGTCTTTGCGGTCCTGCCGGGCCCATCCAAAATAGGGGACGACCGCCACGATTGACTTTGCGGAAGCACGTTTGGCTGCATCGATCATCAGCAGCAACTCCATCAGGTTGTCGGAGTTGGGGAAAGTGGACTGGATGAGAAATACCTGTTTTCCCCGTATGGATTCCTCGTAGGAGACGGCAAACTCACCGTCGGCAAAGTGTTCAATGATCATGTTGCCCAGGGGGCAATCCAAGCTGTTACATACCTTTTCAGCGAAATAGCGTGATTTCGTCCCCGAAAAGATTTTAAATGGTCTCTCCTGCATGCTGTAGTAATTTGAAAAAAGATCTATCTGTTTGTTTATGTGACTCTTCTCCCTGTGAAGCGTGAATATGTAGACAAAAGTACAAAAACAAATGGCAATATAGTGAATAATTCACAAAAAAGTCACGCGGTAAATTTCTCCTGTGCAGCCATCCAATCTGAACCGATAGGGAAAGGAGAAAGAGAAAAGCAGGGTTTCTCCCTCTTTTTGCAGCAATGGGGTCAGTTCGCCTTCACCGCTGTTAGACACCCCGAAAAAGGAAAAAGCATGTGGCGGGATCCTAAGGGTACATTCCTTTGGTGAGTGGTCGAAATTGACCACAGCCAGCAACAGTTCCTCTTCATAGCCCCGCAGGAAGGCGAACAGCTTTGTGGAGTCAAAATCAGGATTCTCATAATTGGCCGGCATCAGGTCATAGAACAAGCCGTCCGAGAGCGCCTTCTCCTCATTGCAGAGGCAGATGAGGCGCCGATAGAATCTCTGCAGCTCCCTTTCCTGCGGTGTGAGCAGGTCGTCATCCCATTTGCCGTTGTGGTGCCACCGGCGGAGAGTATCGACCGACCAGTAGTCGAAGATGGTGGTGCGGCCGTTCGCCCCGCTGAACCCTTCACGGTCCATCCCTCTCTCTCCGAGCTCCTGTCCCGCAAATACCATCACCGGGTTGGTGTTGACGGCACAGGAGACGATCATGGCAGCTTTTCCTTTATGGCCCTCCTTCAGGAAAAAATCGGAAGCCAGACGCTGTTCGTCGTGGTTTTCCATAAAGTTGAGCATCTTCTTTTGGATATCCCCCACCCCGTTCAGGGCGAAAGTGATGTCAGATGCAGGCCTGTAGCCGCATGACACCTCTCTCAGCACATCATAAAGCCCCACTTTGTCGTAGAGGTAGTCGAAGAGCTGATTTCCCAGAAAATCACGATAGGTCGACGGGCTGTAGATCTCCGCCAGAAAAATGATCCCGGGATAGCACTCTTTTATCTGCGGAAGGATCCACTGCCAGAACGCCAGCGGCACCATCTCCGCCATATCACACCGGAAGCCGTCGACCTTCTTTCCTGCCCAAAACAGGAGGATGTCCCTCATCTTCCGCCAGGTATCCGGCACGGGATCAAAACAGGCAGCCTTCCCGTTGAGATAATCCACCCCGTAGTTGAGCTTCACGGTCTCATACCAGTCGTAAGAGGTGGGTGTGTGGGTGAAACAGTCATTTCCGGTTGCCCTGGCAGGGAATTCGCGGTAGGAGAAATTGGTTCGCTTATCGGGAGAAAGCTGTATCTTTAAGGATTGACCGGGAAGATAATAAAAATTGTTTTGGGGTGAAAAAGCGACCGACACATCATCCTCCTCTCCAAAGTCCCTGACCCCGTCGGGTTTGGCCACAGAGCAGTAATTGCGGGCCACATGGTTGGGCACATAATCCATGATCACTTTCAAACCAGCCTTGTGCGTACGGTCAACCAGCTCTTCAAACTCTTTCATCCGGGCCATCACATCGACTGCCAGGTCGGGATCCACATCATAATAATCGCGTATGGCGTAGGGAGAGCCCGCCTTACCCTTGATGATCTCCGGATATTGCCTCGGGATACCGTACAACGTATAGTCCGTCGCCGAGGCATGCGCCGGCACGCCGATATACCAGATGTGGGTGTATCCGTCGCTCTTCAGCTGACGCAGGACCTTGTCGGTGACGTCATTGAATTTACCGCATCCGTTTTCCTGCAAAGAGCCGTTTGGACGATTCGCGGCATTTCTATTCCCGAACAACCGGGGCAGCAGTTGATAGATAAACAACTTATTGTTCATTCGAGTGATTTTGTTTTTTCCGGATGGCCCCGTGGCCACCGATCAGGCTGAGGTGAGCCTTCACCTTTTCCGCAAGCTGGTAGTGCCGGTGACACCTTCTTACGATCTCCAGCGACTCTTTATCGCTCATTTTGAGGGAAGCAGCATGATACCCCGCCTCCATGATCAGATTCTGATTGTGCAAATCAAACATGAAAAATTTTTCCAAACCGGTGGCCTCAATCAGAATATCGCAATAGGATTTATCGATCAGCGTGTTGGCATTTGACATCAGGCTAAAAGTCCTCTCCATCATGGTGCGTAAATTGTCTTTTTCAACGGGAGGTATCATCAGGGAGACATTCACGCCGATCACATAGCGGCTTTTTTTCCGGATCACGGAGACCGGAAAATTTTTCAGGATCCCGCCGTCCACATAAGGAACGCCATCGATCATCTGCGGGTTAAACACAATGGGAACCGAACAGGAGGCTACCACCGCATCCACCAGATTATCACCGCTTGAGAAGATGACGGTGCGAGCCCGTTCCCAGTCGGTTGCGACGGCATAGAACGGTATTTGCAGCTCCTCGAAATGCCTGGCTCTCAGGTTTTTTTTCAGGAATGTATGTAGTCCGGTACTTTTCAGGAAACCGGTCCGGGGAAAAGTGAACGCCACGAACTCTTTGAACTCCCTCTTTCGGAAGAGATCCACAATTTCATCGGGATGATATCCGTCGGCATACAAAACCCCTGCCAGTGCACCGGCACTGGTACCGGCAATCACATCGGGCCTCAAACCATACATTTCCAGCACCTTCAATGCACCCAGGTGGGCGAACCCTTTGGCTCCTCCCCCACTCAATGCATAACCCAGGTAATACTCATAACTTTTGCCGAAGATTGCCATACCCAAAAACTCAAGAAATAATTCGTTACAAATATGCTACATTTTTCCCTATTTTTGGCATACCTGACCGTTGAATATGACCGATTTGTCTTAATTTTTGTAAACAAAAGTCAAACACATACTTTGCCAACGGAAATGGCTGAAAAACAGCATAGAGAAAAGAAGGAGAGAAAGTCCCCTTATGGATGTGCCTCCGTTCTTCCCAGCTCCTGTTTCAGCTGACGGATGGTTTTTCCCATCACGGGATGAATCCGCTCCGGCACAATTTCACACAGAGGTGTGAGCACAAAGTCGCGCTGATGAAAACGGGGATGCGGAATGGTCAATTCAGGCGTTTCCAGGATCAGTTCGCCCGCGAGAATCAGATCAATATCGATCAGCCGGTCAGCATACTTTCCATCAACGCTTTTCTGTATCCTTCCCATTTCATATTCAATCTCTTGCGTGATTGCGAATACTGTAAAAATATCGAGACTGCTATATACTTCGCAAACACAGTTCACAAACTCATGGGGAGAGATAAATCCAACAGGGCGGGTATGGTAAAGAGCGGAAAGGGAACTGATTCTCCCTATCCGCTCCTCAATTTTTCTGAGTGCAGTTTCAAGATGCTGCTCTCTGTCTCCCAGATTGGAACCCAGTGCTAAAATGAGGGAACCAACTCCCGTTTCCATTGCTTTCTCTTCAATCGATGATCAGCATTGCATCCCCATATGCCCCAAACAGATATTTCTCCTTGATCGCCTCTTCGTAGACGTCCATGATCATCTCGTACCCGCCAAAGGCACAGGCCATCATCAGCAAGGTGGAAAAAGGCAGGTGAAAATTGGTGATCAGGCTGTTGGTAAGGGTGAAATCATAGGGAGGAAAGATAAATTTGTTGGTCCATCCATCTTTGGGCTTGATGTGTCCGTCGGTGCTCACAGTCGTTTCTACCGCCCGCAGTACGGATGTGCCGACGGCGCAGATGTTGCGTCCCTCATCTTTTGTCTGGTTCACCCGTCGGCAAAGATCTTCCGTGATGATCATCTGTTCCGATTCCATTTTGTGTTTGGTGAGATCTTCCACGTCGATCATGCGGTATGCCCCCAGACCGTTATGGAGCGTCAGATATCCGAACTCAATATCCCTGATCTCCATCCGCTTCATCAGTTCACGGCTGAAATGAAGGCCGGCGGCGGGAACCACCACGGCACCCTCATGACGGGCAAAGATGTTCTGGTACCTCACCACATCGTCCGGCTCGGCGCTGCGTTCCAGGTATTCCGGGATGGGTGTCTCGCCGATGGCGAACAACTGTCTTTTGAACTCGTCGTACGGGCCGTCGTAGAGGAATCTGAGGGTACGTCCCCGGGAGGTGGTGTTGTCGATCACTTCTGCCACCAGTTCTTCGTTCTCGCCAAAATACAATTTATTACCGATCCGTATCTTCCGTGCCGGATTCACCAGTACGTCCCATAAATGCTGGTCAGGATTCAGTTCCCTCAGCAGGAAAACCTCAATCTTAGCGCCGGTTTTTTCCTTGTTTCCGAAGAGCCTTGCGGGAAAGACTTTGGTGTCGTTAAAAATGAAAAAATCTTTTTCCCGGAAGTAATCCAGGATATCCTTGAACACTTTGTGCTCCAGGGTGCCGGTTTTTTTGTGTACCACCAGCAACCGGGCCTCATCACGATGAACAGCAGGATGCTTTGCGATGAGTTCTTCCGGCAAATGAAATTTGAATTGCGAAAGTTTCATATGAAAAGTAAATATTTTTCTCTCCTAATTGGTCAAGTCGATCTGTTCATCCAGAAAACGGTCTAGCTCTTCCATTTTCAGGCAGTGAGCAAGGGTAATCTCCCCCACACGGGTACGGGTCAGCCCGGTGAGGTGCGCTCCTGATTGCAACGCCTCACCGATATCGCGGGCTAAAGCCCTGATATAAGTACCTTTACTGCAAACTACACGGATGGTGATATCGGGCAGGTCACACGCAACCATTTCGATACTATCTATAACCAATAACTTGGGTTTAAGTTCAATATCTTCGTTTCTGCGAGCCAGTTCATAGGCTCTTTTGCCATCCACCTTCACTGCCGAATAGAGAGGAGGGACCTGCCGGATCTCACCGATGAAACGATTCAACGCCTCTTCTACCGACTGATGAGTGAGATGATTGGTGGAATATTCCGCGTCGATCTCCGTTTCCAGATCGAAAGAGGGGGTGGTCGCACCGAGGCGGATCGTGGCAAGATACTCTTTTTTCTCGGCCTGCAGCCGTTCCATCTGTTTGGTCATCTTACCGGTGCAGATGGTCATGACCCCCGTAGCCAGAGGATCGAGCGTGCCGGCATGCCCCACTTTCAGTTTTCGGATCTTCAATTTCTGGCACAATTTGGCACGCACCACGCGTACCACACGGAACGAAGTCCAGTGAAGCGGTTTATCGATATATAAAACCTCCCCTTCAATAAAATCCATCATAGACTCACATGCTTATACTCACTCCTGACACGAGCAGGATGAGCAGGGTACCTCCCACAATGATGCGATAGAAACCGAAAGCCTTGAAACCATACCTGGTGAGGAAATCGATGAAAAAGCGTATGGCAACCATGGCCACCAGAAAAGCCACTAAATTGCCAATGAACAGCAACCACAGGTTATCGTGGAGCATTTCAATCTGCACCGGATCTTTGAAGAGCTGGTACATCTTATAGCCGGCTGCAGCTGCCATGGTGGGTACGGCCAGAAAAAACGAGAACTCGGCAGCATTCTTCCTGTTGAGTCCTGTCCCCATTCCTCCTACAATGGTGGCCATTGAGCGGGATACGCCGGGGATCATGGCGATACACTGGAAGCATCCGATCTTCACGGCTCTCTGCCAGCTCATCGACTGGTTGCGGGCGGGATGATTAAACCATCTGTCCACAAACAGCATCAAGAGGCCGCCGATCACCAGCATCACCGTCACCACGGTTACGCTTTCCAGCATCGCATCAATCAGATCACCCAGCAGCAGGCCGATCACGGCAGCCGGAAGGATGGCGATCAAGAGCTTCCAGTAGAAATCATACTTCTGCACAAACCGTGTGAGATAGAGAAAAGTCCGCTGCCACCGCGACATGCCGGAGAGCTGTTCTCTGTTGATCTCCCTTACGGGGTTCAGCCGAAAAAAACGTTTCCGGTAAAGAACGACGACCGAGAGAATCGCCCCAAACTGAATGATTACGGTATAGGCTTTTACAAACTCGCTGCTTTCCATCCCCAGCAGTGATTGCGTAATGATCATATGTCCGGTGGAGGAAACGGGGAGAAATTCGGTCAGGCCCTCCACTACGGCAAGGATGATTGCTTCAATAATTGTCATGAAAATAATGTTTGCAGGCAATCGCTGTCACGAATGTTTTTTTTCCCTGTTGCTGGTATCTTTTGCAGGATAAAGAATTCCAACGATCATCAGCACAAAGCCCGAGAGAACCACAACGGGAGCTACTTTGATTCTTCTGACACTGAAGATATCGGGTTCAAATCCTCCTTCTGCGGTGGAGGCTGCTCCTGTCATCAGCAGGAAACCGACAATGATGATCAGGACGGCGATGCCGCAAATGATCAAATTGGTTTTACGTAAAGCAATATTTTTCTGTGACATCTATCTGATTTTTTTACACATAATACAGTTGATCCGATCTCATTTTCACATACCTGTTCACGGCAAAAGCGGTGGCAAGAGTGGAGATCAACACGCCGAGCAGCACCACCACCGAGAAGATAATCGTCAGATCGCTACCCGAGAGAATGGGTTCGATCGAAACATACTCTTTGCTGAAGTAGGTGATCAGCCCCATGATGATCCCGTCGGCCATGATTCCGGCAAGGATGCCCGTGTAGATATTGTTTACGACAAACGGTTTCCGGATAAAGCTGCCGGTAGCACCCACCAGCTTCATGGTGTGAATGATGAACCGTTTTGAATAGACACTCAACCGGATGGTGTTGCGGATCAGCGTAAAAGAGATGAAGAGCAGCACAACGGCAAGCACCAGCAACACGGTCATCACCGTCGACAGGTTGTTGTTGATGAGATCAATCGCTTCCTGCTGGTACAACAGATCGGTCACATTGCTCTGCTGACGGATCACCTTGTTGATTACGGCGATGCTGTCGCTGTTCGCATATGCGGAGTGCAGGAAGATCTCAATACAATCCAGTGCAGGGTTATATCCCAGCAGCTCCTCCGGATCGTCACCCAGCTCTTTGATGAGCTGCTCTTTCGCTTCCTCTTTACTGATAAAGCGCGATGACCGCACAAAAGGCTGTGCATCGAGCTGCTTACGTATGGCACTAATCTGTGTATCAGTAACATTGGCGGAGAGCATGACATTGAAGCTCATATTCTCCTTTACATATTTCGACAATCCATTCCCCATGAAAAGGATCAACAGGGTCACGCCCAAGAGCACCAAAACCAGGGTGATGCTGATGGTAGACGTGATCTTTGCATTCAGGAAACGGGCTGCAGATACTTTTTTTTTGTTCGACATAAGAGCTTCGAAAAACGAAAAGCAAACTGTGAGTGAATCTGTTTATTCCAAATTAGGGTGCAAAGTAATATAAATTATTGCAGAATACAAGTCGAAAGAGGTTTTTTTTCACCTCTCCTTCACCGGCGTCAGGCCCATCTCCTCTGCTTTCTCCAGCATAAAACGATAGGCGGCATCATGTTCATTGGGGATCTCGCCATCGAGGATGGCCTCCTTGATGGCTGCCTTCAGCAAGCCGATCACACGTCCCTGCGGCAGTGCGAACAACTCCATGATCTCATTTCCATCGACCGGCGGCTGGAAATTGCGTACACGGTCCTTCTCCTCTATCTCCTGCAGTTTGCGGCGGACGATCCGAAAATTGCCAAGAAAGCGTCTCACCTTCTCCGGGTTCTTGGACGTGATGTCAGCCTCACAGAGGGTCATCAGCTCTTCGATATCATCACCGGCGTCAAACAACAGCCGTCGTATGGCCGAGTCAGTCACCTCATCTTCAACCAGCTGCATGGGCCGCATATGCAGGGAGACCAGCTTCTGTACATATTTCATCTTCTCATTTTGGGGCAGTTTCATCCTGCGGAAGATGGCGGGGATCATCTTCTCCCCGATAAAATCATGATTGTGGAAGGTCCACCCCTGCTTCGGGTCCCATCGTTTGGTCACCGGCTTCGCAATATCGTGCAGCAGTGCCGCCCAGCGCAGCCAGAGATGGTCGGTCTGCCTGGCAATGTTATCCAGCACCGAGAGGGTATGGTAAAAGTTGTCCTTGTGCCCTACCCCTTCTTTCGTTTCGGCACCCTTCAGCGCGATCAGCTCGGGAAAAATGATCTCCAGCAGTCCTGTTTTCTCCAGCAGGATAAAACCTATCGAGGGCTTGGGTGAGAGAATGATCTTGTTCAGCTCATCGGTCACACGCTCCATGGAGACAATGCCGATGCGCTCCCGGTTGCGCACAATGGCGTCGAACGTATCGGGGTAGATATCGAAGCCCAGCTGTGCGGCAAAACGTACGGCACGCATCATCCGCAGCGGGTCGTCGCTGAAGGTGATGTCGGGATCGAGCGGTGTGCGGATGATCAGATCCTCCAAGTCCTGCAGGCCGTTGAACGGATCGAGCAGCTGGCCAAAACGATCTCTGTTCAGGCAGAAGGCCATGGCGTTGATGGTAAAATCGCGCCGCCGCTGATCATCTTCGAGTGTTCCGTCTTCCACAATGGGCTTTCGCGAGTCGCTCCGGTAGGATTCCTTCCGGGCGCCCACAAATTCGATCTCCACATCCTTGTGTTTGATCTGGGCGGTACCGAAGTTCTTAAAGAGTGTCAGCCGGGTATGCCTTCCCAGCTTGCGGGCTACCGACTCTGCCAGTTCGATGCCCTTGCCGATGGCCACTACATCGACATCTTTCGAGGGCCGGCACAAAAAGAAATCGCGTACAAAACCGCCAATGAGATAACACTCTAACTGCATCTCATCCGCAGCACGGGAGATCAGCCTGAAAAGCGGTGTATCAATATATGCCTGTATCTCTTCCTGAGATATATTCATAACTAAAGGAACCTTTTCATTGATATCGACGGCTCCCGGCAATGCAGCTTGGGGAGGGCCAATAATCTGTTACAAATTGCAAAATTACAATAATTGTGCCTGAAAGCCTCTTTTTATGCGGAATATATTTGTAATTTTGTCTATCTGTACGTGGCTAAAAGGGTTATTTTTTGTACGTTGAAATTTCATTTCTGAATATGCGGTTTACGGTTCATCCCATTTTCCTGTTGCTGATCCTGCAGTTATGTTTCTCCTGTACCGGAAAAGGTAACGGCGCAAAAGAGTATCTTTCGGATGCCGACAGAGCCTACAAAAGCGGAAATTATCCGCTGGCTAAACTGAAGATTGACAGCATAAAGATCCTCTATCCTGAATCTTTTGATGAGATCAAAGCCGGGTTTGAGCTGATGCAGGAGGTGCGGATGGCCGAGAACAGGCGAAACATCGTTTTCTGTGATTCCATGTTGCACGTAAATTATGCTCTGCTCAATGAGATGCTGACCAAATTCGATTTTGTAAGGGACAGCCGGTATCAGGAGTTTGGCGAGTACTATCCAAAAGTATATCCCCACCACTCCTCCCTTCAACGCAACGGGTTGCGTTCGGGGGTGCGGGAGAAGGGCGTATTGTTCATCGAAAGCATCCTTTCGGACAGTAGCATCAAGCACAATCACATCAGAGTCACCTCCCGTGACGGAAGTTTTGCAGAAACGCTTCCCGTGACATCTGATGGGTTGAACTATCGTTTTAACACCTTGGACAGAGGCTACGAGATCGTACGATACAGCGGAAAGGATGAAAATGGCGTTGCACAGTTTATATACACTTTTCAGGATGATCCTGTTACCGTACAGTTTATAGGCAAGCGCACCATCACCGTTCCCCTCAGCGAGGTTTCCAGGAAAGGAATCGCACAATCCTTCGAGCTCTCCTCTCTTCTTCTGAACATCGAGCAGTTAAAGATGGAGAAAGAAAAAAGCGAGGTGTTGATCCGCTACCTGGAAAGCCGTTCCGACAGGAGGTGAGTAACGATCAGCACGGTTTCGTTCGTTGTGATGAATCCCTTATCTGCTCAACCATTCTTCGGCTCTGTCCACAACCCAGTAGCTAATTCTTTTACCGGCATCCGGCAACAAGCCGTAGTTTCCATAAACGGTATTTGTCGGAACAGAATAGGCAATCAGACTGTCCTGCCCTTTGTATTTTATTTTTTCTTCGGCATATTCAGCCATTCGTTTCACACCCGAAGAAAGATAAATTCCCTGCACCAATACTTTCTTCTTTTTTTCTCCGGCTTGTATGATTGCGGGCAGCGCTTTTTCGTTGAAAGATTGTCCCACTTCTACAAAAGCATAATCAAAATATTGGATACCGGTTTTACCCAATATATAGTGTCCTGCCTCTGTAATCATTTTCGTCCAAAAAAATTGATAATCAGGCGATCCATGAGCAAGTAACACCAGTGCTTCTTCATCGGCCCGGGTTGACATTTCTTTTACTCTGTCGAGTATAATCTCCTTAATGATGGAGTGATACGATAAGACAGGGCCCAAAGTAATCGGTATATGAGTATTTACCAAAGGGGTACCTTCTTTCTTCAACTCATCGATCATTTGCGCATCGTATTTAATGCCCAATATATTCGGCACATCGTTTTCCGAGTGTCCGGACGGAGCGATAAACAAAGGAACGGCATATATGCGGTCTATTCCTTCATTTTCGCAATCTTTTATCACGGATGCAATCGTGGGTTCGGTAAATTCCATCAGAGCCACCCTGACATAATCGAAGCCGGAAATATTCCGTTCTTTCAGAATATCTTTCATTTCGTTTTCAAGCGACAGCACAGGCGCGTTCCATTTTTCAGAAGGAGAACCGTGGGCAATAACGACCAAGGCATTTTTTGCCTGTAACGACGCATATCCGAACACCAAAAGGATCAGACAAGCGATCATTATTTTTTGTATTTTCATTGTTGTCATTTGATAAATAAATATTTTTCTAAATTAGTTAATTTGGTGTTATTCTATCTCTGCGTAACGTAACGTGATATGTCCCGAAACCGCGTCAGCATTTAAATACTCTTTGAAATGCACTTTATATACTTTTTTACCGTCGGCAGAACGGAACAGACAAAGCGGAGCTTTCAGGTAAACGGGTGGCATTTCTTTACCCCAGATATCCTTTTCTTTGTCCATCAGTTTCATTTTGAATGTAACGGAAGATGCTTCGGATTGAATGCGTTTCAGAATGATTCCGCCCATCTGTTTAAACTCTTTCTCTGTATCGGTAGCAAATGTAATTCCGGCAGGAACTGAGTTTATTTTTTCATAGGAACTGTTTGCGTCGTCGTACACATATACATGTCCTTCCATTTCTTTCGTTTTGAAAATATATACGCCTCCTTGTGCGTTTGCCTTCGTAAATGCGCCGCTATTCGTACGGATATGATACTTACAAAATGCCACATCCCAATCTTTCCGTGCCCCCCATTTGGCGTTATTATCAACAGATTCTTCCTCACTGCCAACTATTTTGTTTTCGGCAAAAGCAAAATAATGCCAAACCGTGTTTGAAGTAGCATCAATTTGCACTTCTTTTGTTTCTCCGACAACGGGCTTAGGGTCGGGTTCTTCTTTACTGCAAGCACTTAACGCCATCACCGCGATGGCTAAAAAAAAGATTGTTTTTTCCATTTGTTTGTTTTTTTATTGTGATACTATTTAATAAAAAGCATATCGTAACCCTATCAGGTATTGTCGTCCGGGGTTAACGAACGATGGTTCCCTGAATTGAAAAATATTGTCTGCTTTGGCTGTGAGTTCCACTGTGTGGTTTTGAATTACAAACGGTTTTACCAGTACTATTTTCCATACCGAAAAAGGTTTTGACTTTACGGTGTTTATGGTTTCGTTTCCGGCATTGTCTGTCGCTTTTTCCTGATATATTTTAGGTGAACTTAATCTGCCGGCAAATTGTAATGAAAACGGGCTTTGTGCTATTTTTCCACTCCACGTGGCCGAGAGTGTGGAGCTGTGTTGTACGTTTCCCGGAATTTGCAGCCTTGTTGAGTTGTCCCGAGCATCGCAAAAGCTGTAATTCGCTTTGAGGAATAGTTCCCGCAACAATCCGAAAGATATATTTGCATCTATTCCTCGTAGCGTGGCACTGCTTACATTCTTGTAATAAAGCTCGCGTTGCCCTGATGTGTTGACAACTTCGTATTGGGTAATTTTATTCCTTATTCTGTTGTGATAAACGGATATTGAAGCATTCAAACCGCTCTTCCCGTATTCTGCCGACAATGAGTTGTATAATCCTTTTTCCGCTTTCAGTTCGGGATTACCGTATACCCAAAACATCCCCTGATGATCAAAATTGTAATAGAGCTCTTTAATGCTTGGTGCCCGGAAAGCCGCACCTGCGTCGGCACGCAATTTCACGTTTTTCAGTCGGTACATGAAAGCAATTTTCGGCGTTAACGCCGATTTAAACTGGTTGTTATAAGTATAGCGTAACCCGGTAACGATATTAAAACGGGGACATGTTTTATAATCGGCCTGCGCAAAAAGATTTACATCGTCTAATGATTTTGTAACGGGTTCCGCCCCCAAGGTTTTTGTTGCAAAAGTTTCTTCATGGTTATATTCCGCTCCGCCTACGAATTCCCATTTTTCATCCGGTGTAAACGTGTTTAACCAGCGACCGGATAAAAAACTGGCCGTATTGCTTTTCTTTGCCTGGTTTTTTTTCTTTTCCAGTATGTCAAAATCATAGTATTGGGAGAAGTGTGTACTCAAGCTTGTCTTTATTCTTTTGTCCGCAGAAGCATATCCGGCATTTGCTCCTATGGAAAAAGTGTGAGTGAGAGGATGCTTCACGTTCATCGATTCCTTTGGATGAAAGGTCTCATGTCTGAAATAGCGTCCATTCAAGTTTAAATCAATCTGCCGGGTAGGTTGATAACCCACTTTTAACTGAGCGCCTTCATCTTCATATTTTGCAGCATACGGTGATTTGCCGTCGCCGCCAAAACCATCAGACGAGTTGCGAAAAGCGCTCATCCGGCCCGATACTTTTTTTTGTTTAAACCCTGTATTTATTTTTGTTTTCCAAGTATGATTACTTTCTGCTATTAAGTTGGCGCCGGCTTCAAATGGGTGTATGGGCCCTTTTGTGATTATATTTATAACGGCTCCCACCGCATTCGAACCGTAAAGAGCCGACGATGCTCCATTTACCATTTCAATTCTTTTTATATCATTGACTCATGTTTCGCACTTCCCTCAAACCATTGACAAAGAAATAGAAGGGAAATGCATTATTATCTATATCTCTGTACTATAACATTTTATATTTTACAATTTCTCAATCGTCCTTAACCATCACCG
>JAQVWR010000079.1 GCA_028709605.1 Proteiniphilum sp.
GGCGTAGGAGGATTGTTCACCGTGCAGACGGCTGTCTGCACCTCCGAAGAGGCATTGAGCTGGCTGCAAGGACACGAGATTGCCATTTATGCCGCAGAGTTGCAGGCTGCGGAATTTTACCAAAACATTGATTTCAGTAGCCCCTCTGCCATCGTGATGGGTACCGAAGCAGACGGGTTGACCGATTTCTGGTTAAACCATGCAACAAAGCGAATCAAGATTCCCATGCGGGGAAAAATTGATTCGCTTAATGTCTCGGTCTCCACCGCCATCCTCACCTTTGAGGCAATGCGGCAACGGGGGCTCTGAAGTAATCTCTGCTTTTTCTGATCTTCTTTGCGTTTGTTGATTACCACAACCCTTGTGTGCCTATTCTTTGTTGGGCGGGTCTACTTTTTTATATACTCTTACGTAATCTATTTGAAAATGGTGGGGAAACAATGCATCATCAATGCCTTTTTGTCCTCCCCAGTTTCCCCCAATGGCGAGATTTAATAAAAGATGAAATCTTTTGTCAAAAGGCCACACAGCAAATCCGGAACCTTCATTTTTGAAAGTAAAATATTGTTTTTCATCCACATAGACCCGGTATTCATTCGCTTCCCATTCGAGCGCATAGACATGAAAATCGTTGTAAGAGGTGGGAACGTATAGCTTCGCATTTTTTTGTGTACCCCTCACATGATTGTAACTCTGGGTGTGTGCCGATCCTACGATGGTATCGGGATCGTACCCCACATTTTCCATGATGTCAATTTCACCGCTGGCTGGCCATCCGCCATATTCCCAATCGGTAGGGAGCATCCATATAGCCGGCCAGGTGCCTATTCCTGAGGGGAGTTTCGCCCTTATTTCAAAACGACCGTAGAGCCAGTCTCCTTTCCCTTTGCTGATCAATCGAGCCGAGGTATACCTCTTGCCGCCCATGCTATCGATTCGGGCGGTGATGGTCAGTAGTCCTTCTTTCACGTACACATTGGCTGAATCATGGGCTGTGTAATGTTGTGCTTCGTTATTTCCCCAGCCCCAACTGTTTCCTTCCGTGTCGTAGCTCCATTTTGTAGAATCAGGAAGTCCCGTATAGTTGAATTCTTCATTCCAGACAAGTTGCCATTTTCCGGTGGGAGTGGCTATTGTTCCATAGGAGGGTTTATTCATGCAACTGCTGAGCAACAGAAGTGCCAGGGGCATGAAAAAGTTAAGTTTCATCGTCATCTTGTAATAAATTAGATTGCTTGTTATCAGTTAGACAACAAGCAATCCGGTGAATAGTTTATTTTAAAATCCACATTATCTTGTTGATCTCATCGTATCCTTCATATTGTCGATTCAGTGCTTCTTCTAAATTTTCCCTGTTGTAATTTGATTCCGCTGCCGGGTATAGCCAGCGCATGGGAATGCCGTTCTTGTTATTTTCGTTGAGACTTGTTGCCGGATTAATTGGGAATTCAGGATATTTATTCCTTCTGTATTCGAAAAAACTTGTTTCGGCATCCTGCATAAACTGTAATATATACCGTTGCATCCAGATCTGTCTTAGCTGCTCATTGCTCGTAGTCTTAAAAGCAGCTTCGCCAGTAAAATATCCGGCAATATAATCGGCTGTTATGGGCATGGTGTGTGCATAGCTAGCTGTTGCCTGTGTCATAACATCTGTCAGTGCAGCTTTCACCCCGGATTCGTAGTAGGCCTTGGCGTCTCCCGTAATCCATCCTTTCAGCACAGCTTCTGCCAAAATCAGTTGTTGCTCTGCAAAAGTAACCACTCGCAACGGTTCGCACGCCTCCTCTTGCAAATATCTTTTGTTGAGCAAGGAATAGAGATTATTGCTGTGTCCGTTGTTCATAACAGCATATTCAATATCCACATCCACTCCCACATAAGCTTCTGGGTCAGAGGGCATTTTTCCGGCTGCTATTCTTTCTCCCGCAGGTTCGGAAAAATAAAACAACCTTCTGTCATTCAGGATCTTAAGATTGTTTATTAATAATGAGCTGATGAGTGTTCTGCTTGTGAAAAGATCGTTCGTACCCGATAGGGGATGCTTGTTTTTGGACGAGTACATCAATCCATAGTAGCCTGTGGAGGCATCCATGATGTTTCCATTCGAAACAATTTCTGCAAACCTTGATTTCAGATTAATTCCACCGATGGTCTCTTTTTTACCAATGGTCATCATGACTTTTAGTGCAAATGCATTGACTGCTTTTCTCCATTTTACCGGATCGCCTTTGTAGGGAGTGGGGTCACCGTCGAAAGTGCGCCCTTTTGCAAAATACAGATCTGCTGCCTGAAGTTCATCCAGTACACCCTTTAAGACCTGTTCCTGGGTGTCGTACTTCACTTTGTAAATTCCCTCTGATCCCAAACCTGCTTCACTGTAGGGTATATCTCCCATTTTCAAGGTGAGCGTGTAAAAAGTATAAGCTTTGGCAAAAGCTCCCACACCGCGATAGGAATCTTCCATGACGCCTCCTTCCGCATATTCAATCATTTTTTGAATGTTGGGAAGTATCGTCATTGCATCAAAATAGCCACTGCCGATTTTGTTGTACTGTTGATCCATTTGCCCTTCATTGGCATATCCCACATATTTGGGAAGGGCATTGTCGGCAATCAATGATTTGCCGTCCCTTCCGGCAAATTTTGTATAGCGCAGGATCACATTGGTTGCCAGAAGTGATGCACTGACACCTGTTGTGTCATCGGGATTGGTGTTTATGTCCTCGAAGTTATTGCAGCCTAGCAGAAACATGAAAGATAAAACAGCCAAACCTGCATAGCGTATATATTTATTGATTCGTTTCATACCTGATATTTTTATATACATGATAAACTGTTAGTTAAAATACAACTTTCAGATTGAATCCAATATATCGGATGGATGGATCACTGAAATTTTCATACCCACCATCGGGGTCAGAGTATTTAAATTGTTTTGCCCATAAAAACACATTCTGCCCCACTGCCGATATCGATGCACTTTTGGCTTTGAACCTGCTGCTCAGAGTCGTCGGTAGGTTATAAGTGAGTGAAATTTCCCTTATTTTGAAGAAAGTGGTTGAATAGGCGTCGAGCGTTGAAGGTGCACCGCCCCATGCCGTTCCTCTGTGGAGATTATTTATGTATGTCTGGTAAGTCACTGCCACATCATTCGGTGCGTAGGTTCTGTTGTCACTGGTAATATTGCCGTAAGTATCATAGGTGGCTTCGCCGGAGACTACCTTGACTCCTTCACCGGTATAATTCCGTGAACCGGGATTGTTGGCATCGAGGAATCTTTCAGGAACGACTGAATTGGGATGCGAGCCGGCTCTCCACATGTACATCTCAGTAGTGGTCTGTGCAATTCCACCTACCCGGCCATCGAGTGAAATTCCAAAAGTAAAGTCCCTGAATCTTAAAGAATTGCTTATTCCCCACAACCAATCGGGGTCGGCATAGCCAAACAAAGATTGATATTTGGAGTAGATCGGTAACCCATTGTTGTGGATGATATTTCCTTCCGGATCTTTCTGATAATCATTTAATATGTAGTGATCGACCCGTTTTCCGACAGCTACCCAAGGTTTGTCCGTAGAGTAAACTGAATCGAGCTGGGTATAGTAGCGGGCATATTTTGACCAGTTAAGAGAAAGATCCCATTGCAATTCCTCGGTTTTTACAGGTGTCCCCGAAACGGTTATTTCTACTCCTTTTCTGGTAATCTCTTCGTCCGTATTCACAAAATTTGAGGTGTAACCTGAGGCAGGACTGATAGAGGCAGACCGGAGGAAGTCATACATCTTTTTCTCGTAATAGGAAATATCGAGCGAAACCCTGTTGTGCAGGAAATTAAGTGCTGTACCAACTTCAAATGTCGATGCCGATTCAGGCAGAACATCGCTGCCTTTGATGGTGGAAGGATAAGCGGCGGCACTTAAGTCACCCCATGCATTTGAAGTGATGGAATAGACAGAATTGATGGAGTAAACATCTGCTGGTGTTTTTGATGAGGTCCAGGAACCTCTGAGCTTCCACAGAGACAGCCAATCATACGATGGCAACAATTCCGATACAATAAAACTTCCCGACACCGAGGGATAGAGATAGGAACGGGTAGCTTTGGATAAAGTAGAGCTCCAGTCGTTACGAAACGTTGCTTCCGCATATAACAGACTTTTCCATGAGAACCCTAGCCTGCCGTACAAGCTGTTTACCTGTTGCTTGTACATGACCGAGCTTACGGCTGCCGGATTCACAGATGCTTTAAGTGAATAGAAAGCCGGAATGGTCAATCCACCTTGTGTTCTTGCTTCCATGCCGTCGTCCTGTCTGTAGTAGATCGTTCCGCCAGCCAAACCTTCCAGCCGGAAATCACCAAATGATTTGTCCACAGACAATAGAAGGTCATTGTTCAAGCTGTATCCTCTCCCCAATCCAATATTATAGGAACCTCTTTGCGATTCACCCCATACCTGCGTTCCTCCGCTTAGCACGGTCGAGCTACCGGCACCCTGGAAAGAACCTTTAGAGACGGTGATATCCTGTCGGTCGCTATAGATGTCGAAGCCGCTTCGTGCCGTGGCTTTCAGCCAATCGGTGAGATCGTAGTCTATGGAAACCGATCCGTTGAAGATGTCTCTGTTCTGGCTGTGTGTTCTCTCGTAACTGTCGAAGTAGGGATTGTTGTTGGTGGAGGTGTAGCTGCTGTTTTGCACTTCGTTTGGGATAACCCAGTAATCTTTGTATTGTCTGATATCCCAGTCGGGTGCAGACCAGATTAACATTGAATACATGGGATCATAACCGGTATATCCCCTGAAGCCTGTGTTTGGGGTGGCTTGCTTGTTGTAGGTCATGGAGGCAGACAGTAATAACTTGTCGATCTTCATATCGCCACCCAGTCCGAAAGTAAGCTTATCGTAGGTGGAATTGGGATACTGTCCCTTGTTGTTCACCCATGTGGCAGAAGTACGAAAACTTCCGAATTCGCCCTGTTGCGTTATATTTACGTTGTTGTTCAGGATGTACCCTGTTTCCAGAAAATTCTGAAAATTGTCTTTTCCGATGGGTAGGTAAGGCATCGGTTGCATCGATTTGGATATGGGATCCCATTGTATGATCTCCCTTCCGTCCAGAGGAACCCCCCAGGAACCGTCTCCCGAACGTACATATTCCTGTTTGCCGTTTGCGTTCGTCTTTACCACCCTGCCAAAACTTGATTGCATCTCCGGTATCGCCAGATAGCCTGCCGCAAACATTGTTCCCGAATTGATGGAAACTGAAAGGCCTTTGGCCGACAATCCCTTTTTTGTAGTCACCATGATCGCTCCGCTTGAGCCCCTGTAGCCGTATAGTGCGGAGGCTGTGGCACCCTTCAGAACACTGAGACTTTCCACATCATCCGAAGGAATATCGCGCAGTGTCATGTTGGCATAAGGCACACCATCGATCACCAGCAACGGTTCCTCTCCTCGGATCTGTATCGACGGAGCTTCGGTAAATTCAGTGCTGTTCCGTACCAACAGGCCGGCCACCTTCCCCGAAAGTGAGGTGCCTACATCCACACCCTTCACTGTCTGTAGTCCGTCACCTTCAACCGATTGTACAGCATATCCCAGTGCTTTCTCTTCTCTCCTGATACCCAATGCAGTGACGACCACTTCGCTTAGTATCTCGGTATTCTCTTCCATGACAACCGTGAAAGAGGTCTTACCGACTGTGTTAAGGATCACATCCCCGTATCCTAGATAGGAGATTTTAAGGTTCGCGCCCCGGTTCACATTGAGTGAGAAATTACCGTTGTAGTCGGTGATGGTGCCATTACCCGGAGTCCCCACCTCAATGATGTTTGCTCCGATAATCGGTACTCCATTGGTGTCAAGTACTTTACCTTTTGTTGTCACTTTGTTTTGCTGTGCTTGATTTGCCTGCTGATTGGCATTCTCCTTTACGGTTAAAGCAATGATGTTGTTCTCGCTGATCCTGTATGCAATATTTGCATCCGATAGCAGCTGTTGCATAGCCGTATCAATCGTGGCGTTTGTGAGCTTCAGGGTGCTGTTCTTTTCTAATCCAGGGAGTGATTCGTTGTAAAAAAACTTGTAGTTACTCACTCTCTCAATCTCTTTCAGAGCCTCCCGCAAAGGTTTGTTTTGGATATTCACGGTAATCTGTGCAAAAGTTTGCGTTGTAACAAGCATTAAAAGCAAGATCATGATAAGTTTTGCTTTTGAGCATCTCTTCAAAAAATGTTTTTGCCTCATACATTTAATTTTTTTAAGGGTTTAGTCAGGTCTACAGAATAAGAAATCGGATTGGTTCTTTCCCGGTTTATTATTCAGGCTGTTAATAAGAGTACAAAGAAGTGAATGAAAACCACTAATTCGTCCCTGTTAATTAACAATGTTAAAAAAATAAGACCCTAATAGATGCAGTTGTGTTTTTGCGTAGTGGCTTTACTATTCCTTGTAATATAGTTCGATGACTGTTCCGTTCATTTCATACTGCATGGAGGATGTCAGTGAGAGAATGTCGAGTGCGTTGCGAATACTGCTATTGCCCAATGTTCCGGAAAATCGCATGGATCGCAACCTTTCTGATGTGAACCGGATTTCCACATTGAAAACACGGGAGAGTGTGTGGGCGATCTCATCAAATGAACTGTTCTCGAAATAAAGATTCCCATCCTTCCACTGTACAAAATCAACGGCAAAAACCTTGTCTGTTGAGAATGTATGGACCGTTTTATCGATGATTGCACGTTGGTTTTCAGTGAGTATTCGATTTTGTCCCTGTGAATTTACTTTAATTTTTCCTTCTAGCAGGACAGTTGAGATGTTTTTTTCCTCGGGGTATGCACGTACATTAAAAGCGGTGCCGAGAGCCTCGATATCCATATCGCTGGTATGTACAATAAAAGGACGTTTTGGATCTTTGGCTACTTCAAAATAGGCTTCCCCTTCCAAAAATACCTTTCGTTCCTTCTGGTTGAAAGAGTTGTCGTAGGTAAGTGACGAGCCGGAATTAATCCAGACAAGGCTTCCATCGGCAAGGGTAATATTGGCTTTCTCTCCTTTGGGAGCTTGAATGGTCACATTGTGTCCGGATAGAGGGTCAGAAGTGAGGAAGTAGACCAGTAGCGCAGATATCAGGGGAAGTACAATCATGGCGGCCCATTGCATGGCTCTGCGGAAGGAGATCGTTGTGAAAAGTCGTTTTTTATCTTGTGCTTTTCCTGAACGAATATGTTCGTACATGCGTTGTTCCGTTTCTTTATCCAGTTTCTGATCGCTATTTTCAATCTGATTTTCCAGAAAGAGATCGATATCATTATCATGGTGAAGCATGCTGAGAAGAAGCTGTTCCTCTTCCGCAGAAGCCTCATTGCGTATATACTTTTCGAATAAGAGGATGTATTTCTTTTTTTCCATTGTTTTTTTTTCGGACGTATAAATGATACAATTAACGAGCCAATTATCCTTAATGCGATCGCCAATATTATTTTAAATTAACAGGAGAAGGCTTATAATAAATAGCTTATCGTAGTTTTTTTCCAACTCCTTACGCATAAACCGGGTCGCAAGGGAGAGTTGGGTCTCCACCGTACTGACAGAAATATGCATGATTTCAGCAATTTGTTTGGTCGATAAATCATCTTTACGGCTTAAGATAAAAATTTTTTTCCGTGACGGAGGCAATTGTTCAATAAGCTCATCGACAAAATCCGCAAGCCATTTACGGTCAATCTCTTTTTCTGTTGTCGTATCGAAAGAGGCCTGTTCCCCTAATATAAACTCTTGGTAGAGATACTCTATCGTCTGTCGTTGATGTTTGTTCAGCAACATGTTTTTTGCAATGACAGAAAGATAGGAATGAACCGATTTTTCTGGATCTATCTGTTCACGTACTTCCCACAGCTTTATGAAGGTCGATTGAACAATTTCCTCCGACATGTAATGGTTGCCGTGCGACAGGGTCATAACGAAGTTATAGAGCCTTCCGACGTAACGTTTGTATATTACCTCGAAAGCTTTATCCGAGCCTTTCCTTAATGCGATAAGTTCGTTTACTTCATCATGCATCTTTGCTAAAGATTATTGGTCAAATTCATATCCCCATGTTTTTCCCTTTTGGGTAACAGGTACGCCGCGTGTCATCCACACTGGCGCAGGGTCCCCCTTGAGATAGTGATCGAAGAACTGCTGCAGACGGATGGAGAGGTCTTTGCTGTTG
>JAQVWR010000080.1 GCA_028709605.1 Proteiniphilum sp.
ACCATGCATCCACATGGGGGAGCGCACCATCCACGCGCCATCGGCCGAGGGAATGGGGATCTATCTTCGTCAGGCGCAGGATCTCCGCATCCCGCACATTGCCGGCCCACAGGTTGGCATAGCTCAGGAAGAAGCGCTGCAGTGGGGTGAAGCCGTCGATACGTTTTCCGGCAACGGCCTGTTGTGTCTTCATAAAGGCATGGCTGGCGATCTGCAGTCCGCCCTGATCGGCAATGTTCTCCCCTAAGGTAAAGGTGCCGTTGGCGTGTACCGTATCCAGCACCACGATCTGGTTGAAATGATCCACCAACACTTTCGTGCGCTCCTCAAAACGACGAGCATCTTCTGCCGTCCACCAGTCGGCCAGGTTGCCCTCCTTGTCGTACTTGCGTCCCTGGTCATCATAGCCGTGAGTCATCTCATGTCCGATCACTACGCCAATGCCGCCGTAGTTAATGGCATCATCGCCGTTCATATAGAAGAAAGGAGGCTGCAGGATGCCCGCAGGAAAACAGATCTCATTGGAGGAAGGGTTGTAGTAGGCATTCACCGTCTGGGGTGACATAAACCATTTGCTCTTGTCTACCGGCTTGCCCAGATCGCCGATCATCTCGGCATAGTCGAATTCGGAAGCACGCACCATGTTCTGCCAGTAGGAATCATCACGGATCTCCAGCGTCCGGTAATCCTTCCATTTGTCAGGATAACCGACCTTCACGATCAGGGTCGCCAGCTTCTCATGGGCTTTCTCTTTTGTCGCGTCACTCATCCACTCCAACTGGTCGATGCGTTCTCCCAGGGAGGTGGAGAGATTGTTGACCAGGGTGAGCATTCGCTCTTTAGCCTGCGGCGGGAAATATTTCTCTACATAGAGCTGACCAACCGCCTCGCCCAGTGCACCGTCGACGGCCTCGACGCCCCTGCGCCAGCGGGGGCGCAGCTCCTTGCTGCCGCTCAGTGTCTTGCCGTAAAACTCGAAGTCCGCTTGCACAAACTCATCGCTCAGATAAGCTGCCGCCGAGTTGATCACCTTCCAGCTCAGGTAATCCTGCAACCGCTCCAGCGGCTCCCGTTGAAGGATCGTGATGGCAGCCTTCACCGGCTCCGGTTGCGATACATTCAGGCTGTCGAGCCCGGGAGCACCCGCCTCGGTGAAGAAGAAATCCCAATCGAAAGGAGCAACCTCCCTGTTGAGATCCGTCACCCGCAGCTTATGGTAATTGAGCTCGGGGATGCGGCGCATCTCACGGGTGATGTGCGACTGTGCCAGTTCCGTTTCGATCATCATCACATTCGCGGCGGCCTGCCGTGCTTTCGCTTCGTCATATCCCGCGTTGCGGAACTGCTTCTCCATCAGCCCGACATACGCTTCACGCAGCATGCGGGAGTGCTCATCCTGCAGCAGGTAATAATCACGGTCGCCCATGCCGATACCCGACTGGTAGAGATGCACGATATTCATCGCGCTGTTCTTGTCGTCCGGCCCCACCGAGAAGCCGAAGAAGGGATTGCCGGCATAACGGCTGACCTGAGCCATCAGGCGGATGATATCCTTCTGATTCTTTGCGGCGGCAATCGCCTCCAGCTGCGGCAGGATCGGTGCGGCACCCTGCTCATTCAGCCGGATGCTGTCGATACCCATCGTATAGAGATCCCCCACTTTCTGTGCATTGGATCCGGCAGGGTTCTCCTGCTTGCTCAGCTCCTCAATCAGCGAGCGGATCTGCTGCTGGTTTTTCTCCCGCAGCTTGTCGAACGAGCCGTAACGGGCATATTCGCCGGGGATGGGATTGGCTTTCTGCCATCCGCCGGTGGCATATTGATAGAAACTTTCACCGGGAGCAACCGTGGTATCCATATTTGAGGGATCCAGGCTTTCCGGCTGATGTGCGGTTTTTTGCTGCGTACAGCTGATAATAGTCATTACAGATAAAATTGTGATGAAATAATTGAACGACTTCATAACAGACAGGTTTAATGATTGACAACAAAGGTACAAAAAATTATCAACAGGATCTCCGTCCTGTTTCCAGTCTCTTCAGCTCTTCCTGAATCTGGCGGGAGGTCTGTTCGCTCACCGGCACCAGCGGCAAACGAAGCACGTTGCGGGCCATCCCTCTCAGGCTGAGCAGACATTTCACTCCCGAGGGATTGCCCTCTGCAAAGATCAGGTGCAGCAGCGAATTGAAATCCTCTTCCATCTTCTTGCGGGCTCGCTGCTCATCCCCGTTGAGTGCATGGCTTACCAGCCAGGACATCTCCTTCGGAAACGCATTTCCGAACACCGAGATCACACCCGCGCCACCCATCGCGATCACGGCCGTGGTCAGTGCATCATCGCCGGAGATCACCCGGAACCCTGCCGGGGCTTCATCAATGATCGCCTTGATCTGTTCCGGATTTCCCGAAGCTTCCTTGATGGCAATCACATTGCTGCAATCACGGGCAATGCGCAGGGTAGCCTCCGCAGTCATGTTGACACCGGTTCTTCCCGGCACGTTATACAAGATGAGCGGAAGAGGGGAAGCTTGCGAAAGGGTGCAAAAATGCCGGTACAGCCCTTCCTGTGAGGGTTTGTTATAATAAGGAGTGATGGAAAGCACCGCGCTGATCCCTGTAAAATCACTGCTGCGCAGCTCTTCTGCCACTTCGCTCGTATTGTTTCCTCCCACGCCCCTCACCACAGGGATCCGGCCGTTTACCTTCTCCACGATCCGACGCACCACCTCTTCTTTCTCCTTCTTTGAGAGCGTAGGGGTCTCGGCCGTTGTACCCAGGGCAACGATATAATCAGCACCGTTCTCTACCTGGTAATCAACCAGCCGGGAGAGTGCGGGATAGTCGATGGACCCGTCTTCTTTGAATGGTGTGATCAGAGCCACACCCAATCCTGTGAAAGTAACTTTTGTCATGGAATGCTCGTTTTCTCCTGCAGATTATTTCAGGGAAGCCTGTTTGACGAAACAAATGCTCCTGATTTGCAAAGGTACATATTTTTCAAAAGCTACGTACAGGATCTTCTTTTTTTCGTCATCCGTAAATAAAAAATGTTTATCTTTGCTTCATCACTAAATACCTATCCGACATGAAGTTCAAACCTGAATCATACCGCATACCCGACGAACCGATGAAATCCTTTATCGATGCGGAAGAGATAGGGGGGTACCTCAACCGGTCCCCCTCCACCACTGAAGAAGTGGAGAAAGTTATTGCCCGGTCACTCGACAAACACCGCCTCACATTGGAAGAGACAGCCATACTCCTCAACGCATCCGACAGCGGGTCGATACAACACATCAAAGAGGGTGCCAGAGAGCTGAAACGAAAGATTTACGGCAAACGCGTGGTACTGTTTGCTCCGCTGTACATAGGAAATAAATGTTCAAACGAATGCACCTATTGCGGGTTCAGATCTTCCAACAAGGCACAGCTGCGTAAAACACTCACAGACGAGGAGCTGGCAAAAGAGATCGAGGCCCTGGAGGACAACGGACAAAAACGATTGATCCTGGTCTATGGCGAGCATGCCGAGTACGACCCGGCCTTTATTGCAAAGACGGTAAGAATCGCCTACCGCGTGAAGAAAGGGAACGGTGAGATCCGGCGAGTAAACATCAACGCCGCACCGCTCGATATTGAAGGGTTCCGCACGGTAAAGGCTGCCGGCATCGGCACCTATCAGATCTTTCAGGAGACCTATCACCCGGAAGCATATAAAAAATACCATTTGAGAGGAAAGAAAGCGGACTACGACAACCGGCTCACAGCCCTCGACAGAGCGCAGGAAGCGGGATTAGACGATGTGGGGATCGGCGCACTCTTCGGCCTCTATGACTGGCGCTTCGAGGTGATGGCCCTGGTGCGGCATACCAACCACCTGGAAGCCTGTTACAATGTGGGACCGCACACTATCTCCTTTCCCCGGGTCAAGGATGCGTCGATGCTCCATATGGGGGACCGTTATTTCGTATCGGATGAGGATTTCTCCCGCCTGGTGGCAATCCTCCGCCTGGCGGTTCCCTATACCGGCATGATCCTCACCGCCCGGGAGCCGGCAGCGCTGCGCGACGAGCTGCTGCAGTTCGGCGTCTCCCAGATCGACGGGGGCACCCGCATCGAGTTGGGCGGCTACACGGAAAAAGAGCAGCAGCATGACCTCAACAAAGGCCAGTTCCTGATCCATGACGACCGCTCCCTCGATGAGGTCGTCGATGAGCTGCTCGATCAGGAGATGCTGCCCTCCTTCTGTACCGCCTGTTACCGCCTGGGGCGTACCGGCGAGCACTTTATGGAATTCTCCGTCCCCGGCTTTATCAAACAGTTCTGCACTCCCAATGCAATGCTCACGCTGTCCGAATACCTGGTGGACTATGCGTCTGAACAAACGGCAGAAAAAGGGTGGAGGGTGATCAACAAGAACCTGGAGCAGCTCAGTGAACAAAGGCAGAGAGAGGTGCGTGACAGGATCGCCAGGATCAGACAGGGTGAGAGGGATTTGTATTTTTAAGCGATCAGCTGTCAGCGAACAGCCCTGAACCCTGAAACTGCAAACGTACAAATATGAAAATATCGCACAATGACCAACGATAGTCTCCATATCGGTATATTCGGCCGCAGGAACACGGGCAAGAGCACGCTGATCAACTGGCTCACGGGACAGGAGGTTTCCATTGTCTCCCCTCTGCCGGGCACCACCACCGATCCGGTAAAGAAATCGGTGGAGATCCCGGGCATCGGCCCGGTGGTGCTGACAGACACCGCCGGTATAGACGACCTGGGCGAGATCGGATCAAAGCGGATCCAACGGTCGCAGGAGGTAATCAGCACGGTGGATTGTGCCCTTCTGCTGATCGCGGGGAATCAGTTCGGAGACTACGAGATGCGTCTGATCGGTCAGTTTGCAGACAAGGGGGTGCCTTACCTGATCCTCCACAACAAGAACGATGTCGCCAAGATCGCCGCCATCACCCATACCACCATCCGGCAACACTCATCCGCGGAGATCATCGACCTGCACACCTGCAATGCTTCACACAGAGAAGAGCTGATCAACGCGCTGAAACGGATCATCCCCGAAACGGCCTTACAGGTCCGCTCACTGATCGGCGACCTGGTCCGACCGCAGGAGATCGTGCTGATGATCACGCCCATTGACCGTGAAGCACCTGCGGGACGGCTCATCCTCCCGCAAAACCAGGCCATCCGCGATGCACTGGACAATAACTGCATCACCGTCGTGGTGAAAGAGACAGAGCTGTCGGCCTTCCTGAAGCTGGGCATCACCCCCTCCCTGGCCATCACCGACAGCCAGGTATTCGGAGAGGTAGCCCGGCTGCTGCCGGAAGAGATCCCGCTCACCAGCTTCAGCATCCTCTTGGCCCGCCAGCGGGGTGATTTTGACGCCTGTCTCCGGGGAACGCCTTATATCTCCCGGCTGCAGGAGGGCGACCATATCCTGATCTTGGAGAGCTGCACCCACCTCCCCAGCTGCGAGGACATCGGCAGGGTAAAGATCCCAAAGCTGCTGCAAAACTACACCGGCCTAAAATTGCACTTTTCATTTCTCTCCGGCCTCACGGCGCTACCCGCCGATATCCACCGCATCGCGCTGGTCATCCAGTGCGGCGGCTGCATGATCACACGAAAGCAACTGATCAACCGACTCAGGCCATTTACCGATGCCGGCATACCAATCACCAACTACGGCATGGCCCTGGCTTACCTCAACGGAATCTTTGAACGGGCGACGGGCATGTTGACCAACAGACCGGACGGCACAACAGACAGGATGCATGAGTGAGCACATCGGACAGAAGGAATGGACGAAAGAGAAGCTGACAGCCTGGCTCGATGTGACCGGCACGGAGGAAGAGCAGCTGTTCCGTCACTCTGCAGCCGTCAAGCAGGAATATGTGGGTAACAGCGTCTATCTGCGAGGGCTGATCGAGCTCTCCAATATCTGCGAAAAAGATTGCTACTACTGCGGCATCCGCCGCTCCAATTGCAAGGTGCACCGCTATACCGTCTCGCACGATGAGGTGTTGGCGGCAGTTCGCTTTGCATATGAGAAAGGGTTTGGTTCCGTGACAATCCAGTCGGGGGAGATGACCTCCCCTGCATTTATCCGCCGGATAGACCGGATCCTCCGTGAGGCCAAAAAAATCACACAAGGGGAGATCGGCATCACCCTCTCCTGTGGCGAGCAGACGGAGGAGACCTACCGCCGCTGGTTTGAAAGTGGAGCGGAACGTTACCTGCTCCGCATCGAAACCTCCTCCGAGGCGCTCTACAGAAAGCTGCATCCCGATGATGCGAAGCACAGCTATGCCCGCCGAGTCGAAGCACTCGAAGCACTCCGTAAAACCGGCTACCAGACCGGCACGGGGGTGATGATCGGGCTGCCGTTCCAGACGGCTGAAGATCTGGCGGACGACCTGCTCTTTATGAAGCAGCGGGAGATTGACATGTGCGGCATGGGGCCCTATATCGCACATGCAGACACCCCGCTATGGGCATTCCGCGACCAGCTATTGCCGCTCGGTGCACGCCTCAGACTGTCGTTGCGGATGGTCTCCCTGCTACGCATCCTGATGCCCGACATCAACATTGCCGCCACCACGGCATTGCAGGCGATCGCGACAGAGGGACGCGAAGAAGCAATCCGCATCGGCGCCAACGTGCTGATGCCCAATATCACCCCGGCACAATACCGAGATGATTACCTGCTCTATGAAAACAAGCCCGTCTTCACGCGGAACGACGAAGATGAACTCGCCTATCTCGCGGCACAGCTACAGAAAATAAACCACCACATCGGCTACTATCGGAAAGGGAACTCCCCCCATTACAGGAAGTCCGATCGTGTACAAACAGCGGAGCATCACCGGCAATAGATGCCTGCTCCTCACGACGGACAGCCCTCAGGGCTTACCCGTGGCACAACAGCTATTTTTTATACTCTTCCAGGATTGCCTTCACCCGGTCGGGCGAGACGCGTCCATACACCTTCTCTCCCACCAGCACCACGGGAGAGAGTCCGCAGGCGCCCACACAGCGCAGGCAGTTGATGGAGAACCGGCCATCGGGCGTAGACTCCCCTACATTGATCTTCAGCTCCTTTTTAAACTCTTCCAACACCTTCTGGGCACCCCGCACGTAACAGGCGGTTCCAATACAAACAGAAATTGGATGCTCCCCCCTGGGGATCATGTTGAAGAAGGAGTAGAAAGTAACCACCCCATAGACCTTTGACACCGGGATATGGAGGTTATGGGCAATCACATCCTGCACCTCGGCAGGCAGATAGCCAAACAGATGCTGCGTCTCATGCAGCACGTTAATCAGCTCCTGCGGATCATTTTGAAACGAATTGCATATCTCATTGATCTGTTCGATCTTTTCCTTCGGGAGATTGACGATCACCTCCACCCCATCGCTGCCGGTCACCTTCTCCATATGAACAAACAGTTCGGGAGCAATGCTTATTTTTTGGTTCATACGATTTCTTTTTTAACTCTGCATATGAATGGTCACTTCGTTACTCTTCGGAAAATATTCGGTGTGCAGCAAGCTGTGTGCCTTGGCGCTGCCCGGCTCTCCGAGGAACTCCTGATAGAGTCGGATGATGAAAGGGTTCTCATGCGATTTACGGATGGTTTTGCGCTCATCTTCGGTATAGATGGCAGCCGCACGCCGGTTCAGGATCTCGCTGTTCCCATGATGGTAGGGCTGTCCCCCGCCGCCGATGCATCCGCCCGGGCAGGCCATGATCTCGATGGCGTGGTATTGCGAACGCCCCTCCCTCACTTCGTTGAGCAGCTTGCGCGCATTCCCCAGTCCATGGGCAATGCCAATGTTGAGAGGTAACCCGTCGAAATCGACCGTGGCGGAGCGGATCCCCTCCATGCCGCGCAATGCGTGAAACTCCACCTGCTCCAGTCTCTTCCCGGTATGCAACTCATAGGCGGTACGGCAGGCTGCCTCGATCACCCCTCCGGTGTTGCCAAAAATGACAGCGGCACCCGACGATTCACCCAGCGGGTCGTCAAAATCACTGTCCGGCAAGTTCAGAAAGTCGATATTGGCCTGCTTGATAAAAGCCGCCAGCTCACGCGTCGAGATGGAGTAATCCACATCGGGATTGCCCTCCATACTGAACTCATCGCGTTGGCATTCATACTTCTTTGCAAGACAAGGCA
>JAQVWR010000081.1 GCA_028709605.1 Proteiniphilum sp.
AAACAGAAAAGTTATGCATCGAATCTTACCACTCACAATCGCCGGCTTCCTTTTTTCCGCCTCTCTCTTCTCACAGAAAAAACCGCTCGACCACTCGGTCTACGACAGTTGGAAAAACATTGTCGGGACGACCGTCAGCGACGACGGGAAAATCATCGCTGCACTGATTGCACCTCAGGAGGGAGACACCACCCTCTTTATCCGGGACTTATCAGCCAACCGCACCCTCATGCTTGAGAGGGTGAACCGATACAGGCTCTCTTCTGACGGGAAGTGGACTGTGGGACTGATCAAAGCACCGTTTGCAGAGCGACGTCAGGCACGTATCGATCACAAGAAAGGGGACGAGATACCCAAAGATTCGTTCGTCATCATTCACAACCAGACCTTTGTAGTGGAAAAGATTGCCAATGTACAATCATTCAAAACCGCGGCGCAGTCGTTCACCCATGTAGCCTACAGCATCACCCTTCCCAAAGACACCCTCAAAAAGGAGAAACCAATAGAAGCATTGATCCTGCGCAACATTGCCACCCGCAGAGAGGATACCCTGCGCTATGCAAAAGAGCATCTCTTCAATAAACAGGGGAATGTGTTTGCCGTGGCGATTGAACCGGAGAAGAAAGACAGTTCAGATGTCCGGGGAGTACTCTTCTTTGATCTGAACAGAGAAGAGCAACAGCAAATCTCCACCGACAAAAGAACTTACCGATCGCTCTCCTTCGATGAGCCGGGCACACAACTGGTGTATCTCTCAACCCGTGACACCTCGAAAGTGGAACAACAGGTGTTCGATCTGCGCTATTTCACAAACGGAGCCGATTCGGCCCGGGTCATCGCCGACAGGAATGCATCCGGACTGCCGGAGGGATGGATTTTCAATGAATATGCATCCCCCACGTTCAGCAAAGATGGCCGCAGGATCCTTACAGGAGCCGTACCGAAACAGGAACCGAAAGACACTACGCTGGTCGACTTCGAGATGGCTGGGCTCGACATCTGGCACTGGCAAGACCCCATCATACAGCCTCAACAGCTGGCAGAGCTGAGCCGCGAGAGAGCGCGCACCTACACCGGCATCATCGATCCTGCCCATCCCAACCGGTTCACTCCCCTCGCTACGGAGGAGATGCCCTATGCAGCAGTCTCCGACGAGGGTAACGGCCGCTACGCCCTGCTCTGGTCCGACCTCCCCTATCTGTTGGAAAGCCAGTGGGATATCTCCTCAAAATATGATGTCTGGGTGATGGACCTGGAGGAGAACCGGTTGCATCGCGTAGGCAATCCGGTGAACGGCAAACCGCTGCTCTCGCCCATGGGAAGCTATCTCCTCTGGTGGGATGCTACACAGCAACACTGGTTTGTGTACAACAACCATGATCAGACCCTCCGAAACCTTACGGAGGATATTCCGGTCAGCTTCCGAGACGAAAAACATGACACCCCATCGTCGCCCGGCCCCTACGGAATTGCGGCATGGGGTGAGAAGGACGAATACCTGCTTCTCTATGATGCGTTCGATATCTGGAAGGTCGATCCGCAGGGCAAGGCAGCAGCGGTGAACATCACCCGTCATGCGGGACGCAGCGACTCCCTTACCTTCAGGTATGTACAAACCGATCCCGAAGAACGTTTCATTAAACCGAACCACCTGCTGCTGCTCTCCGCCTTCAACAACAAAAGCAAGGAAAGGGGTTATTACACTCTTTCACAAAAGGGAAGAGACCCACTGAAGAGAAGGGTGATGGAGGGGTTCACCTTCTCTTCCCTGATCAAGGCGAAGGAACGGGATTTATACCTGTTTGAGAAAAGCAACTTTCACACTGCTCCCGATCTCCATATGACCGGCAACCTGTGGAAATCATCAGAGAAGCTAACCGGCATCAACCCGCAAAAGGAGGAGTACAACTGGGGAACAGCGGAGCTCTTCTCATGGACCTCCTACGCCGGGGATGCATTGCAGGGGATCCTGTACAAACCGGAGGATTTTGATCCGGCAAAGAAATATCCGGTGATGATCTACTTCTACGAGCAACACTCCGACGACCTCTATCGCTGGTTCACACCGGCACCGAGCCGCTCCGTCATCAATATCCCCTTCTTCGTGAGCCGTGGTTATCTGGTATTCACGCCCGATATCCGGTATACCGTGGGGCATCCGGGCATGGATGCCTACAACGCAGTGGTGGCGGGTGCGGAAGCACTGGCCAAGAACAGCTGGGCAGACCGGGAGAGGATGGCGATACAAGGACAGAGCTGGGGCGGTTATCAGGTGGCTTACTTAGTGACAAAGACCAATATGTTCAGGGCAGCCGGCGCAGGGGCCCCGGTATCGAACATGACCAGCGCCTATGGAGGGATCCGCTGGGAATCGGGTCGCAGCCGCCAGTTCCAGTATGAGCAAACCCAATCACGTATCGGAGTGCCTATGAGCGATTCACTCCAACTCTATATCGAGAACTCACCTGTTTTTTATGCCGAAAAGGTCAATACCCCCTTACTGATCATGCATAACGACAAAGACGGAGCAGTCCCCTGGTATCAGGGTATCGAATACTTCATGGCATTGCGTCGCCTGGGAAAACCCGCCTGGATGCTGCAATACAATAACGAAGCGCACAATCTGAAGGAACGTCGCAATGCGAAAGATCTCTCTATCCGTCTGCAACAGTTCTTCGACCACTACCTCAAAGGGGATCCCGCTCCGGTGTGGATGACCAGAGGGGTGCCGGCAACTAAAAAGGGCAAAACATGGGGATATGACACTGATGAAACGATGTGAGGATGTGAGCGCGCTCCTGATCAGAACCCGCGCTGACGCATCGCTTCGAATGTCAGCACGGCAGTAGATACCGACACATTGAGCGAATCGATCTTCCCCCGCATGGGGATCTTGATTCGCTTTGTGGCATTTTTCAGCCAGAAATCGGTCAGTCCGTCCGCTTCGGTACCCATCACGATGGCAGAGGGTGGCCTGAAATCAATCTCCTGATAGAATTCAGCTGCCTGCAGCTCTGCGGCAAAGATACTGATCTGATGCTGTTGCAGCCAGGCCAGTGCTTCTTCGGAGGTGCAGAGAGCCGTCTGCACGGTAAAGAGCCCCCCCACCCCGGAGCGGATCACGTTGGGGTTATAGAGGTCGGTCTTCGGATCGCAGATGATCACGGCATCCACCGCCGCAGCATCAGCCGTGCGGAGCACGGCACCCAGGTTGCCCGGCTTCTCTACCGACTCGAGCAGGATCAGGAAGGGGTTTTCACCGAGGGTGAGCTCCCCCAGCGTGTGCGACTTTGGCCGGGCTAGCGCCACCACCCCGTCGGAGTTCTCGCGATAGGCGATCTTTCCGAAAACGGACGGGGAAATTTCGGTAATACGTTCTTCCGGCAAGGGATCCAGCACACGGGGATACTTGCTTTGTGCAAACATCTCCCGGCAGAGATAGACCGTTTCGATGCGATAACCGTTCTGCAGCGCCAGCGACAGCTCGCGGGCCCCCTCAATCACGAAGAGCTGCTGCTCGCGCCGCTCTCTGCTTTTTGAGAGTTTTGCGATGTTTTTAACGGCCGGATTCTGCAGGCTGGTGATCATTTGCGGTCTTTTTTACAGTGCTTTTTTCTCCTCTTTTTTCAACAGGAACGTATCGATCGCCTCCCGGAAAGCTTTCTTGGGCAGTGCGCCCCTTGCCACCTGCGGGTTCTCCTCATAGTTGAATACCTTCTTCAGGAAAGAAGTCTTGGTCAGCTCGATCGGTTTTGCGGTTTCTTTACCCTGCGGCACCGCTGCAGAGAGATGCATCAGGAGAAAGAGTGCCGGTAAAAAGGTTCCAAATTTCTTCATCTGCTTCAATAATTGTGTGATGCTTCAAATATCTATATGAACAGCGGAGACCGAAAAATGTTCCGACAAGGCTGTCATACACCGCCCTTCAGAATTGCTGCCGGTCCTTGTACTTCAACGAATTCCTGTTGGGGACACCAAACTCCCGCGCAGAGAGATCATCCACCTCCACCTTCCAGATCTTTACGTTTCTCACCGAGGGAGCGGAATAGCTGAATGTCCTGCCGGAGTATTGGCGCATGATGCTATGGAGTGCCATTTCTTTCACTTCCTCCTCTTCCACGAAGATTACCCGGCCGCGACAGATCACGCTGGTTGCCTGCATCCGGTAGCTGCAAGCTACCTTCTCATGCTGCCACACCAGTTTCGGGTCGGTACAAAAGGTGATGCATACCTTGGGATGCTGCTCCAGGATGGTGATGGAATGGCCCTCCTGAGCCGAATGGAGCCAGATCACCCCCTCCTCATATCCGAAGTTCATCGGCAGCACGTAAGGGTTCCCCTCACCGTCAGCCATCCCTACGTAACACAAGGTGCAGGAGCGAATCACCTTTTCAATACGCTCCCATTCTTCCACCGGATAGGTTTTCATGCGATTGTTTTTATGATCTTATGCACTCTGTTCATCTCTCGCCGCAAAGATAAAAATAAAAAAAGGAAAAAACCTTGAGAGCCTTTCCCTTTCTATCCTTTGTCAACCGGTGATGATTACTTCACCTTGTCCACGATCGCCTTAAAAGCTTCGGGATGGTTCATTGCCAGGTCGGCAAGCACCTTTCGGTTGATCTCGATCTCATGCTTGTGCAACGCACCCATCAGACGGGAGTAGGACATTCCGTTATCACGGGCGGCTGCATTGATACGCTGGATCCACAATGCGCGGAAGTTGCGTTTTTTGTTTTTGCGGTCACGATAGGCATAGGTCAGACCCTTCTCCCACGTGTTCTTGGCTACGGTCCATACGTTCTTGCGGGCACCGATGTAGCCTCTTGTAAGTTTCAGAACTTTTTTTCTGCGGTTGCGTGATGCAACATGATTGACTGATCTTGGCATAATGTTACTTGTTGTGAATGATAGCGTCTCTGTCGGGCAGAGCTCTTCGGTGCATACATCCTGTTACGAAATCTTTTACCGGAAACTCCTTGCGTAAGTTATTTCAACGCAAGCAGCGTCTTGATACTGTTCAGGTCAGTTTTGTAAACAAGGCCTGTCTGCGTCAGGTTTCTCTTCTGCTTTTTGGTCTTCTTCGTCAAAATGTGACTTTTGTACGCATGTTTCCGCTTGATTTTTCCTGTTCCGGTAAGGGTAAACCTCTTTTTGGCACCGGAATTAGTCTTCATTTTTGGCATTTTGCTGTCCTCGAATTTATGATTGTTATAATTCTTTTTCTTCCGCGGTCAAGCGAAAAAGTTTGCAAAAGTAATGATTCTATTTCAATTAACCAAACATCTGCAGATATTTCATCAGAAAAGCCAGCTATTTACAATAGCCGGCTCGATTCTTCCTGAAAAAGAGTTCAGCTCAATCTTTCAGTCTTTCTTGTCCTCCTTCTTCTCCTTGTTATCCTTTTTTACAGCAGGAGCACTCTTTTTGGGCGAGAGCATGATCGACATGCGCTTACCCTCCATGATGGGCATATGCTCCACCTTGGCATACTCTTCCAGATCATTGGCAAAACGGAGCAGCAACACCTCTCCATGTTCCTTGAACAGGATGGAGCGTCCCCTGAAGAACACATAGGCTTTCACTTTGGAGCCTTCGCCCAGGAAATTTATTGCATGTTTCAGCTTGAAATTGTAATCGTGATCATCGGTCTGGGGTCCGAAACGGATCTCCTTGACGGTCACCTTCACGGCTTTGGCTTTCTGTTCTTTCAGTTTTTTCTTCTGCTGATAGACAAACTTCTTGTAATCGATGATCCTGCATACGGGAGGTTTGGCCGTAGGGGCAATCTCAACAAGGTCCAGTTCCTGTTGTTCGGCAATCTTCATTGCTTCACGGGTGGAATAGATTCCTTCTTCCACGTTATCGCCTACTAACCGGACTTCCGGTACCCGGATCCGTTCATTGATCCGGTGCTGGTCTTTGGAGTCTTTTCTCATTCAGTGATGTTAAAGTTTTCTCTGTGATTGATTCTTTTAATTTATGTTGATATATAACAAACGATCAGATATTTTTCACGCCGGGATTCATCATCGCTTTCACTTCCCGAGCGATCTCTTCGGCAAATGTACGTAATTTTACGGAACCCTGATCAATTCCTCCCTGTTTTCTTACGGAAACCTCTTCATTTTCTGCCTCTTTCTCTCCTACGACCAACAGGTAAGGCGTTCGTTTGAGCTCGTTGTCACGAATCTTACGGCCTACCTTCTCGTTACGGTCATCCACCTCGGCCCGAATATCGAACTGCTTCAGTTTTTTCACCACGCGGTAGGCATAGTCGTTAAACTTCTCGCTCACCGGCAGGACGACAGCCTGTGTGGGAGCCAGCCACAGAGGGAACTTGCCGGCAGTGTGCTCAATGAGCACCGCCACAAAGCGTTCCATGGAGCCGAAGGGAGCACGATGAATCATCACGGGCCGGTGCTTCTGGTTGTCGGCACCGGTATACTCCAGTTCGAAACGCTCCGGCAGGTTGTAGTCCACCTGAATGGTGCCCAGCTGCCAGCGGCGTCCCAGCGCATCCTTCACCATGAAATCAAGCTTGGGCCCGTAGAAGGCAGCTTCGCCCAACTCCACCTTTGCCTTGAGTCCTTTCTCGCGGCAAGCCTCCACAATGGCACGCTCCGCCTTTTCCCAGTTGTCGTCCGACCCGATATACTTCTCTCTGTTCTCCGGATCACGCAGCGAGATCTGCGCTTCGAAGTTCTCAAAGTCGAGCGCCTTGAAGATGATAAAGATGATGTCCACCACCTTCAGGAACTCATCCTTCACCTGATCAGGTGTACAGAAGATGTGGGCATCATCCTGAGTGAAGCCCCTCACACGGGTCAGCCCATGCAGCTCACCGCTCTGCTCGTACCGGTACACGGTTCCGAACTCTGCCAGGCGCAACGGCAGATCCTTGTAAGAACGGGGGGACGTTTTGTATATCTCGCAGTGGTGGGGACAGTTCATCGGCTTCAGCAGGAACTCTTCTCCCTCCTCCGGGGTGTGGATCGGCTGGAACGAGTCCTTACCGTACTTGGCATAATGTCCGGAGGTGACATATAACTGCTTGTTCCCGATATGGGGGGTGATCACCTGCTCATAGTCGAACTCGCGCTGTATCTTCTTCAGAAAATCCTCGAGACACAACCGCAGCTGCGTACCTTTTGGCAGCCACAGCGGCAGCCCCGCGCCCACGGTCTGGGAGAAGGCGAACAGCTGCAGCTCCTTGCCGATCTTGCGGTGGTCGCGTTTTTTCGCCTCTTCGAGCATCAGCAGATACTCATCGAGCATCTTCTTCTTCGGGAAGGTGATGCCATAAAGACGGGTCAGCTGCGGACGCTTTTCATCACCCCGCCAGTAAGCCCCGGCAGCCGACAAAACCTTCACCGCCCTGATATAGGAGGTATTGGGAAGGTGCGGTCCACGGCAGAGGTCGGTGAAACGACCCTGGGTGTAGGTAGTGATGGTGCCGTCTTCCAGTTCATTGATCAGCTCCACCTTATAGGGTTCATTCCTGCCGGAAAACATCTCGATGGCGTCCTGCTTGGAGATGGTTTGACGCACGATCTCCTCTTTTGCAGCGATTAGCTCCATCATCTTCTTCTCGATGGCAGGAAAATCAGTTTCTTTGATCATGACCCCTTCTCCCGGATCCACGTCATAGTAGAAACCATTTTCAATGGCGGGGCCGATTCCGAAGCTGATGCCGGGATAGAGCTCCTGCAGTGCTTCAGCCATCAGGTGTGCCGAGGAGTGCCAGTAGGCATGCTTGCCCTCTTCGTCCTCCCACTTCAGCAGGTTGACCGCGGCATCCTGCTCAATGGGACGGGTCAAATCCCATGTCTCGCCGTTTACACTTACCGCCAGCACCTCCTGTGCCAGGCGCTGACTGATGCTCTGCGCAATCTGAAGCCCTGTAACTCCTTTTTCATATTCCCTGACCGATCCGTCGGGAAATGTAATTTGTATCATGCAATACGATTCTTAATAGATCAATTTTCTGTTGTGGACTGCAAATGTAGTGATTTTGTGATATATGAAAGTGCTATTTCGAGAGTTTTTTGCAAAAAACGCTTTCGCGCGT
>JAQVWR010000082.1 GCA_028709605.1 Proteiniphilum sp.
TCCACCTCTTCCCATTCCGAACAGAGAAGTTAAGCCCAATAGCGCCGATGGTACTGCACACAAAGTGGGAGAGTAGGTAGCCGCCGTCCTTTACTAAGAAGCCCCCGGGAGTCATCCTGGGGGCTTTCTTGCTATCTCCTGTTCAAACCGTTACGGATTATTTTACGGTCAGGTTATTCACGATCTTTACGGGATTCAATGCATTCAGCTTCTCCATCAGAGCCGGGAGTTCCTTTTCTTTGATATCACCCGTAAGAGTGATTACGCCATCCTGTACGGCGGCGCTTACTGCTTTATAATCTTTCAGCGCATCAGCCATGGCTGCATTTATAGTAGCATCCAGTGCGGTGTAGTCCGGAGCGGGAGGCACCACTTCAATCTGATTCACTACCGATTTTACATTTTCCACTGCTGCTACGGCGCTTTCTGCATTTGTTTTGGCAGTGTCATTCTCCACTATACCGGTGAGCGTAGCCACTTGTTCCGTCACGGTCACTACCACCCCGTCGAGGGCAGGATTGGTCGCTATTGCTTCCTGTGCTGCTTTCTGCACATCTGCGTCATTCACTTTTTTACACGAGGTAGCACTCAGACCGAGCGCCAATACCAGTGTAACTGCTGTCATGAATCGAAATGCTTTCATAGTTTTTCCTTTTTTTTTAATTAAACGTATGGTTTCATATATTTTACATTACGCATATATAAAACGCGTCAGCATCTGAAATGTTTTGTAATCAACCGTGAAAAAAAATTGCCCCATATTGATCTTCATCTTTTAACCCTGTTTCACACGCTTTAAACCCGTTAAAGGTAGAAACATCACCTGATTTTCGTACCTTTGCATCCTTAAAAATCGATAAATCAAAAAAGAAAAAGTATGGATCAGATTTTTTCTGCCGACCTGCCCTATAAAGTGGCTGACATCAACCTGGCCGACTTTGGCCGCAAGGAGATAGAAATCGCCGAGCATGAGATGCCCGGTTTGATGGCTATCCGCAGGAAGTATGCCTGTGAAAAGCCGCTGCAGGGGGCCCGCGTGACGGGATCGCTGCACATGACCATCCAAACGGCCGTGCTGATCGAGACACTGGTGGAGCTGGGTGCCGATGTGCGGTGGGCCAGCTGCAACATTTTCTCCACGCAGGATCATGCTGCCGCTGCCATCGCCTCCGCCGGCATCCCGGTTTACGCATGGAAGGGCGAGACACTGGAGGAGTACTGGTGGTGTACCGAGATGGCGCTCCGCTTCCCCGGAGGAAAGGGGCCCAACCTGATCGTGGACGACGGGGGGGATGCTTCATTGTTGTTGCACATGGGTTACCGTGCCGAGAATGACGCCTCTGCCATCGACCGTCGGGGCGCCAACCGCGAGGAGCAGGCGATCCTGGACACGCTGCACCGCACCTTGAAGGAGGATGACCACCGCTGGCACCGTACCGTGGCGGGGATGAAAGGCATCTCTGAGGAGACCACCACCGGCGTACACCGCCTCTATCAGATGATGGAGCGGGGAGAGCTGTTGGTGCCGGCTATCAATGTGAACGACTCGGTGACCAAATCGAAGTTCGACAACCTTTACGGCTGCCGCGAGTCGCTCGCCGACGGCATCAAACGCGCCACCGACGTGATGATTGCTGGCAAGGTGGTGGTGGTGCTCGGCTATGGTGACGTGGGTAAGGGATGCGCCCGTTCGATGCGTTCTTACGGTGCCCGCGTGATCGTGACCGAGATTGATCCCATCTGCGCCCTGCAGGCCGCGATGGAAGGATTCGAAGTGACAACCATGGAGGAGGCGGTGAAAGAGGGCAATATCTTTGTGACAACGACCGGAAACCGTGATGTGATCACGATCGAACATATGCAGCAGATGAATGACCAGGCCATTGTATGCAATATCGGTCACTTCGATAATGAGATACAGGTGGACAGGCTGATCAACTTCCCCGGCATCGTCCATACCAATATCAAACCGCAGGTGGATAAATACACCTTCCCAAATGGGAACTCCCTCTTCCTCCTGGCCGAAGGACGACTGGTGAATCTTGGATGCGCCACTGGCCATCCGTCGTTCGTGATGAGCAGCTCCTTTACCAATCAGACACTGGCACAGATCGACCTGTGGAAGAACGACTACGAACCAGGGGTGTATCGCTTGCCCAAGAAGCTGGATGAAGAGGTGGCCAGACTTCATCTGGAACAGCTCGGCGTGAAACTGACTACTCTCTCGCAGCAACAGGCTGACTATATCGGCGTGCCGGCTGAAGGACCATTCAAGCCGGAGCATTACCGGTATTAGCTATCAGCGGTCAGCTATCAGCGGTCAGCTTTTAGCTTTGGTGGTGGAAGCTTGTCAAGTGAAGTGGTCGAGGTTTAGCTTTTAGCTTTGAGTAGATAACCGTTCGGGTGGTGGAGCATTTGTTTTCGTGATCGGCTAACCGATATGAAAAATATGGCAATTTATTGCATTAGCAGTTGCAAAAGTAAAATAAAGGTTTTATCTTTGCACTCGCTTTTGAAAGAAAGCTATCAGGCTGATTCGCTAGCTCAGTTGGCAGAGCACATCCCTTTTAAGGATGGGGTCCTGGGTTCGAGCCCCAGGCGGATCACTTTTTTTTATTTTTTACAAAGTATTTACTAAATGGCAACAAAATTACGTTTACAGAGAAGAGGGCGCAAAAATCACCCTTTTTATCAGATTATTGTTGCAGATAGCAGAGCTCCACGGGATGGAAAGTATATTGAAAGGATTGGTTCATACAACCCGAATACACATCCTGCTACGATCACTTTAGATTTTGACAGAGCTTTGTATTGGCTGCAGACAGGGGCACAGCCCTCAGACACTGTGCGCAACATCCTTTCCGACGAAGGGGTGCTGATGAAGAAACACCTCCTGGGCGGTGTCGCCAAAGGGGCATTCGATGAGGCAGAAGCAGAGAAACGTTTCGAATCGTGGAAGAGCAACAAACAGCAGTCCACCCACTCCCTCAAACTGAAGGATGAAGAGAAACAGCGTGCCGAAGAAAAAGCCCGTCTGGATGCAGAGAAAGAGGTGAACAAAGCAAGAGCGGAAGTGTTGGCTCAGAAGAAGGCTGAAGAGGAGGCCGCCAACGCACCTGCTGAAGAAACTCCCGCAGTGGAAGCAGCACCCGCTGCTGAAGAGCCTAAAGCTGAGGCTCCTGCTGCCGAAGAAGCCTCTAAGGCTGAAGAAGCTGTAGAGGAAGCACCTGCTGCCGATGAGAAAAAAGCAGAATCTGCAGAATAAAACAAAAAAACATACTATCATCCAAAAAAAACCGGAGAATTGATTCTTCGGTTTTTTTAACGCTATTTTTGCATTCAATCTTCCAGATAATGCCAGAAACTCTCTGGCAGGAAGATGTTCCGCACCTCCCGCGCACCACTGAAGAGAGGGGCCATCTCAGAGTCGTGGAAGCCGGCAATGCCGCATCCCACGCGGGTGACCAGGAAAATCAGGTCGGGATGGGTACGCGCAAATGCAATAAAATCCTCTACATAGGGGCGGATTTCTTCGGGGCCTCCGTGCATGGTGGGAATGCCGTATGACCGGCCCTGCAGTCCCACGCCCTGTCCCCATATAGCGCCGAAACGCTGATGGGCCAGTTTGGCGGCACCTCCGCCGTGGCTTCCCTCCAGGTTGCTGCCGAAGACGAAGATCTCATTTTCCTCAAGGTTGGAAATGTAATCGGGTGTAATTCTTTTGCTCATTCCTTGATTTTTGGTTTATACATATTGGTTGCGGGTGATGCCGCACGTTTCAGATGATACCTGTCGTTGCTCAATTGATTTAGAACGTAATGACAAATTCCACCGTGAATTTGTCGGAATCCATCTCCGGGTTCTCCGAAAAGATGGTCATGTCATTTTGTACAAGATACCATTCGTAGTCAAACCGCAGGAGGGAGGAGTAGCCTGTCCGGTTGAACCCGAAACCGAGCCCCGCGGTGAGCCGGTTGACATCGAATCCCCCCCGGTCCGGGGTCTCGTCAATGCCATCCCATCTCAATGCCGGTTTTACGAAGTCGAACATGTGCGACCGGACCGGGAAACGGTAGGCGCTCTGGATGTAGTAGGAGAGGAGATCGCTGAAGAACGTTGTTTTGCTCTCCCGTTTCATCAGTTCTGTCTCTACCTTCCAGTCGTTTCGTGCGTAACGAAAGTCGGCACCATAAATGATGAACTGCTGGGTGTCATCCTTTGGGTAGTTGTACATCTTTGCAGTGACGCGGGCTCCTTCCATGCTGCCCAGTTCCACGCGGGTACCGTACGACATTTTCTTCTTCCATACCGGATCGTTGATGGTATTCCCGTTGAAGAGACCCGCTTCCAGCCTTACCGGCAGGCTACCTATCCGAAACTTATATTTGCCCAGCACGCCTAGATCGCGGGTGCTGATGAAGTACTTTCCGATGAAGGCGCGGTTGGCGAACATCATTGTTGCGGGCGTAGTGATATAGGCGTTGAAGAGGGGAATACCGGTCTGTCCAAAGCTAAAACTCAATCCGTCTGTTGGTGTGAGTGTGGCGCTCAGGTCCAAAACTTTGAATTTTCCGTTATCGCTCAGCTCCAGTTGTGCGCGGTAGGCAGCAAACGGGCTGATGTCCCCCTTCACACCGATGCGGGAGTTGCGTACGGAGAAGCGTGATGTACCGGTTTCGGAGGCGTACTCATATTTGTTCTTCAGCGTTCCGTCCGCATGGATAGAGGGATAGCGGGTGCCGTCACTATCTTGTGCTGTCAGAGATAGGGCCGTCAGTAACAGGGAGAGGATCGATAAAACATTTTTTCGCATAGATGATTGATTGTGGTCATTCCTTTTACAGGTGGAGGGTTGATTCCGCTAACAGCATTTGCTCTTTTCGCTCAGGCCCCCAGTGATAACCGCCGGTTCTGTGGTCGATACGCACTACCCGGTGGCAGGGGATTAGACAGGCCACGGGATTTTTCCCCACGGCGGTTCCCACAGCCTGTGCGGCATGTGGCTTTCCGATCTGTTCGGCGATCGTGCCGTAGTGGGTGGTCTCCCCGCAAGGGATCTGCAGCAGCTGGTTCCACACTGCCAGCTGGAAGAGGGTACCGCGGATGTGCAGGGGGAGCGGGTCTGATTTGCGGGGATTGTTGATCAGGGCGAGTGCCCGCCGGTGCAGCGGCTCTTCCCCGGCTATGATGAGTGCAGACGAATATCGTTGCTTCAGTTCGGCTTTTAGTGTTTTCTCTTCTCCCAGGCCGATAAATGTGATTCCCCGTGAAGTGGAGGCGATCAGTGCCGTACCATAAGAGGTCTCAAAGAGAGCATACTTTATTGCCAACCCGCTCTCTTCTGAGGGAGAGAGGGCGATGATGCGGTGGGGGAAAGAGCTGCTGTTTTCGTCGTTCATCATTTTCCTCCTAATTGGCAATAAACTGTTCGAATCCGTCGGAGCAGACGGTGCCGAACGATCCGTCCGGCATCTCAAAGATAAATAAATAGTGGAGACCGGGAATCAATTGTGCAACTTCCTTCGACCGTTCCATGCCCATTGCCATAAAGGCGGTGGCAAAGGCGTCGGCGGTCATGCAGTCGTCGGCAATCACGGTGGCTCCCAGGATGTCGAGTTGGGATGGATAGCCGCTCTGCGGGTCGATGGTGTGGGCATACTTCTTCCCATTTTTCAGATAGAAGTTGCGGTAGTTGCCCGAGGTGGCCAGTGACTTGTCGCATAGGGAGAGGATCATCTGCAGCTCGTGTTGCATGCCGGACGCGTCATCTATCGGTTTGTCCACGCCTATGCGCCAGCACTCGCCCTTGTCGTTTACCCCTTTGGCGGTGATCTCTCCGCCGATCTCCACCATGTAGTGCTCAATGCCGTACCGCTCCAGCAGGTCGCCGACCACATCGCACGCGTATCCCTTGGCAATGGCTGAGGTGTTGAGTGTGATGCGCGGGTCGCTTTTTACGATCTTCCCTTTTGGGTTGATACGGATCTTCTCATAGCCGACGAACTGCTTCAGGCTGTCGATGATCTCCGGCGTGACGCTGTCCATGTTTTGGAAGCCGAAACCCCACGCGTTGATCAGCGGGGAGACGGTGATGTCGAACTTACCGCCGGTCTGCCGGGAGATCTCTTCCGACTTGCGGAAGACGTTGAGGAAGAACGAGTCAAGCTCCACCGGCTCGTTGCGGTTCACCCTGGTGATGACGGAATTATCCCTGAAAGGATTCAGCGACCGGTCGAATCGTTCCAGTTCTGCCATGATCTCTTCCTTTAGTGAACGGCTGTAGGCATACTTGATATGGAATCCCGTGTGGAAGATCTCACCCTGTTCCTGATGGTAGGTGTACTCCTTTTTGCTTCCTCTTCCGTTGCAGGCGAGCAGCAGGAGGGCGAGCAGCAGCAGATAGGTTGTTCTTGTGGGCATAATTTTATCAGCGTTCAGCGTTCAGCAGTTAGATTTGAATTCTTAATTGTATTATCATAAAACGTAGATTACAAGCAATTTATACTGATTACTTAAATCTCTTTTTCAATTCTGTAATGGTTTCGTTCCGGTGCATTCCTCGAGATCAGCTCACCCAGGAATCCGGCGAGGAACAGGAGTGTTCCCAGGATCATCATGGTGAGGGAGATATAGAAATAGGGGGAGTCGGTTACCAGTCGGTAGGGGTTGCCGTGATGCATATCGTAGAGTTTCATTGCCCCGACAAGGATCACCGCGAGGAAGCCGATCAGGAACATCAGGCTTCCCCAGAGTCCGAAGAAGTGCATCGGTTTTCTCCCGAAGCGGTTCAGGAACCAGAGCGTCATCAGGTCGAGGTATCCGTTCACAAAGCGGTTAGCCCCGAACTTGCTGGTACCGTACTTGCGCGCCTGGTGCTGTACCACCTTTTCGGTGATCTTTCTGTAGCCGGCGTTCTTTGCCAGCACGGGGATATAACGATGCATGTCGTTATAAATCTCAATATCCTTGGCCAGCGAACTTTTGTAGGCCTTCAGCCCGCAGTTGAAATCATGCAGGCTGATACCCGACACCCTACGGGCGGTGGCGTTGAACAGCTTGGATGGCAGGTTCTTGGTCAGCTTGTCGTCGTACCGTTTCTTCTTCCATCCGGAGACCAGGTCGTAACCCTCCTCGCGGATCATGCGGTAGAGCTCCGGTATCTCGTCGGGACTGTCCTGCAGGTCGGCATCCATGGTGATGATCACATCGCCCTGTGCCTTCTCGAAGGCACAGTGCAGGGCGGGCGATTTGCCGTAGTTCCGCCTGAACTTGATCGCCTTCACTTTGTCCGATTCTTGGCGGAGTTGGCGGATCACCTTCCACGAGCCGTCGGTGCTGCCGTCATCTACAAAGATGACCTCGTACGAGAACCCATGCTCGTTCATCACCCGGCGAATCCACCGGTGCAGCTCGGGCAGCGACTCCTCTTCGTTGTATAGCGGTATGACAACTGAAATATCCATTTGTCGTGTATCTGTTATGATTGTTTTTTGTGCTGATAATGTATGGCGGCGGGGACGATAAAGAGCGAGAGAATCAGTCCCAGGAAGATGTCGGCCATGATCACATTGCTGAAGACATAGGTGACCGGTCCCGGCAGCGGCTGTTCCGCGAGTTGCGCCGCCAGCTCTCTGCTAATGGCCATTTGTGAAGCTATCTCGATCATGCCGTCGTAGATGTTGGCAATAAAGAGGGGGTTGATCCACTTCACATGCAGCAGCACTACCATTGATTCCAGTAGCGAGGCGAAGAAGAAGAGCAGGATGGAGAATTGTACGCCGTGCCGGAAGTCCATCTTCCCGTCGGCCCACTCGCTGTTGTACTTCACTAGGAAGTAAAAGAGCAGCAGCGGGGTGCCGAAGCTCAGGAGCGTGCCGGTGACGCTGAGAAGCGGATGTGTTTCCCCGGTGATCACGAACAGGTATTTGACTGTCCAGAAGAGACCCAGGACAAGTCCTGCCTGCATGGCGTAGTACAGTATCTGATTGTTATTCGATTTCATTCATTTCTCCTTGAGATGCAAAAGTAATGAAAATAATGCAAA
>JAQVWR010000083.1 GCA_028709605.1 Proteiniphilum sp.
ATAAAAGTCGGTGAAACCGTACTGATATCCTCCAGAACGATGAAAACCGGTTCCGTCAGAGCTGCCGCATCCCGCCTGGAGCGGGCAAAAAAAGCCCAATTCAGGATCACTGAACAACAATTTGTGAATGAAACACAAGTAACCAGATTAAAATAAAGATGTATGATGAAAAACAAGCTAACTGAAAAAGTACCCGTTACACACTTTTTATGGGTGATGATAATAACGATTATGCTATTGTTCACCAGCGGCTTCTGCTCTTTTGCAGAAAAAAAACGGATCACGGGAACCGTTTCCGATGACGGCAACAGCCCTATTATCGGGGCGAATATTGTGGAGCTGGGTACCACAAACGGGACGATTACGGATGTGGAGGGAAATTTTTCACTCGATGTGAAAGAGGGGGCTATCCTTCAAATTTCCTATATCGGTTATCTGGCACAGGAGATTAATACGGAAGGGAAAACGACTTTCCACATTGTTTTACAGGAAGATACTCACCTGCTACAAGAGGTTGTGGCTATTGGTTATGGAACGCAAAGAAAAGAAAACCTGGTGGGCGCGGTATCCGCTGTGTCCGGGGAGGAAATCCAATCGGTTCATTCCGGCGACGTAACCAACGCGATATCCGGCCGCTTACCGGGAGCGATCGTGATGCAACCCACCGGAGAACCCGGCCGCAACGAAGCCATAATCATGGTACGGGGCAGGACAACACTGGGGGATAATATCGGCCCCCTAGTGGTGATAGACGGAATTCCTGACAGGAGTTTATATGAGATCGACCCCGGGGATATCGAGAGCATTTCACTGCTGAAAGATGCTTCTGCAACTATTTACGGTTCTCAGGCCGCAAACGGCGTAGTGCTGGTAACGACAAAGGGCGGATCGGAAGGGAATTGGATGAGTTATCAATTTTATCAGGGTTTTAAAACACCGACAATTCTCCCCAAAGCCGCCAGTGCCGCGGAATATGCGCAATACATCAGCGATTATCAGGACTATGAGGGCTTGGCCCGGCTCTATTCCGATGAGGATATCGAGCTGTACAAAAATGGGAGGGACCCATGGGAACACCCGCAAACAGACTGGATGAATGACCTGGTGAAAAAATGGACAACCGAAAGCAGGCACCACCTCTCTTTAAGCGGGTCGCACAACAACATGAAGTATTACGGTTCTTTTGGTTACAGGGATGAACAAGCGATGTATGCGCAGGAATCGACCAATTATAAACAGTATAATTTGAGGCTGAAACTGGATATCCCGATTACCGATTGGCTGGAGACTTCCGTTTATTACGGAGGGTATATGACCAAAAGAAAATACCCCACGGTTCCTACCTACCAATTAGTCGGCTGGGCTTCAATGGTAGTGCCCACGGAACCTTCGTTTTGGCCGACCGGTGAACCGGGGCCTGATTTTGAAGGGGGTGTAAACCCGGTAGTGAATACAAGCTTCGAAGCGGGGTACGACAAACAGGACAATTACAAGAACGAAATCACGTTCAGAGGCTCTCTGAAGCCTGAAAGAATGAAGGGGTTCTCCCTGAATGCTTTTTATACTTTCGACGTAAACAATCAGAACAGTAAACGATTCATGAAACCCTGGACCTTGTATTATGCCGATTGGAATTCCGCGATACGCAACTCGGACGGGTTCATCACCGCCATGGATCTGATTCCGCAAAAAAGAGGATTGGAAAGCCCCGAATTGACCGAAGCAAACTTCAGGCATCTGAAAAAAATGGCGAACATCAGTGCATCCTACGAAAAAGACTTTGGAGCCCACGCTTTTTCTCTCTTCGGTGCTTATGAGCAATTAAAAGAAGATAGTAACGGCTTTGATGCATACAGAAGGCACTATCTGTCCGATCTGGTTCAAACACTCAATGCGGGAGGGGAAAACGACAAGACAAACTCCGGATGGATGGGTATTTACGCCAGACAATCGTGGATAGGAAGGTTCAACTATAACTTCAAAGAAAAATATCTTTTCGAATTTATTTTTCGCCGTGACGGTTCACTGAAATTCCCTCCTAACAGCAGATGGGGAAATTTCCCTGCCTTCCTGCTTGCCTGGCGTGCTTCAGAAGAAGATTTCTGGCGCGAGAATTTGTCCGTGATAAATTATTTTAAGCTAAGGGCTTCTTACGGACAAATGGGCATGGATCCCGGCGATCCTTTCCAGTATATGAATAAATACAGCCTGGATACCGGCATGACTCTGGGAACTGGCAAAGATGTGGTGACAAAGATCTATCAGTCTGTCATCGCCAACCCTGCCATCACCTGGGAAAAACAACACACTTTTAATCTCGGGTTTGATTCTCAGTTCCTTAACCAGATGTTCCATCTGAATGCCGAATTCTTCTACAACAAACGTTCCGATATATTGGCCGCACGGAATGCTTCCGTTCCGGCATTTACCGGCCTGGCTTTGCCGCTGGAGAATATTGCCAAGGTAGATAACAGGGGGTTTGAAATTGACGCCGGCTTTCATAAGCAAATCACACCGGAAGTAGGATTGGATCTATCGGGTAATTTCAGCTGGAACAAGAACAAGATTGTTTTCATGGATGAACCGGAGAGTGCTGTGCCCTGGCAAAGGCTGACCGGACACGCGTATGGTTCTGTGCTGGCGTATAAGGCGATCGGTATTTTCAGGTCTCAGGAGGAGTTGGACAACTATCCTCATTGGACAGGGGCAAAACCGGGGGATGTGATCTTTGAGGATGTGAGCGGGGATGGGATCATCAATGCTGACGATCGAATTTTGTTGCAAAAGACCGACGCCCCGCAGATTTTCTACGGCCTCATGGTGGACCTTTCCTATAAGGACTGGACTCTTTCTCTCCAGGGACAAGGACAGGGTTCCTTTTATAAAAGCGCGATAGAAGGCAACAGGGGGATAGGGATGAATGTGTACCAATGGATGGCCCGCGATTATTGGACTCCTGAAAACAGCAATGCCCATCGTGCACGTCCCTTTCACCGTGCCGATCAATATTGGTCTTATATCAGTAATACAAACACCTATTGGTTCGACAACATGGCTTATTTCCGGCTGAAAAATGCGGTGATAAGTTACAGCCTGCCCAAAAAGATCACGGACTACGCCGGGATTACCCACGCGAATCTGTTTGTTTCAGGAAACAATCTATTGCTGTTATATGCAAAACAGAGACATTATGACCCGGAGGTAGGGAACCCCCAATACTATCCGGCAATGAAAACAATCTCATTAGGATTGAATATCCATTTTTAAAATCATCTCATCAAATCTCACAATATGAAACAGTATCATATTTCTTATTGCCCGCTTGCATTATTACTCCTCGGTTGCTTTTTTTCCTGCGAGAATGTGCTGGACCAAAAACCGGTAGATTCTTTTAGCGAAGAGTCGCTCTTTCAGGATATCAATCTCGCGGAAGCTTTCCTGTATCAATGCTATGACGCGATGGGCGGCAGCAGGGAAGAAGTTTTGGGTATGCGGGAAGACTTATTGTCATCTGCAACCGACGAACTGCTCAATATCCACAGAGCCGGGAGTATAACCTTCACGAAAGGGACTTTAACACCCGATTATCTGGGCCACTTCGGCAATTGGCGCTATAGCTGGATCCTTTGGGATGCGAATTATTCGAATATCAAAAATGTGAATACGCTCCTGGGGGGGATGGATGATGTGCCCATCCTTTCACCGGCTGATAAAGACAAGGTTGCTCAAATCAAGGCTGAAGCTTATTTTATCAGAGCTTTCAATTACACGAACCTGCTCCGGTCATATGGCGGAGTGGTGCTGGTGGATAAGAAATTCAACCTGGAGGATGATTTTTTAAACAGGGAAAGAGCAACCTTACAGGCTACGGTAGATTTTATATTATCTGACCTGGATAAGGCGATAGCAGGGTTACCCGATAAAAAAGATGTGGTTCAGGGCAGGGCAGGCAAAGGGGCTGCAGCCGCGTTGAAATCGAGGCTCCTGAGTTTCGTCTCCGGGGAATTGATGAACGGGGGTTATGCGCCATCGGATGCGTTCGTTTCATTTCAGGATCACAACAGGGCACAAAGACTGACTGCCGCAAAAAACGCGGCGAAGGATCTGATAGACGGGAAATACGGGGATTATGCTCTTTTCGGCCCGGTAAATGATCCTCCGGCCAATATGACCGAGGAGGAAGTGATGGCTTACGCGGATAATTATAGCAGTCTCTTTCTGCAAAAAGGCGTGTGGAATGATGAAGTTATTTTCGGTATTCAATATAAGGCCAGACAGGGGAACAAAGTCGCTAACAACCTGTATTGGGGACCTAACGGATATAATTGCTGGGGAAATAACGAGCCGGCCGAGCCTGTGGTCAGGCAATTTGACATGAAGGACGGGTCTCCATTTGTATGGGATCGATACACCCCCGGGGAATCATGCATCAGAGAATTTACCCGGGCTCAGCTGGAAGCAAACCCGGAGTTAAACCCCTACAAAGGCAGGGAGCCCCGTTTTTATGCCAATATCCTGTTCGATGGCGCTCCCTGGAGGGAAAGAGCGTCAACCAATCATAAAATACAGATTGCCTCTCAGGTAAATGCTCCCGGCGCGGGCCTCCTGGGTACAAAAAGCGTAGCGGGCAAGATGGCTGATATTGCCGGGCTCGCCTCCGTGACTACTGGCGGGAATGACTCGAGGCAGGCAAGTAACCAGGCCTGGAATGGGACAAAAACAGGTTATTACTTGAGAAAAATGCTCGACATCTCGATTAACGGGGAAATAGATGACAATGAGAACAACTGGATTGAATGCAGGTTTGCAGAGGTACTGTTGGATTACGCGGAAGCTTGCATAGAATTGGGGGAAACGGAGGAAGGGATCAATGCCTTGAACCGGATCAGGAATCGTGCAGGATTACCGGACAGGCCGCTTTCTGTGAGCCGGGAACAAGCAAGAGAATGGTACCGGCATGAAAGACTGATTGAGATGTTTGCAGAGGGTGACAGATGGTTCATGATCAGAAAATGGATGATTTGTGATGAAGTAATCAAAGATTTTCACCCGGTATATATTTATCATTTTAATGACGGCGTATCTATGTATATCTATAATACCACAACATTGGCAGATTCCAGAAAATGGGATAACAGGAATTACTGGTTACCCGTTTCAAGGACGGAAATCAATAAAGCGCCGCAACTCAAACAAAATCCGGGTTATTGAATCAACTCAGAAAAAAAAGATATGAACTATTCAAGAAGAGATTTCATCAGGACTGCCGGGATCGCCACGATAGGCTCCACGGTTGTACCGAATTTAGCCTGGGCTGCAAAATCGCCCTGGGCATCGAACAGCGACACACTGAAAGTAGGGTTGGTCGGCTGTGGCGGTCGCGGAACCGGAGCGGCAGAGGAAGCACTGAATGCAGATCCCAATGTAGTGCTGTCTGCTATGGCGGATGCCTTTCCCGATCAGTTGGAATCATCGTACCATTCGCTGAAAGAGAAAATGAAAACGAAAGTGCAGGTGAGCGGGCAACATAAATTCGTGGGGCTCGACGCTTATCAAAAGCTGGCAGATTCGGACGTGGATGTGATTTTATTGGCAGCTCCTCCCGCTTTCAGGCCTGCTCACTTAGAGGCTGCCGTCAACGCGGGCAAACACGTGTTTTGCGAGAAGCCGTTTGCCGTGGATGCACCGGGATTGCGCAGGGTGATGGCGGCCGCGAAAAAAGCGAAGGAAAAGAACTTATCGTTGGTCTCCGGATTTTGCTGGAGATACCACCTGCCGAAAAGAGAGACTTTCGGGAAATTATTGCATCATCAAATCGGCCGAATCCTTACCGCCGAAGCGACGTATGATACCGGTGAACTGTGGTTTAAAGAACGACAAAAGGGTTGGTCGGACTTCGAATATGAATTGCGCAACTGGATTTATTACAACTGGTTGTCGGGGGATCATATCAATGAACAGGCCATTCATAGCATCGACATGCTCCAATGGGGCATGGGTGACGTTACCCCGATACGTGTTACCGGAACCGGGGGAAGACAAAAGAGAACAGACCCGAAATTCGGGAATGTGTACGATCATTTCGCGGTTGTCTATGAATATCCCGACGGGACGAAAGCATATTTCCACTGCCGCCAGCAAAACAATACCAGCCCGTCATACGCCGCAGAATTCGTGGGGACTGAAGGAAAATGCGTGGTAGATTGCCGTACGGGCACGCATCTGATTACCGGTAAAAATCCGTGGAAATATGATGATGAAACAAAATTTACAGACGAAAACGCCTATAAAAGGTCGCCATCACGCAGTATGTACCAACAGGAACATGATGAGCTGTTCGCTTCCATCAGAGCCCACCAAGCAATCAATGACGGGGAATGGATGACTCGCTCCAACCTGGTGGCGTTGGCCGGCCGCATGGCGGGATATACCGGGCAAACCATCACTCTTGACCAGGCATTGTCTTCCGATGAGATATTGTTCCCTGAGCATCTATCCGGGGACACAAATTATGAGGTACCCGTCGCCATCCCGGGTATTACCCAATTTAAATAGGGAGCCATATGAACAAACGGGATTTTATCAAATCGGCAGCCGCTCTATCCGGTGCTGCGGCCATACTGCCGCTGGCATCGGCCATTGAGCCGCTGGCGAAACCGGTCGCGGGAGAAAAAAACGCTCCGGGGAATATCACACTGAAAAAGTCGTTAGGGGTTGGAATGATCCGTGAAGAGTTATCCTTGACGGATAAATTCAAGCTTGTGAAGGATCTGGGTTTTGACGGCGTCGAGTTAGACACTCCCTCCGAGTTCAGGATCGCCGAGCTGCTGGAAGCGAAAGCGGCATCAGGGATCGAGCTCCCCAGCGTCGTCAATAAAGACCATTGGAAGTTGCCGCTTTCAGACCCCGACCCGGCCGTAAGGAAAAAATGCATCGGGTCGATCGCCCGGTCCCTGCAAGAAGCGAAAGAGCTTGGCGGTGACACGGTGTTAGTGGTACCGGGCATAGTGAATGAAAAAGTATCCTACGAAGAGGCCTACATCACTTCGCAAAGTTCCATCAGGGAATTGATTCCCTATATCGAAAAAACAGGGGTCCAAATCGGGCTGGAAAATGTATGGAACAATTTTCTTTTAAGCCCGGTAGAAGCAAAACGTTTTGTGGATGAGATCAACCACCCGCTCATAGGCTGGTATTTCGATATCGGCAACATATTGCGCTACGGTTGGCCAGAGCACTGGATCCGGACACTGAACCGGCGCATCGTGAAATTTCACCTCAAGGAATTCAGCCGCGAACTGATGAATACCAAGGGATTATGGGAAGGTTTTAAGGTTGACCTGCTCAAAGGGGACAACAACTGGCCCGTGGTGTTGCAGGCGATTCGTGAAGTAAATTATTCGGGGGGATGGATCACGGCGGAAGTGCCGGGTGGGGACCGAAAGCATTTGAAGAAGATCTCCGCACAAATGGATCGGATAATCAGTTCCTGATGTTGCACAGTTAAAATCCGAGATTCCCGCTTATTCTAACCAGATAATTTGAAAATAATTTATCGAACCCTTCATGGGAAAAGAGGTATCCCACACCACGAGAAGCGACAACAATGCTTTTGTCCTATCGACTGAAGCTCAAACGGCTGAATGCCTTACAAATGCTTATTGAACCGGAAACGAAAGATGGATAACTCTTGTTCAGGTATCTGAAGCCTTTTGGCAACCTTTTCCCAGTTGTTGAGTGAGCCTCTTACCTGGTGCAGAATCTGGTCTGGAGGAGGATATCCTCTTCCAAAATATACGAGCGTAAACTTTTAAGGAACATTTTTTGTTGAATGAATAAATAAATGACTAATTTTGCAGAACAACTTCTGTAAAAAAATGAAGCATTGCAATGGCTGACCTAATTTTCACCGGAGAACTGAAAACCTCAAAAGCTGGTGTTAAAGCTAAACTCGAATTATATTCTTTCCTTGATGATGGAGTACATATCGTCTATTGCCCGGC
>JAQVWR010000018.1:0-25008 GCA_028709605.1 Proteiniphilum sp.
CATATTTGAATGGTTTGGTTTCCATTGCTAAGATAATCATTTTCAATGATATATTAGCAAAATATGCTGCTTTTTTTATCTCTTATCCTCTGATTATCAACTTCATTTTTTACTGCGAAACATCAGTCATTTACATTCACCTGATCTAGATTAACGTTTCCTCCGGCACTTTCAGACACTAAGCGCTCTCCATCAACCAGCATCAATATATACCTGCTGTTTAATCCCTTGATACGCAAATTGTTTCCCATGGCGTTTGGCGTAACCATTAGTCCCGGTATATGGTCCTGTAACGTTTCAATGGTTGATATGGCGCCGGCTTTTTGAATTTCCCGTTGGCTGATGACGATCGTTTGTATGGGAGCTTCCGACAAGCGCTTCTCGGTTCTTGTTCCTGTGATCACTACTTCCTGCAGTTCATGAATATTCTCCATAATCTTTATATCCGGGAAATGATTTTCTTTATCAGCTGTTATGCATACGGGGATTTCGGTTTGATGATGGATGATCGAAAAAACGATCAGGTTAAAGTTTCCGGGGAATGCTTTAAATTCAAAATTTCCTTTGTCATCCGTCATGCCTCCATAGTTTGTCCCGTTTATCATTACGGTAATGTTTTCGGCCGGATGGCCATCGGTTGTAACAACATTTCCCGTTACTGTTACCATTTTTTGGGCAAAAATATCGACCGATAAAAAAAAGCAGAGTAGTAAAAACAGATATTTCTTCATTGGAGCACTATTTTCTGAATATAGTTTTTTTACCTGCAAAATTACGATACATAGACAGTCTCGTCAATCGCTAAAAAGAGGGAGATTTTAGCTTGAAGATCATCATAAATGAGGATTGACCATATATGCCAGTACTTTTTCGAAAAACTTTATAGGTTTTTAAAAAAGTAAATATACCTTTGCATGGAATTTTGGTGATGCTCACTTCACACGGCTTCGAAGTGAACAATGAAAAGGGAATCAGGTGAAAATCCTGAACAGACCCGCTGCTGTAAGCTCCGCTTACGTGCTGAACAAAAACCTCCAATGCCACTGTCCTTACCGGGATGGGAAGGCGTTCAGACACGGGAGTAAGTCAGAAGACCTGCCAAAACCATTGATGTTTTATAGCTTTCGGGATTGGAGCTGAAAACGACACGGAGAAAAACAGGTTTTCTTGATCCTTATTTCATACAATCACTTGTTGCGCGTGCCTTTCTCTCATTCGTTTTTTTAAGCCTTTCCCTGACTGGTAACGATTCAGAAGAATGAATGTATGTGAAAGATACATTGTTTTAACCGCGATCGGCGTATCGGTTGCCATCTATTCTGCCTGTGCCCAAACGAGACTCGACAGTCTGCAACATCTGCCGGAAGTGGTGGTGACGGCCGAAGCTCCAAGGGAGGTCATTCCCGGGCAAAAGCTTGCGGGAAAAGAGTTGGAAAAGCTAAGCAGTTTCTCCGTAGCTGACGCTATCCGTTATTTCTCCGGCGTGCAACTGAAAGATTATGGCGGGCTCGGCGGGTTAAAAACCGTGAATATCCGCAGTATGGGCACCAATCATATGGGCGTTTTTTACGATGGTATTCAGCTGGGAAATGCACAGAACGGACAGATCGATTTGGGAAAGTTCTCGCTGGACAATATGGAGCAGATAACGCTCTATAACGGTCAGAAAAGCGATATTTTCCAATCGGCCAAAGATTTCAGCTCGGCGGGAAGCATCTATTTGCAAACAAAACGTTCCTCCTTCTCGTATGGAAAAAAAAGCAATATACGCGCGACCGTGAAGACCGGTTCTTTTCTGTTGTTTGCACCGTCTGTTTTGTGGGAGCAGAAAGTCACCGGCAGCCTCTCCTTCAATTTCAATACGGAGCTGATCTCTTCTGACGGGAAATATCCCTTTCGTTACAAGAGGGTGTTTGATAACGGAACAGTTGCGTACGATACCACTGCTACCCGAAAAAATGGCGACATCACGGCACTCCGCTTCGAGAGCGTTCTTTATCACACCATTGACGACGGTGAATGCGATCTGCACGGATATTACTATACTTCTCACAGAGGGTTGCCCGGGCCTATCGTGAAAAACAAATTTGCACACGGACAACGCCTGAATGATGAAAATTTTTTCGTACAAGGAAAGTTCCGGAAACGGTTCGGCGAATTTTACAGCATGAAGCTCCAAACCAAATATGCTATTGATTATACCCGTTATGTGGATGCTGAATGGACCAGCCCTGTCTACGTAGACAATCAATACGAACAGCATGATTGGTATATCTCGTCGGCAAATAAATTCAGCGTGTCACCTTATTTCCAATTCAGTGTAGCAGCCGATTTCCAGTATAATCGGATGAATGCCAACCTGGTGAATTTTTCTTACCCCAGCCGCTATACCTTTTTAACGGCCCTTGCAGGAGAGCTGAACTTCAATTGGATCAAGCTGCAGACAAGTGTTTTGGGCACTTTTGTGCGGGAGAAAGTGAAAATGAATGCCGCAGCACCCGAAAAAAACATTTTCACTCCGGCTCTTATTCTATCGCTACAACCTTTTAAAGAGACCGATCTTCGGATACAGGCATTCTACAAAAACATTTTCAGGATGCCCACCTTCAATGATCTCTATTACACTTTCATCGGTAACTCGGTGCTCCACCCTGAATATGCCACTCAATACAATATCGGGTTCCATTACATGGTTGCACCGAAATCCGGCTGGCTAAAATCCTGTTCCCTTCAAACCGATGCATATTACAACCGAATCACCGACAAGATCGTAGCTGTTCCGGCCGGCAATATGTTCCGCTGGATGATGCTCAATCTGGGAGAGGTACGAATCAAAGGAGTAGAGATCAACACGAGTGCTGCCGCCAGCTTGTATAAAGAGTTGACGGTATCATTGCGCCTGAACTACACCGCTCAGCAGGCGTTGGATGTGACCAATAAGAACGCCAAAAACTACAGGCATCAGATTGTATACATCCCCAAACAGAGCGGCTCGGCCATCGTTTCCATCGATGATCGATCGTGGGGAGCAAATTTCAGTTTCATCTACACCGGGAAAAGATACAACGCCAAGTATAACGATGTGAACAGCCTGATGCAACCCTGGTACACCAGCGACATCAGCATTTACAAAGATATTTTATTTCAACCTGGGCCGGAGAGTTACAAATTAAGGGTTGCATTGGATGTGAACAACATACTGAACCAGCACTACGACGTAGTACTGAATTACCCGATGCCCGGAAGGAATTATCGTTTAACCCTTACATTCACCCTATAGTCATGAAGAAAAAAGAGCTGTCTGTGATGCTGGTTGTACTGCTTATCTTGGCTGTCGGATGCCGCGAAGAGTATGAAATTCTCTATTCTTCTCAAACAGAAACAAACGTTGGACAGGAGAATACAGGAAATTTAAAGGGTTTTTACCTGTTGAATGAAGGGAATATGGGAAGCAATAAGGCCTCTCTCGATTACTTTGATTTTGCTACCGGTGTTTATCATCGGAATATTTATGCCGAAGCCAATCCCAACGTAGTGAAGGAACTGGGAGATGTGGGAAACGACATTCAAATCTACGGCAGAAAGCTGTATGCAGTGATTAACGTATCAGACTATATTGAAGTGATGGATGCCGGAACTGCCGTACATATCGACTCCATAAAAATACCCAATGTGCGTTACATCAGTTTTTACAAGGGAAAAGCGTACGCATCGTCTTATGTGGCCCCGGTCGAATTCAATCAAAATGCCCGTGTCGGCTATATTGCCGAGATCGATACGACAACCCTGAAAGTGACCCGCACGGTGAATGTTGGTTATCAACCCGAAGAGTTGGCTATCGTAAACAATAAGATCTATGTTGCCAATTCAGGCGGCTACATGTTTCCTCATTATGACCGGACGGTATCGGTGATCGATCTGGAAACATTTACGGAAGAAAAGAAAATCGATGTGGGCATCAACCTGCATCGTTTGCGGGCCACCCCTTATAATGAATTAATCGTCAGCAGCAGGGGTGATTATTACAACACGCCTTCGAAACTCTATTTCATCGATCTGGAAACGGAAAAAGTAACCGGATCGCTCGATATGGCAGTAAGCAATCTCGATATTGCGGGCGACTCGGCATATATATATGCTGTTGCATGGAGCCACAACACCAAAAGAAATACCATCACGTACGGCATCTTCAACATCCGAACCAAAGAGATTGTATCGCGTAATTTCATCTCGGATCACACGGAAAAAGATATCATCATTCCATACGGAATCAAGGTAAACCCCGTAAACGGGGATATCTACGTGACCGATGCGATCGATTACGTAACCCCTGGCACCCTTCTCTGCTACAACAAAAATGGCAAACTGAAATGGAAAGTAGATACAGGCGATATTCCGGGACATTTTGCTTTTCTGTATGAAAAGCCTAAACGATCTTCGTGTGCAACGGGCGCCCCATAAAACACTGAAACGACTGATATTAAGCTATATATGCATCTTGTGGATACATGAGTAAGCGCATAAAACAAAATTTCGAATGAATATATAACCCAATATTTTAAACATATGAGAAGTAAAAATCTTTTTTTTATCGGGGTGGTCATGCTGATCGTGGTCGTTACATCTTGTCACGAAATAGAGACCGTAACACCTCCCCAAATAACAATGGAGCAAACGGATTTCTCCGTAAAGTCGGATCGTAATCTGTTACTTGAGCCGACCGTAGAGAATGCCGGCACTCATGCAGTCTATTCGTGGAAACTCAACGGAAAGGTTATCGGAACGGAGAAAAGCCTGACGTTTAAAGAACGGGAACCGGGCACCTACTTCCTCATGTTCAGTGTAGTTACTGATGATGGTGCCGACCAAAAAGAGGTCAGGGTAGATGTGGTGGATCTGGAAATGCCGATTATCGGCATGGAGGGGGGAAATGACATTATCCTGGAGACTGGGGAAAAACATGTCTTCAAGCCCCAAATTACCCATAAAGAGGGGCTAAAGCTCAGCTGGATAATGGATAACAAAGAAGTTTCCCAAGCCGAAACCTATACGTTTTTTTCGGATGAAGAGGGGATATACTTCGTTCTCCTGAAAGCGGAAAATGAAGACGGTGAAGACGAATACCTGATAAAGATCCTTGTGGTGAAAGAGATGCCGTTAAAGATCTCTTTCTCCTATCCTGAACAATCGGCGTCGCTGGGCAGGACCATACGTATCACCCCCACCCTGCCAAGCCACAAAAATATTACTTTTCAATGGTTTGTAAATGGTGTGGAAGATAAGGCACAAACAACCGGTCAGTATATATATACACCGACAGCCCTCGGGAAAACGGAGGTGAAAGTTGTTGCACGCAAAGGCGATCAAAGAGGTGAAGCTTCTATCATTGTAAATACCGTAAACCCCGAACAGACCTTCCGTCCCATCACAGCAGGCAGCAGCCCCTATTCCACAACAGTATTCGAGTTCCTACCTGCTCCCGGACAGTTTGTCAACGAACGTTATACGGCGTACACCCTGGCAGAAGCCAACCGGTATGCCGAAGAGCGCCTGAAACCGGGAAACCAATATGTCTCATTAGGCGGATTCGGAGGATACATCGTGGTTGGGTTCGACCATAGCATCAAAAATACCGGGACCTGGGATTTTGCCATTTTCGGGAACTCTTTCAAAGGCAGTTCCGAGCCCGGCATTGTCTGGGTGATGCAGGATGAAAACGGAAACGGCCTGCCCGACGACAACTGGTATGAGTTGAAAGGCAGCGAAACCGGAAAGCCCGGGACAGTGCAAGATTACGAGGTTACCTATTACCGCCCGTCTGTTCCCAAATCGAGCACCTTATGGAGCGACAACTTAGGGCGGAAGGGTGAAATCGACTGGCTGGGCTTTCATCAACAGGACTATTATTACCCAAACTGGGTAAAAGAACACAGTTACACCTTGCGGGGTACCTGTCTGGAATCGCGCACAGAAGATGAATCGGGACAAGGCACTTACTGGGTCAACAAGGAGTTTGACTGGGGGTACGCCGACAATTTCAGTCCAATCGACCGATTGACAAATGATATCAATTACCAGGCATCGGCCAATGCAAATCACTTTAAGACGAGCAATGCCATTACGTTCGATGGCAAAGAGATTCATCTGGAATACATCGATTTTATCAAAGTACAAACCGGGCTGAACGTGAAAGCCGGCTGGTTAGGCGAAAACTCCACAGAAGTATTCAGATTTATGGACATACAGGTAAAAAATACACAAAAATGAAAAAATTATACCAGGTATTATCCGCCGTGTTACTCGTTGCATCACTCTTCTCGTGCAAAGAAGACACTCCTTTCAACGGGACCGACAATCGCCTTTTATCCCTGAGCTTGACGGCATCCGGACAAGAATATAAAGGAGTGATCACTGCAGAAAATAACATTCACATCACGGTTCCCATTGATTTGGATTTAAACAATGCTCAAGCTGTTTATGTCATTAGCGAGCAGGCGCATATCCTGCCCGACCCGGCAAAAATAACCGACTGGAACAATGAACAGGTTTTTAATGTGATCTCTTACGACGGAGAAAAACGCACCTATGTCGTACGCATCATACGGCAAACCGAAACGGCAGCCGGCGATGTGCTACTGGCAACAGATGAGGAAGTAAAAGCTTTCGCCGGAAAAGGCATCTCTACAGTGTCCGGCAACCTGATCATCGGGCGGGAGGCCGGAACCGATTCCGTGAACAATATCGATGCCCTCACCTATCTGACGAAAGTGGATTATACAATCATTGTGAACCCGACCTACAAGGGCCGCGATCTTTCCGGTTTACGGAACGTAACGGAGATCGGAGGGCTGCAGATGAACGGCAACAAATTCATTCAAAGTCTGACGTTAAAATCTCTAAAAACGGTATATGAAGATCTTGTTGTACAAAGCGATACGGTGAAAGAAATCCATCTACCCCTCCTCACAGAAGTAAGAGGACATATCGATATACAGGCAAATGGCGTCACCGGCCTCGACTTTCCCGAATTACAGAAAGCAGGCGGTATCTCTTTGAAAGGAAACAGGTTGAGTATGCTGAAAGCAAAAAAAATGGATGAAGTTGCCGGTCGTTTCACCCTCGAGAACCTTCCCTCCTTGGAGACTGTCGATGTGTCGAAACTCCGGGCAATTGCCGGTGAATGCAAAGTCAATAAACTAACAACGTTGGGAACGCTCTCTTTGCCCGTGCTGAAAACCGTAAACGGAAATTTCACATTGGAAAATTCCCCCGGCATTGCCGAATGCTATCTTCCGTTGCTGGAGCAGACAAAAGGGTTTCGGCTCTGCAACAACACGAAACTGTCCCGCCTATTCGCTCCTAAAATAAAAGAGGTGGATGGCGATTTCCTATTCCAGGGCAGTCCCATCAAAAATTTAGACCAGGTAGTTGTTGAAACGATTACGGGAAAACTATCGTTGTCTAATTTGATGGGCCTGCAGAGCATCTGTTCTTTCTTTCAATCCGTACAGAAAACGCAGGCCCTAGAACTCAGCTATCTCCTTACAAACGGGAGTTTGGATCTATCGGGGATCACATTCGAAAAGTTGGATATCAATCACTGTTCGAATCTTTCGGAAATTGTTCTTCCGGAAGAATTGAACTCTTTTACCCTGAAAGGGCAGCCCAGTTTCAGGCAGGAACAGATTCCCGTTATCAAAGGATTAAAGAAGGTCGGCAATTTTTCCCTCATTGATATTGTCACCAAAAACGTGTCAGATTACACGATATCCGATCTGGAGATGGTGACCAACAACATCTCCATCAAACTGGCCAATATCCATACGCTGAAAATGAGCGCGCTGAGATCGGTAAAGGGTGCATTCAGCCTGCCTTGCGTTACCAGTGTCTATCAATATAATCATTCCGGAGAGGTCAGTGTGGGGTTGGTTGTCTGCCCTTTGTTGGAAATGGCAAATTCATTATACATCGACTCTCCTGATTTAGAGAGGGTTGATTTTCAGAAGCTGACGACAGTCGACAAGTTGCAAATCGTAAGTTACTATCCCGTCAACAACAATTCCAAACTGACCGATTTAAACGGTCTCAGTGCCCTTAATCATGTAAGGTCACTGGAAACAAAAAATTTAAAAGTATTTACAGATTATTCTTTTTTAAAGACAGTAGTCGAGAACGGAGCTTTACAAGAAATCAAAGCGACCGGAAACGCATATAATCCCACCCTGGAAGATTTACAAGAAGGAAAATACGTAAAACCATAAAAAAAAGCAGATGAAATACAATCAATCAATCGTTTGGATCATGCTTTCCGCACTTTTCACCTTTACGGCGTGCGAGAAAGACCCATTCAACGGAACCGATAACTATATGCTTGAGTTTGCGCTGCAAACTGCCGAAGGAGAAACATTCAACGGAGATATTTCCGATCATCTCATTCAGATAAACATCCCGTCAAACAGAGAAACCGATCAACTCACGGCGAAGTACACCGTCAGCGAAATGGCAACCGTCTCACCCAACCCCGAAACGGTGAAAGACTGGAGCAGCGAACAGACCTTTACCGTGACTTCCTACAACGGAACACCGCGCCCCTATACGGTGAAAGTGATGAAAACAGACGTGATAATGAGTGAAAGCGTTTATTTGCGCACCGATGAGGATGTAGCAGCATTTGCCGCAAAAGAAATTAACATTGTGAACGGGAACCTGATCATCGGGGCACCCGCGGGCACAGATTCCATCAGTAATATCGATGCCCTTACCGGATTAAAAGAAGTGCGCTATCAGATAATAATCAATACAACTTACAAGGGAATTGATTTAAACGGATTAAGAAACCTGCAAAAGGCAGGGAGCCTATCTATTCAAGGGACATTTAAGCAACTGACAAAAATTGAACTGCCGGCACTGGAAAACATTCAATCGGTCCTGTCGATATCTTCCGAGGAGATCACCGATATCTTACTGCCCCAATTCAATACGGCCGGAAATATCCGCTTCATATTGCCGAAACTGGAACAATTGAATTTGGAGCAACTTACATCTACCAAAGAGGTCAATATACGTTCTGCAAACCGGTTAAAAACGATTCATCTGCCTTCACTCGTGAAAGCGAATCTTCTTCATATCGAAAAATGCAACACATTGGAAAGTATTCAACTGCCAAGCCTGATGAATGTGGAGGAAACATTAAGGATTGTGCATAATTCTTCCTTAACAGATCTCTCTTGTATAAACAAAATAGAAAATGCCCAAAGAATAGAAATCAGCAGCTGCCCGCAACTCACAAGCCTGAAACCGGTTTTTGGGATGCTGAAAACACTGGGAGACCTGTCGGTGAGTGACCTGCCTCAAATAAAAGATGAATTGGACTTGTCTCATGTTTCCATACACGGAAGTGTAAGGATCATCAGATGTTTGCATGTAAGCGCGATTCTACTGCCTGAAAAAATCGGGGATACTTTTGAATTGAACCTGGCTTCCGACGAGAGCCAAACAGTGCTTCCGCACATAACAGGAGTGGCAGAATGTCAGAATTTCCAGATATCCAACGCTCCGGGGATCAAAGAGATGGTGCTTCCCTCATCGCTCAAAAAAATAGCTAAACGGCTATATCTGAACGGAGGCATTCTCTCCGTATCGGGTGAGAACCTGCAGGAAGCAGGCGATATACGAATATCTTCCAATAATTTGGCATCGATCTCTTTCCCAAATTTAACTAAGGTTACTGATAAATTAAGCCTGTTTGGAAAATATCTCGAGACGATCCGATTATCGAAACTCACATCCGTAGGAGAATTGGAAATTGGCGGATCCTATTCGGGGTGGCAAAACGAAAAACTGACGAATTTGGATTTCCTTTCTTCTCTCACCTCAGTGGAAACATTGGAGATCAAGTTCTGCAAATTCTTAACAGATTATTCGGGGCTGACCAAAGCTGTTGAATCAGGCAGCATTACTGAAAAAAACTGGCATGCAGGGAGCGTTCACGATAATGCCTACAACCCTACATACGAGGACCTAAAGGCGGGACGATATGTAAAGCCATAAACTCACAGGTTCACGGCCCTCTCCCTCCGGCTTTGCCGGCGCAAAAAGCATGACATCGCCCGGCTCAGCCTGTCATGCTTTTCTTTTTATCCTCCGACTGCTATGCCTTGCAATACCTCCACCCGTTTTTTCACATCAATTCTACCAACACTTTATCGGCAATTGTTTTGCTCAAAACCTCTTTCCTGTCCCCGCAGATGATCGTCAAACTGCTGTCGTAAGGCTCAACATGTTCTATTTTGCCCCTTACCCCCGGCTTTAACCCTTTGCTGTTTAGAAAAGTGAGAAACTCCTTTGATGAATCATTCACTCCCGTAAGTCGCACCGTTTCACCGACCCGGCAGGCGCTCAGCCTCATTTTAGGCTGTTGGATCAACACGCCTTCCTTTGTGGGAATAGGCTCGCCGTGAGGGTCTGTTTCAGGATAATGAAGCATCTCATCCATTTTCCCGAAAAACAAAGGAGACTGTATATGCTCTATCTGTTCGGCAATAGAATGAACCTCTTCCCATCCAATTCCCATTACCCGGGTTAAAAAAGTTTCGGTGAGACGGTGTTTGCGCAACACCAATAATGCTTCGCTCTTGCCGGATGCTGTCAGCGTGATCTGTTTATACGGAGAAAAATTGACAAACCCTTTCACTGCAAACTTTTTCATCATCGAAGTGACCGTAGGCATTTTGATGCCAAGCTTCTTACTGAGCATGAGAACCGAAACGCCCTCATGCTCCATCGAAAGAAGAAGCAAATTTTTAAGATAGTTTTCTTCGGTAAATGTAATCATGAGAAAAACAATTTGAAAAACAGACTAAAGATTTAACTAATTAATTTGTTAGTCTAATCTAACTTTATTATTTTTGCCATAAAAATACAAACAAAATTGCACATACACAAATATGAAAACCTGTCATTTTTTTTCTGTCTCATTGTTTATACTGATCTTAAGCGCCAGCTTATCGGCGCAGACAAAAACAGATGCGAATATTTTCGGCGATGTCAAGTCGAAAGGCGAACACCTCCCTTACGTCACGGTAAGAGTGATCGGAACAAATCACGGCACAACCACCGATGAAACGGGTCACTATCTGCTCACTAACCTCCCTGAGGGACCCGCTGAGATCGAAGTGCATTTTATCGGTTATCAAACGCAACATAAAACAGTTTTCCTGAAAAAAGGAGAAACCATCGAGCTGAATTTCGACATAGAAGAGACCCCCTTGTCATTGGATGAGGTGGTAGTGACCGGAACCAAAACAGCAAAGCGAAAAACCGATTCGCCGGTCATCGTGGGTGTGATTGACGGGCTGACATTGGGAAAAATTCAAGCCAATACGCTTTCCGAAGGATTGTGCTTTACCACCGGGTTGCGTGTGGAAACCGATTGCCAGACCTGTAACTACTCTCAACTGAGAATGAATGGATTAGGCGGTTCCTATTCGCAGATATTGATTAACGGCCGTCCGGTTTTCAGCTCGGTGATGGGACTGTACGGCATGGATCAGATTCCGTCCAACATGATTGACCGCATTGAGGTGGTGCGCGGCGGCGGATCTGCGCTTTACGGCTCATCAGCCATAGGAGGCACGGTGAACGTTATCACCAAAATACCGTACAACAATTCGTACGAAGCATCGGTCAACCACTCCCTTATTTCGGGCGAAGCCAACGACAAACTGTTGACGGTCAACGCTAATATCGTATCAAAACAACGAAACGCCGGAATAGCCTTTTTCGCGAACCGCCGTGAACGGGAAATGTGGGATGCCGGCAACGATCATTTCTCGGAATTCCCGCTGCTCAAGGAAAATACTTTTGGGCTGACCACCTTTTTGAAGCCAACCGATAACCAAAAGATAGAACTGACTCTCAATAGCATTTACGAGTTCCGCTATGGAGGAGAGATAGTGAAAAAGCCGGCGCACCTGGCCCTGCAGGCCGAAGAACGGATGCACAATATCCTGAATGGAACGCTGGACTACCGGATCGATTTCAACGAAAACAGAAATTCGTTGATGTTTTACGCAGCAGCCCAAAATACTAAACGAAAACACTACACTGGCGTTGTACCCGACGAGGAGGAGCAACAAGCCTACAAGAACCATTTCCTGAATCCCCCCTACGGCGATACTGATAACAGGACTTTTCAGGGAGGAATGCAGGTCAACCACCAATGTGACCATTTTCTTCCGGGATCCAATCTGCTCACTGCCGGAATAGAGTATCTGTACGACGATATTTTTGACGAAATCCCTGCCTACCGGTATGTTACCGACCAGACAACCCGCAATGCCGGGATTTTCCTGCAAAGCGACTGGAGTGTGCTGCCGCAGCTCGATCTCCTGCTTGGTGCGCGTGCCGACAAGCACAATAGAGTGGATCACATCATCGTGAATCCGCGCATTTCATCGTTGTACAAACCGTGGAAGAACACCCAGCTGCGCGTGTCGTGGGCAAGCGGCTTCCGCGCGCCACAGGCATTCGATGCCGATATGCACATGGCTTTTGCCGGAGGAGGCGTGTCGCGCATACAACTTGCCGAAACCCTGGAACCCGAACGCTCCGACAGCTACAGCGGATCCATCAACTACGACCGTCCAAGGGAGCATGTTATCTGGGGATTCACGCTGGAAGGGTTTTACACCAAGCTGAGGAAAGCCTTTGCTTTGGAACAGGATGGAGAGGATGAGTTCGGCGATATTTTCAAAAAAGTGAATGCTATTGGCTCTACCGTGAAAGGATTGACCCTCGAGCTGCGAGGCAACTACCAAGGGAAAGTGCAGCTGGAAACGGGCTTGACCATTCAGCAGAGCGAATACGATAACCCGGTGGCAACTTCGGAAAATCTGAAACCCCGTAAAAAACTTCTCCGTTCACCCGACCAATACGGCTATTACACCCTCACCTTCACTCCCAACCGTCACTTCAACGCTGCAGTCAGCGGGGTATATACCGGCTCGATGCTCTTGATGCATGCCGGCGGAGCGCCCGAAAATTCGAAGGACCGCTATGTCAATACCCGGTCGTTTTTCGATCAGGATCTCAAACTTTCCTATCTTTTCGAGCTGACACGCATGAATACGGGAATGGAATTGTTTGCCGGCGCAAAAAATATTTTCAACGCTTACCAATCCGATTTCGACAGCGGTAAAAACCGTGACAGCAACTATATTTACGGACCTTCCCTGCCGCGAAGCCTGTTTGTCGGCATCCGGATAAAATCTATTTAGGTTATTCATTCCACCCATTCGAATATCTACCAGATATGATCATCTCGAAAAAAATGGAAATCCAGCTATTCATATTTTACTAAAAAAACAATCTTAAAATATATATCATCATATATATGAACAATATAACATAATTCACACCGACTGTTCATAACTTTTTCGGAAAACTTTATTGATTTCTTGAAGAAGTAAATTTACCTTTGTGACAACATTTGGTTTTTATTCATTGTCATCTTTGATGGATAAAATGAAAAGGGAATGCCGTGAAAATCGGCAACAGTTCCCGCTGCTGTAAGCTCCTTTTACGTGCTGAGCAAACACCTCCATAGCCACTGTTCCGACAGGCCGGAGCGGGAAGGCGCTCAGATACGGGAGTAAGTCAGAAGACCTGCCAGGTGTATGATACACTTTTTGATCTCTTTCGGGTAAAAAGAGGATCGAAGAGAGAGACAGATTCACCCACTCAGCTTCTCTCAATCATTGAATTGGCGCTCAAACGTCGGTTCCGTTATCCGTCCTCAAAAAGTGTAGTGATTGAAAAACAGGGCTTACACACTTAAAATTGAATCATATGGGTAACAAAGAAATTCAGATCGTGAAGCGGGATGGGAAACTGGTTCCCTTTTCCCTCAAAAAGATTGAAAATGCCGTCGCAAAAGCGTTTCTCTCGGTAGGTACATTCGCAACCGAAGATGACTTCATCGCCATCCTTTCCCGCCTGCATATTTCCGACGGGATGAGCGTGGAAGAGATCCAGAACCAGGTTGAGACCGCATTGATGGCGGAAAAATATTTTGCCGTCGCCAAGTCTTATATGCTCTACCGGCAGAAACATACCGAAACGCGTGAGATCCAGAGCAAGATGAACTTCCTGATCAATTACTGCGATGCACAGAATGCCGCCACGGGGAGTAAGTTCGATGCCAATGCTAACGTGGAGAAGAAAAATATCGCCACACTCATCGGAGAGTTGCCCAAAAAAAACTTTATCGACCTGAACCGGAAGATGATCACCGACCGGCTGAAGGAGATGTACGGAAAGGAGCTGGCTGATAAATATATCGGACTGCTCAACGAACATTTTATCTATAAAAACGATGAGACCAGCTTAGCCAACTACTGCGCCAGCATCACCATGTATCCCTGGCTGCTGAATGGCACCCTCTCCATCGGCGGCAACTCCACGCCGCCCACCAACCTGAAATCGTTCTGCGGAGGATTTATTAATATGGTATTCATCGTGTCAAGCATGCTGAGCGGTGCCTGCGCTACTCCCGAGTTCCTGATGTACCTGGACTATTTTATCCGCAAAGAGTATGGAGCGGACTATTTTACGCGGAGCCAGGAGGCAGCCGATCTCTCCCTGCGCCGAAGAAGTCTCGACAAAGTGATTACCGACTGCTTCGAACAGATCGTTTATTCGATCAACCAACCTACCGGCGCCCGTAACTTTCAGGCGGTCTTCTGGAACATCTCCTACTATGACCGGCATTATTTCGATAGCCTGTTCGGCGAATTTCGTTTTCCCGATGGAACGCCGCCTTGCTGGGAATCGCTCAGCTGGTTGCAGAAACGGTTCATGAAATGGTTCAACCGGGAACGCACCAAAACCGTGCTCACCTTTCCGGTGGAGACGATGGCGTTGCTCTCGCGGGAGGATGACGTGATTGACCGTGAATATGCCGATTTCACGGCGGAGATGTATGCCGAAGGACACTCTTTCTTCACCTATATGAGTGACAATGCCGACTCGCTGGCCAGCTGCTGCCGTTTGCGCAACGAGATTCAGGACAACGGGTTCAGCTATACCCTTGGGGCGGGAGGCGTCTCCACCGGTTCAAAAAGTGTGCTGACCATCAATCTTAACCGCTGCATCCAGTTTGCCAAACGCACGGGTCAATCCTATGCAGCTTTTCTCGAAGAGGTGGTCGACCTGACGCATAAAGTGCAGATCGCCTACAACGAAAACCTGAAGATGTTCCACCAGAAAGGGATGCTCCCCCTGTTCGATGCGGGATACATCAACCTGGATCGTCAGTACCTGACCATCGGGGTCAACGGACTGGTAGAAGCGGCAGAATCGTTACAAATACCCATCAATCACAATCAGCGTTATGTGACTTTTGTGCAGGAAGTGCTGGGAATCATTGAGCGGTACAATAAAAAATACCGTTCGAAAGAGCTGATGTTCAACTGTGAGATGATCCCCGCCGAGAATGTAGGGGTCAAGCATGCCAAATGGGACAGAGAAGACGGTTATGCCGTACCTCGTGACTGTTACAACAGCTATTTCTACCGGGTGGCAGATCCGTCGCTGAATGTGATCGATAAGTTTCGCTTGCACGGACGCGAATATATTGCACACCTGACTGGCGGATCGGCACTCCACCTGAATCTGGAGGAGCACCTCTCCCAGGCACAATACCGGCAGCTGTTGCGCGTGGCGGCACACGAGGGATGTAACTACTTCACCTTCAACATTCCGAATACGGTGTGCAACGATTGTGGTACGATCGACAAACGGTATCTGCAACAATGTCCCAAATGCGGTTCTAAAAATGTGGATTACCTCACACGGGTGATCGGATACATGAAACGGGTGAGTAATTTTTCCGCTGCACGACAAGTGGAAGCTGCCTCCCGCTATTACAACAAACCGGAGATTGAAATTGGAAAAGAACAGGAATCATGTTGAAGTATGCAGATTATGATATTGTGTTTCAGGAGATCCCCGATGAGGTAACCCTGGCCATCAACCTGTCAGGGTGCCCCTATCGGTGTAAGGGGTGTCACAGTCCGCAGCTGCAGGAAAACATCGGGGAAGAGCTGAACGAAGCGGCTCTTTCCCGGTTATTGCAGCGGTACGGGAAGACAATCACCTGTCTATGCTTTATGGGAGGAGATGCCGATCCGGAAGAAGTGTGCCGGCTGGCTGCCTTTCTCAGAAAACACGAGAAAGGAACCATCAAAACAGCTTGGTATTCGGGAAATAGTAATATGTATCCTGAAGCTGTCAATTGTTTTGATTTCGTGAAAATAGGCCCATATATTGAAGCGTTGGGCGGATTGAATAGAAAAAACACCAACCAGCGGCTCTACCGAATCGATCAGGGAACACTCACCGACATAACCTCCCGACTGCAACACCGCGACGGGAGCAGGGAGAGAACCGGTTTTTGAAGATAGAAATGCGGAAAAGACGCTGATGTATGCTGTTTATTTGCTACATTTGCTTGCGGTAGTGGACAGCAGAACAGCTGCACAATGCAGGGGGAAAAGTATCATTAGTAACCTATTAACAAAAACAAAGATGTATGGCCTGGTTCTATGAAAGAAAAAAAGAGATTAGCAGAAAGGAGATGGAATCTCTCGTCGTTAAAAGTGCAAATGAGTGTTTGAACAGAATTTGTAAGAATCCAAAGAAAGTTTTATTGCTTCCTCCCGATATCACACGCGCTCATAGCGGAGCGGGATGGATCACTGAGATGTTCTACCGTTTTTTTGCGCCAACAGCAGATGTCTACGTAATGCCCACATTGGGACAGCATCTGCCACACACGGTTGCACAAAATCAATGGATGTTCGGAACGATCCCGGAAGATAAAATTCTGAAACATGATTGGCGCAAAGACGGTAAACGATTGGGGATTGTTCCCAAAGATTATGTAAAAAAGATCACCGAAGGCAGTGCTGATTGGGATATTCCTATCTCTGTGAACAGGCATGTGATGGAAGAGCCGTGGGATATCATCATCAACGTGGGCCATGTCGTCCCTCATGAGGTATTGGGTTTTGCCAACCACAATAAAAACTATTTCATCGGCCTTGGCGGTAAAGAGACCATTTGTGCATCGCATATGGCTGCAGCCTGTTATGGCATCGAAAAAAACCTGGGATCGTTGGTAACACCGTTGAGGCACTGTTACAATAAAGCGGAAAATGAATTCATGAGCCATTTGCCGGATGTGTACATCCAGGTCGTGATGGCTTACAATGAAACGGGAGAACTGGTACATACCGGGTTCTATTGCGGCAACGATTTAGACACCTATCTGCAAGCTGCCAAACAGTCCATGGCTGAAAACATCACTATTGTTCCCCCGTTAAAAAAGGTGGTTGCGGTGATGCAGGGAGATGAGTTTTTCAGCACATGGGTATCGAATAAAGCAATATACCGGACACGGAAAGCGATGGCCGACGGAGGAGAGCTGATCATCATTGCTCCGGGCTTACAACGTTTTGGAGAACAAGACGATGTGGATAAAATCATCCGGAAATACGGATACTCGGGAACCCAAAAAGTGATGAAGGATTGGAAAGAAAATGAAGATTTGCAGGATCTTACCCATGCTACGGCCCACTTAATTCACGGTTCATCGGAAGGTCGTTTTAAAATCACATACGCTCCCGGGCATTTGTCAAAAGAGGAAATTGAATCGGTCAATTTTCATTACCTCGATTATCACAAAGCGATTGAAATGTATTCCCCCGACAAACTGCGGAACGGGTTTAACACCTTGCTCAACGGAGAGGAGATCTATTTTATCCGCACACCGTCGGCCGGTTTGTGGACAACCAAAGAAAAGCTCAACAGCTGACATGCATGGATAGCGACATACAAGTAAAATATCACTCTCTGAAAAGCCACCTGGCACAACTGGGAAGTGTCGTGGTGGCTTTTTCAGGCGGCGTGGACAGTTCGCTGCTGGTGAAGGTAAGCCGGGATGTATTGGGTGACAGGGCAATCGCCGTCACCCTGGTGTCGCCGATGATTCCCGCGTGGGACCTGGATGATGCCAGGATCATCACTTCCCGCATTGGGATTGAACATATCCTGCTGGAAGAAGAAACGATCAATCCCGCCGTGAGAGAGAATGCAGCGAATCGTTGCTACTACTGTAAAAAGGCTGTATGCGAAGCAATCATACACATTGCAAAAGAAAAAGGGTTTCATGCCGTACTGGATGGCTCCAATGCCGACGATAGCAGGGATGATCGCCCCGGAGCAAAGGCGATCAGGGAACTAAAGGTGATCAGTCCGCTTCAGGAGGCCGGCCTGAATAAAAAAGAGATCAGGCAATTATCAAAGGAGCTGGGATTATCTACCTGGAATAAGCCTGCGTATGCCTGCCTGGCTTCCCGCATTCCATACGGAGAAGAGATCACCCCCGGGAAGCTGAACCGTGTGGAAAGAGCGGAAACCTACCTGCACACGCTCGGTTATCAGGAAGTAAGAGTACGCAGTCACGACAGGATCGCACGCATTGAGGTCAAGCCGGAAGATCGCATCCGTTTTTGCGATCCGGCTACCATGGATAGGGTGTCACGACAACTGAAGGAGTACGGATTCTTATATGTCTGCCTGGAATTAGAGGGTTATTCGAGGGGCAGTTTAAACAGAAAATTACCATCATAATGGGACAAAAAGAGCACGGATATGAAGATATCAACTTTGCCAAGGTTGATTATTTACGCCAGAAACGAACCGGACAACCGGAAGTGATCTTCTGTCAGGGCAAAACCCCGGAACAGGTTGTGGGCATCATACAATCCATGCTCCGGAATGGGAACAATGTGTTCGGCACAAAAGCGACGAGAGAACTCTATGACTATGTGTCGGCCCATGTCGAAGGGGTTGCATACAACCCGGTAGCCCAAACGATCAGCCTGATGCAGGCTCAAGAAAAAACAACCGGCAGTTACATTGCAATTGTCTCTGCAGGAACAGCCGATTTGCCGGTAGTCGAAGAAGCATACGAAACCGCTCTGTTTTTAGGCAACAAGGTAGAGAAAATCGTAGATGTGGGTGTTGCGGGTATCCACCGCCTGTTCGATCAACTCGACAGGATCAGAGGTGCTAAAGTGGTCATTGTCGTAGCGGGTATGGAAGGAGCATTGGCATCAGTGGTGGCAGCACTGGTGAGCAGCCCGGTGATTGCCGTTCCGACCAGCGTCGGTTATGGAGCCAACCTGAACGGATTAGCAGCTTTATTGGCTATGCTGAACAGTTGTTCGACGCTCTCTGTCGTCAATATTGATAATGGCTACGGTGCTGCCTGTCAGGCAAGCAGGATTAATCAAATATAATGACTTCCCCTCTCCCTCATTTTCATACCAACCCGTTGCGCCTTTTTTCCAATCCATATACACAACGGATGTGAGGCGGCATGCCAGGCTTCTCACAACCATACACCGTACCGTTGCCTTTTCCTGCTCTTCTCTTCATCATATTCTCCCAGAGATTGCGCATTATGGCAAACAGAAATTGGGAAAATAAAAATACCAGCAAGGCAAAAGGCTTTTCTCATATTTTTCTTTATCTTTGCAACCGAAACAACGGTTTCACTCATTCCTGACGACCCCGGAATGAGTGGTGAAAAGGGAATCAGGTGTAAATCCTGAACAGGCCCGCTGCTGTGAGCTCCATCGATGTGCTGAACAAACATCTCCATGGCCACTGTTCCGAAAGACCGGAACGGGAAGGCGTTCAGACACAGGAGTAAGTCAGAAGACCTGCCGGCGTTTCAAAAAAGTTAAATGGCTTTCGGGGAATAAAGCTTGCAAACGACACAACTTTAAGATCACGCATTTCTTCAGGTTTTTCGTTAAACGTGCTTTCGTTGAAGCATTTATTTCGCCGGATAAAATTCGGTTGATGAACTCCTCTGCAAAAATAACGCTGTTAATTTTGCTGGCTGCCTGGTCGGCCGGTCATCGTGCGATCTATGCTCACTGCCAGGCCGATAGTCTCCGACAACTGCCTGAAGTGATCGTGACGGCTAAAGCTTCACGCGAGATCATTCCTGCGCAAAAGCTTTCGGGAGAGGAGCTGAAAGAGCTAAGCAGCTTGTCCGTTGCCGACGCCATCCGCTATTTCTCCGGTGTACAGATCAAAGATTATGGCGGCATCGGCGGATTAAAGACCGTCGATATCCGTAGCATGGGCACCAACCATATGGGGGTGTTCTACGATGGGATTCAGCTCGGGAACGCACAAAACGGACAGATTGACTTAGGAAAATTTTCATTGGATCATATTGAATCGATTACCTTGTATAATGGCCAAAAAAGTGAGATCTTTCAACCGGCCAAAGATTTCGGCTCATCGGGGAGCATCTATCTTCGTACGCGCTATCCGCATTTTAAAACAGGGCAACAACATCATCTGAAAGGAGTGGTCCGTACCGGTTCTTTCGGGCTGCTGAATCCCTCCCTGTTATGGGAACAAAAGATCGCAACGGACCTCGCCGGCTCTTTCAACGCGGAATGGGTGCATGCGGACGGGAAATATGCGTACCGGTACAAGCGCGTTCACCCAATCACAAAGGAAACGGTTTACGATACCACTGCCATACGGCAAAACGGTGACGTGGATGCATGGCGACTGGAAGCCGCACTGCACGGTTTTGTGCCGGGAGGAAACTGGAACCTGAAATCTTATTTCTATACCTCCGAAAGAGGCATCCCCGGTGCGATTGTCAATAACGTGTGGAAACGCGCTCAGCGGCAATGGGACCGGAATTTCTTCACACAGGGATCCTTTCAAAAAACGGTATCATCGCAATATGATCTCCTCATCAGCGGGAAATACGCCAACGACCATATGCGTTACCTCAATCCCGATACCACCCTGATCTATATCGACAACAGCTTCACCCAGCAGGAGGCTTATCTGTCGTTGGTGAACAAATACCAACTCCGGAGAAACTGGGATGTGTCACTGGCTGCCGATTTTCAATGGAACGGACTGCGCTCCAACCTCGACGGTTTTGTGCAGCCTTCACGGTACACCTACCTGGTTGCCGCTGCCACAGCGGTTGACTTTGGTAAGGTGAGCCTGCTGGGAAGCCTCCTCGGCACCTTTATCCACGAACAGACCAGAATCGAGCATCCTGCAACGCAAAACAATCCCAACCGACAACGGCTTACCCCTTCCCTGTTTGTCACTTACAAGCCTTACGCTCAGCATGACCTGCATTTCAGGGCTTTCTATAAGCACATCTTCCGGATGCCTACCTTCAACGATCTCTTTTATACCGATATCGGGAACCTGCTCCTTGAACCGGAAAATACCCGTCAATACAATATAGGCGTGCAGTACGCCAACAGCTTCACCCATGGCATGATCCGCCATTGGGATCTTCAGGCCGATGGCTATTGGAACCGGGTTACCGACAAGATTATCGCGGTACCGAAAGGGAACGGAATGTACCGATGGATGATGATGAATGTGGGGAATGTGGAGATCAAGGGGATCGATCTGGCTGCTTCAGCTGTTTCTCTTCTCCACGAAGAATGGTTCCTAAACCTGAAGCTGCATTACACCTGGCAGCAGGCACAGGATCTTACCCGCCGGACAAACAAAGAGCTGGAAAAGATTACCTACGGCGGACAGATCGCCTACATCCCATGGCACAGCGGTTCGGTTGTTGCCGGGCTGAACCATCGCCAGTGGCATCTGCACTACAGCTTTATCTATGTAGGCGAACGGTACCGCTCCTCAGCCAACATCCGTGAGAATTATGAACAGCCCTGGTACACGAGCGACTTATCGCTGACCCGTTCATTCATCCGAGAGCAGGTCAACGGAAAACTCTCGCTGGAAGTAAACAATCTGTTCAGTCAGGATTATGAGGTGGTGCTGAACTACCCGATGCCCAAACGAAACTATCGAATCACCCTGACCGTAGAAATATGAAGAAACAGCTTGTCATATCATCTCTTCTGCTGCTCTCATTGCTGGTTGCCTCTTGTCGTAAAGATGTGGAGCTGCTGCTCTCAGAGGTCACCGTCACCGATCCCGGATCTTCGGGGGCCGGCCGATTTGCCGGCTTTTACCTGTTGAACGAGGGAAATATGGGAAGCAATAAAGCAACACTCGACTATTACGACTTTGTCACGGGGAGCTATCAACGGAATATTTATGCCGAACAGAATCCATCTGTTCCAAAAGAGCTGGGCGATGTGGGCAATGACATTCAGCTCTATGGCAACCGCATGTATGCCGTCATAAACGCATCCAATAAAATAGAAGTCATGGATGCACATACGGCAAAACGCATCGGACAGGTGGATATTCCCAACTGCAGATATATTGCATTTCACGACGGGTATGCTTATGTAACCTCCTATGCCGGCCCGATCGAGATGGATCCCGAATATACACAAAGAGGCTATGTGGCCAGGATTGACACAGCTACCCTGCAGGCTCAGGAGAGGTGTGTGGTAGGCTATCAGCCTGATGGCATTGCCATCTCATCCGGGAAGATCTATGTAGCCAACTCAGGCGGTTACATGGGTGCGGGAAAAAGTGCAAACTATGAACGGACCGTTTCGGTGATCGATCTTGCGACCTTTGAAGAGGAAAAACGTATTGAGGTGGGTTGTAACCTGCACCTGATCAAAGCAGATCAGAGAGGGAACCTGTGGGTCACTTCACGGGGTGATCACCGGAACAATCCTTCCCGGCTGTTTGTTATCGACCGGCAAAAGCAGAGCGTAAGCGACACCATTTGCCTTCCTGTCAACAACTTCCAGATCGAAGGGGATTCACTGTATCTCTTTGGCATCAATGAAGGAGGCACAGCCACTGAGAAAGAGATCAATTTCACCATCATCCATACGGGCACCCGTGCGGTGGTAAATTCGCATTTCATCACAGACGGAACGGACAGGCAACTCGAAACTCCCTACGGTATCATGGTCCATCCCGAGACTAAAGATATTTACATCACCGATGCGGGGGATTATATCAACCCGGGGTTCCTGTATCGTTTCAACCGGGAAGGGAAAAAACAATGGAGCATTCAAACGGGAGATATTCCTGCGCATTTTGCTTTGCTCCCCAAAAGAAGATACACAAAAAATTAAACCATCCTATGCATCTCATCACAAAACAAAAACAGTTGATTCAATTATGCCTTCTTCTCTTTATGCTGTTGCCGGCCGCTTGTAGCAAAGAAGGAGACGTGACGGAAGAGGAAGAGACCCCCGAACACTCCCCTTATCTCACTCGTGTGTTTGAATATCTGCCTGCTCCGGGTCAGTTTGTGAACAAACTGCCGGAGTATACAAAAGGAGATACACCTGAGACGATGGCCAAAAAAGCCGAAGAGAAAATCGCCGGAGACAAGGGCGGATTGATATCGCTGGGCGGGTTTGGCGGTTATGTGATCGTCGGGTTCGATCATACCATCGACAATGTGGCTGGTAAGGCCGATTTTACGGTGTTGGGTAATGCCTACGCGGGGAACAGCGAGCCGGGGATCGTGATGGTTTCCGCCGACGTCAACCAGAACGGGCAGCCCGATGACACGTGGTACGAACTGGCCGGGAGCGAGTATCAAAATGAAAAAACGCTTCACAATTATACAATCACTTATGACCGGCCCGACGAAAATAAAACGCCTGTTCCCCATGCATCGCTCACCTACGTGACGGATGCAACCTATATCAGATGGACTACTAACGGAGATGACGAAGGTTATCTTTACAAGACCGTCTATCATCAGCAAAGTTATTATCCGCAATGGATCAACAACAATCAATTACAATTTAGCGGGACCAAACTGCCCGACAACCACACCATGGACAACGACCTATACACCCTGTACTCTTACGACTGGGGATATGCCGACAATGTGCCTAATAACGACGCCAGAGCGCAGTTCGATATCGACTGGGCCGTAGATACAAACGGGAAGAAAGCAGATCTGTCCGGAATCGATTTTGTGAAAATATATACAGGAGTCAATCAATTCAACGGACGCATTGGCGAGTCTTCCACCGAAGTAAGCGGAGTGGTTGACCTGCAGTTACTACGTGCAATGAAGTAATCCATTAATTATATCAAAATGAAAAAAAATCTGTTTTATCTAGTTGTCCTTTTCTCGCTGCTGATGGTTTCGTGCGAGAAGGAGGATGTGACCGTCACCAAAGTAGTTGATCTGGAAAACAAGCTCACCAAAGCCGAGACACAGTGGACCGGCGATAAGTCGGGGACCGAAATTCCCGGAGATTACGGTTCTGTCTGGAAAAACCAATTCAGCGGATCGGATAATCTGTTCGTTTTTGACAATTACTTTTCCGACTCTTATTGGGGCGGATTTATGTACACCAATAAAAGCGATGTCACTACAACAGGCCCGGCCAATAACAGTGCCATCACCGGAAAAGCGCATACGGGAAAAGTATACCTCACGGCAAACCATACGGTTTACAACCCGGCTGTCATCTCCTTCAAAGGAGGAGCCGCCTATAAGGTGAAAGGAATGTACGTTACCAACAGTACCTACGCCTATTTCTCCATGAAGAACGGAGATCAGTTTGCTAAAAAATTCGGTGCAGGCGACTGGTTTAAACTCGCCATCAAAGGGAAAGATGCAGCAGGAAATGACACGCAAGCTCTGGAGGTGTATCTGGCCGATTTTCGTAACGGAAAATCAGAACTGCTCAATCAATGGAAATGGGTCGACCTTATGGGGCTTGGAGCAGTAAAAAGCATTCATTTTGAACTTTCCTCCACCGATAACGGAGATTGGGGGATGAATACTCCCTCCTATTTCTGCCTGGACGATATCACCGCAATGATCAGTGAATAAAAAAAGAAGAAAGGCATGCCAAGTGATTGGCGTGCCTTTTGCCTGAGAGCTTAATCCAGTTTCAGTACGGCAAGGAATGCTTTTTGCGGCACCTCCACGTTACCCACCTGCTTCATGCGTTTCTTCCCTTC
>JAQVWR010000018.1:25108-31621 GCA_028709605.1 Proteiniphilum sp.
AGAAGAAAGGCATGCCAAGTGATTGGCGTGCCTTTTGCCTGAGAGCTTAATCCAGTTTCAGTACGGCAAGGAATGCTTTTTGCGGCACCTCCACGTTACCCACCTGCTTCATGCGTTTCTTCCCTTCCTTCTGTTTTTCCAGCAGCTTCCGCTTACGGGAGATATCGCCTCCGTAGCACTTGGCGGTCACATCCTTGCGAACCGCCTTCACCGTTTCGCGGGCGATGATCTTGGCTCCGATGGCGGCCTGGATCGCAATATCAAACTGCTGGCGGGGAATCAGTTCCTTCAGTTTCTCACACATGCGGCGTCCAAAGGACTGTGCATTGTCGGAGTGTGTGAGTGTGGAGAGAGCATCCACCGCTTCGCCGTTGAGCAGGATATCCAGTTTCACCAGTTTGGAGGGGCGGAAATCGTGCATATGGTAATCGAACGAGGCATATCCTTTCGAGATGCTCTTCAGCTTGTCGTAAAAGTCGATCACGATCTCGCCGAGCGGCAAGTCGTAGATGATCTCCACCCGGTCGCCGGAGATATACTCCTGTTTGATCAGCACCCCCCGCTTGCCGAGGCAGAGCGTCATGATGGGGCCGATATAGGTGGTGTTGGTGATCACCGACGCACGAATAAAAGGCTCCTCGATCCGGTCGATCAGCGTAGGATCGGGCAGTCCGCCGGGGTTGTGCACTTCTTTCATCTCCCCCTTCTTGTCGTAGACATGATAGGACACGTTAGGCACGGTGGTGATCACATCCATGTTGAATTCACGCTCGAGACGCTCCTGGATAATCTCCATATGGAGCAGTCCCAGGAAGCCGCATCGGAAGCCGAAGCCCAGCGCCGCGGACGACTCGGGCTGAAAGGTAAGCGACGCATCGTTGAGCTGCAGCTTCTCGAGCGAGGCGCGCAGGTTCTCAAAATCCTCACTCTCGATGGGGTAAACGCCGGCGAAGACCATCGGCTTCACCTCTTCGAAGCCGGAAATTGCCTTGGTGGCCGGTCGTTTCACATGGGTGATGGTATCCCCCACCTTCACCTCCTTCGAGGTCTTGATGCCGGAGATGATATACCCCACATCACCGCATTGCACCTCCTCACGCGGTACCATGGTCAGGCGCAGGATGCCCACCTCATCGGCTTCATACTCCTTGCCGGTATTGATGAACTTCACCTGTTCACCCTGGCGAATGGAGCCGTTCACGATCTTATAGTAGGCAATGATGCCGCGGAAAGGGTTGAAGACCGAGTCGAAGATGAGCGCCTGCAACGGTGCCTCCGGATCGCCCTCCGGTGCCGGAACCCGTTCAATGATTGCCTGAAGGATCTCCTCGATGCCGATGCCGGTCTTTCCACTGGCACGGATCACCTCTTCGCGTTTACAGCCGAGCAGGTCGACGATTTGGTCCTCCACTTCGTCGGGCATAGCACTCTCCAGGTCCACCTTGTTGAGCACCGGGATAATCTCCAGGTCATGCTCGATCGCCATGTATACGTTCGAGATGGTCTGCGCCTGGATGCCCTGTGCGGCATCCACCACCAGCAGGGCACCTTCGCAGGCAGCAATGGAACGGGAGACCTCGTAGGAGAAGTCCACATGCCCCGGGGTATCGATCAGGTTGAGGGTGTACTTCTCTCCCTCGTAGAGATACTCCATCTCAATGGCATGGCTCTTGATGGTGATCCCCCGTTCGCGTTCCAGGTCCATACTGTCGAGCACCTGTGCCTGAAGGTCTTTTCCTTCAACGGTTTTGGTGAATTCCAGCAGACGGTCGGCCAGGGTACTCTTCCCGTGGTCAATATGGGCAATGATACAAAAATTACGAATATGCTTCATTATCATCTGTCAATCCTACATTCCGACGCCTTTCTCATCAATCGAATCCTCTGTTCAGAAGGGGCTGCTGCAGGATCAATGTATTACTGAACATCAATCTTTAAAAATCCGCATTCTTCGGTGTCCGCGGAAACGGGATCACGTCGCGGATGTTGGTCATGCCGGTGACGAAGAGCATCAGCCGCTCAAATCCCAGTCCGAAGCCGGCATGGGGAGCCGTACCGAACTTGCGTGTTTCGAGGTACCACCAGATGGGATCGGTATGCATGCCGGTTTCTTGTACGCGTTTCATCAGCTTGTCGTAGTCCGCTTCCCTCTCCGATCCGCCGATGATCTCACCGATCTTCGGAAAGAGTACATCCATGGCACGGACCGTTTTACCGTCTTCGTTCTGCTTCATGTAGAACGATTTGATCTCCCGCGGATAGTCGGTCAGGATCACCGGTCGCTTGAAATGCTTCTCCACCAGGTAACGTTCATGCTCAGACTGCAAGTCGGCTCCCCAGTAGACGGGGAACTCGAACTTCTGTCCCGACGCCTCCAGGATCTTCACCCCTTCGGTGTAGGAGAGCCGCACAAAATCGTTCTCCACCACAAACTTCAGTCGTTCAACCAGCTCGTTGTCATACATCTTCGCCAGAAATTCAATATCCTCCATACAGTGCTCCAGGGCATAGCCGATCAGGTACTTCAGAAAGTCCTCCGCCAGGTCCATGTTGTCATGGATGTCATAGAAGGCCACCTCCGGCTCGATCATCCAAAACTCTGCGAGGTGGCGCGGCGTGTTGGAGTTCTCCGCACGGAAGGTAGGTCCGAAGGTGTAGATGGCTCCCAATGCCATTGCCCCCAGTTCCCCCTCGAGCTGCCCCGAGACAGTGAGATTGGTCTGCATCCCGAAAAAGTCCTGTGTGAAATCGACCTTTCCCTCCTCATTGCGGGGCAGGTTGGCGGCATCGAGGGTAGTTACCCCGAACATGGAGCCGGCACCCTCGGCATCCGATGCCGTGATGATGGGGGTGTGGAAATAGTAGAACCCACGGTCATTGAAGAACTTATGGATGGCATACGACATATGGTGGCGCATGCGGAAAATGGCACCGAAGGTGTTGGTGCGCGGGCGCAGGTGAGCAATCTCACGCAGGAACTCGAGCGAATGGCCTTTCTTCTGCAGGGGGTAGGCTGCGGGATCGGCCGCGCCGTAAATCTCCACTTCGGCAGCCTGGATCTCGACCGATTGTCCCTGACCCTGCGACTCCACCAGTTTGCCGTTCACGCTGATACAGGCACCGGTGGTGATGGGCTTAAGAAACTCTTCGCCAAACTGTGCTATATCGATCACAATCTGTATGTTATTAATGGTCGATCCGTCGTTCAGCGCAACGAATCCCACCTTTTTGTTCCCTCTGCGGGTGCGCACCCATCCTTTTACGTTTACTTCCTCTCCGAAGCTGGTAAGCTGTAGCGCTTCTGAAATCTTTGTTCGTTTGATTTGTTTCATAACTGACTACGTCTCCCGAAAGAGACTTTGTTCTATACTATTTAAAAAAATTCCCTCCGCATGGTGACGGAGGAAATAGTTGATACATGCTAATCGAACGCACCCATCCGGAGCATATTCACCTCCTGTTCCGACAGGTAGCGCCATTTCCCGCGGGAGAGCTTCTTTTTGGTCAGTCCCGCAAAGTAGACCCTGTCGAGCTTCAGCACGCGGTATCCCAGCTTTTCGAACATGCGGCGCACCACGCGATTCTTACCCGAGTGAATCTCGATCCCCACCTGGGTAAGATCTTCTTCGGTCACGTAGCTGATGGCGTCGGCATGGATCTCGCCGTCCTCCAGTTCGATCCCGTCGGCGATGGCCTGCATGTGCTCCATGGCCACCGGCTTGTCGAGCCACACCTGGTAGATCTTTCGTTTTTCGTACTTCGGATGTGTTAATTTCGATGCCAGGTCGCCATCGTTGGTGAGCAGCAGGACCCCCGTGGTGGCCCTATCGAGGCGTCCCACCGGATAGATCCGTTCCGAGCAGGCGCTTCTCACCAGCTCCATCACGGTCTTTCGGTTCTCCGGGTCATCGGTGGTGGTCACAAATCCTTTCGGTTTGTTCAGCAGCACATAGACCTTGCTTTCCAGTTTCACCGGCTGGTTGTGGAACATCACCTCATCGGCACGGGTGATCTTGGTGCCCAGTTCGGTCACCACCTCGCCGTTCACTTTCACCACGCCGGCCTGGATGAACTCGTCTGCTTCACGGCGGGAGCAGACCCCTGCATTGGCCAGATACTTGTTCAGGCGAATAGGGGCGTTAGGATCGGCATTCTCCTTGTACTTGATCTGCTTGAACGGTTTTTTCTTCTTCAGTTTCTTGCCGCCGGGACCAGTGGTGATCTGCGTATTCCGCTGCTGTAGCTGACTACCCCAGCTGCGACTGCCCTGGTTCCCGCCCGGTTCCCGTCTATGGGTAGCTGTACGCTCCCCTACCCTGGGACGGCGTTTTCTCGGTGTTCCTTCCTGATTGCCATAGCTGTTTCCCTGTGGTGCATCCCCCCAGTTCTGATTGTAGGATCTCTCGGATGAATTTGGGTTGTAGGGCCTCTGTGAGAAATTCTGATTGTAAGATCTCTCGGCGGAGTTTGGGTTGTATGGCCTGTTGGAAGAATTCTGATGGTAGGGTCTGTTTGGGGAACGATAACCTTCCTGTTGGGGCCTTCGTTCATTTCCATAATTACGGTTCGGTGCAGCGTGTCTCTCATTGTTCGCGCTGTAGAATTGTCTTTTGGGGCGCGATTCTTCGTTGTTTGTTGTCATTGTTGTTGCTTTGTTTTTGTTTACAGTTGAAACCTCACGGTTTTCTTTCATTTTTTCTCAAATATCCTCCCGGATCCTTTCATGCAGGCCAGGCATGGATTCTCCAAACAATCTAATTTCTGTTCTCTCTTTCTGTGATCTTCACAAAACTGATTCTCCCCGGAAAACAATTCGTCAGATACCTGTGTAGTTTTGGGGTGTAATGGATCTTAGTTCTTCTTTGATTTTTTCATCTACGTTCAATGTCCCGATAAACTCCGAAATGCTCTCTTTCGTGATCTGTCTGTTGGTTCGCGTGAGTGCTTTCAAAGCCTCATAGGGTTTCGGATATCCTTCTCTTCTCAAAATGGTCTGGATCCCTTCGGCAACCACTGCCCAGTTGTTTTCCAGATCCCGCTCCATCGCCTCTCTGTGTAATAACAATTTACCCACTCCTTTTGTTGTACTCTTGAGGGCAATTAATCCGTGAGCGAGGGGTACGCCGAGGTTGCGGATCACGGTTGAGTCAGTCAGATCCCGCTGCAGGCGCGAGACCGGCAGTTTGCCCGCCAGATGATCGAGCAGCGCATTTGCAATGCCCAAATTTCCTTCGGCATTTTCAAAGTCGATCGGGTTTACCTTGTGCGGCATGGCAGATGACCCCACCTCTCCCTCTTTGATCTTCTGCTTGAAATACTCCATGGAGATATACAGCCACATGTCCCGGTCGAAGTCGATCAGGATGGTGTGGATCCGCTTCAGTGCATCGAGTGATGCGGCCAGGGTATCGTAGTTCGATATCTGTGTGGTATACTCCTCCCGGACAAGATGGAGCTTTTCCTGCAGGAACTGCTCAGCGAATCGCTTCCAGTCGGTCTGAGGATAGGCCGCCCGGTGCGCATTGAAGTTGCCGGTAGCACCGCCAAACTTCGCTTTTGCGGGTATCCGCTTCAGCTCCGCCAGCTGACCGGTGAGCCGATAAGCAAACACCTTTATTTCCTTACCCAGGCGGGTGGGTGATGCCGGCTGACCATGTGTGCGGGCCAACATCGGGATATCAGCCCATTCGCGTGCACGCGATTCAATCTGTCCGATGAGCTGTTCCAGTTCCGGAATATAAACGTTGTGCAGTGCTTCCTGCCACATCATCGGGGTGGCGGTGTTGTTGATATCCTGTGAGGTGAGCCCGAAATGGATAAACTCCTTATAGTCAGCCAGCCCCATCCGGTCGAACTGTTCTTTTAGGAAGTACTCCACCGCTTTCACATCGTGGTTGGTAATCTGCTCAATCTCCTTGACCCGCCGTGCATCTTCCACCGAAAAATCGCCATAAAGCTTTCGCAGGCCATCAAACAGACTTTTGTCCACCTGATCCAACGGGGCAATCCCTTCTTCACATAAAGCGATAAAATATTCGATCTCTACCCTCACCCGGTACCGGATCAGTGCATATTCCGAAAAATAAGCACCCAGTTCCCGGGTTTTATCTCTATAGCGTCCGTCGACGGGGGAAACAGCTGTCAGTTGGTTTATCTCCATTGTTGTTGCGCAAAAGGGGTTTTCATTCAAATTCTGAACCGCGGAAAATCACTTTCCGACACGTTCATCCGAGTCTCATCGAAACTGTTTTATTCTCGAAAAAATATAACTCCCTATAATTACGATACAAAAATAGCGATTATTACAGAGCTGAAAAAATATTTATAAAATTATTTGCAAATTATTTTGCGGGAAAATAAAAAGAGCCTATCTTTGCATCACTTTTTCAGAGAGCACCCTCCGGGAGCGGAGATCAGAGCAGGAAAGAGGCATTTTCGGGCGTTTAGCTCAGCTGGTTCAGAGCATCTGCCTTACAAGCAGAGGGTCGGCGGTTCGAATCCGTCAACGCCCAC
>JAQVWR010000019.1:0-3706 GCA_028709605.1 Proteiniphilum sp.
AAAAAAAGAGGCCACCTCGATCGAGAAGGCCCCTTTTGTAATGGTTAACGTGATATCAGTATTAAGGTAAAAAAGATTGTTTTAGGTTATCGATGCAAAGATAGAGTACTCATTTGAATGTACAAAATAAAAAAACATATTATAAAACATAGTTTTACAATATGTTTTCAGGTTGTCTTGCATGCCGTTTGCGGTTATCTTCCTTAATAAGAGTCTATTGTGAGAAAATGAAAAAGAGGATAAAACCGTGATTCTACCCTCCTTGCTTTCTTTTCCTGAGAAAATTATTTTCTGATACCCAATTCTTTGATGATTGCGCGATATCTTTCGATATCTTTCTCAATCAGGTAATCGAGCAAACGACGACGTTTACCCACTAAAATTCTCAATGCTCGTTCCGTGTTATAATCTTTTTTGTTTGACTTCAGATGATCAGTCAAATGCGAAATACGGTATGAAAACAATGCTATCTGCGCCTCTGGTGAGCCGGTATCAGTGTTAGACTTCCCGTGTTTTGCAAAGATTTCCTTCTTTTTGGCAGAATCTAAATACATACTGTTTGTAAAATAATTACGTGTGTAAAAAACTTTTGGGATGCAAAGATACACCTAATATTTTACAATACAAACCGTTTTTTTCTTTTATTGCGTTCTTCGCTGTAATTTGCCGCTCAGCTTTTTAATCGCATCAGTGATCTGTTGGTCGGGTTCAATCACATTGTATGTACCCCAGAAGTTGGGGTCGAGGAAATATTCCACTTTTTCGGCAATCACGTCGGTGGAACGGATCCGTTCGTTGCGGGGGAATTTCACTACATTGTCACTGTACTTGTCCGTGACGGCCATTTCCGAACGGATGGTATAGGTGGTGGCAAACAGCCCGAAGAAACGATTGGTCCACCTGACACGAAACGATACCTCCGTACCGCTGTAGTTGAAAGACCATTTCCCCTCATTTTCCGTATAATCCACTATATAGCGGGCTTTGGTTACCTCCACCCGCATTTTGGAGGGTTTCCGTCTGATAAAGATGCCGGCTGCATCTTTCCGTTCCTCTATATTCATATTGAACTCCATGCGGGCAAAAGCCAGGGAGGCGGCATCCAGGTAGATCGTACCCCGGAAAAGAATATCTTCAATCCCTTCATTGGGCTTGAAATTGATGATATAGTGCGGTTTGTTGTTGATGTTGATCAGCCCTTCGATATGAAAGCGATACTCAGCACCGTCGGTTCCGAAAACGATCTCCGGGTTCTTGGCAATATCGAGCATCAGGGCATCGCTGATCCCTCCCTGGAACTTTAGCAAAACCGTATCGCGGGGAGAGATGTCGGTCGCTTTCCGGCCAATGTAGATGCGTGCCTGGTCATTGCTATATGACCGGTATGAGGCTTTGTAGACATCCAGTACCGCTTCCACTAGGGAGATGTAGTTGTTCCCCTTCTCCACCGACTCGCGGTAAAAGGCGACCATCATGTTTGGGTCGGCGGCATAATTCTGCGGAATGCGCTGCAGCGCTTCACGCACTAGATTTCCTCCGTCGCCGGAGACCACCAGCACTTCACTCAGCTGTATGGGTGAAGGTTTCATCTTGATGTGATTGTGAGGGCTGTCGATCAGGGTGATCACCGGAATCTTCCGGTTCTCATATCCGAGGTAGCGGATCATCAGTTGCGAATTGCGCGTGGATGAAGGTACGCGGATGGAAAAGTAGCCATCCTGATTGGTGATACTTGAGACATTGACCTCCTCGACCATGATGCTGGCATTGACCAGTGGCTGGTTTGTGTCACTACTGGTGACTCTTCCTCTCAGAACGAAGGTGGTGTCGCTCGGCAGACCGGTCTCTTCTGCCCTCAGGCCGGGGAGGGTGAAGAGAAGAACAAGTAGCAGCAATGCCGGTAATTGATTCATACGGTTGTTGTGTGATGGATGATCTGGTAAAGGACTCTTTCTGTAAAGTGAGATGAATGTAATGTATAACAGTAACTTTTCCCGCCGATACAAAGTAAGCAAAAGGATGCAATACTACAAATAGATGGATCATTTTTAACTTTGTCCGCTGCCATTTTGCCCGGGGAGGCTGGTGGGCGGACGTTCTGTAAAAAAAGATCTTTCAGCGTACAAAGCCATAATAATTGTGTAATTTTGCAGCATGATAAATCAAACAGAGAAATAATGTTGCACAGATACGATTTTCTGGTGATCGGTTCTGGTATAGCAGGGATGAGCTACGCCCTGAAAGTGGCCAAAGAGGGGACGGTGGCAATCGTGGCAAAAAATCCGCTGGAAGATGCCAATACCTATTATGCCCAAGGCGGAATCGCTTCCGTGACCAACCCCTGGGATAATTTCGAGAAGCATATCGCAGATACGCTGGATGCCGGGGGCGGTCTGTGTGACCGCAGGGTGGTAGAGAAGGTGGTGAGAGAAGCTCCCGCACAGATCAGAGAGCTGATCAGCTGGGGTGTGGATTTTGATCGGGATGAGAAAGGTAATTTTGATCTGCATCGCGAGGGGGGGCATTCTGAGTTTCGTATCCTGCATCACAAGGACAGCACCGGTGCGGAGATACAGGTCAGCCTGATCGATGCGATCCGCCGTCATCCGAACATCGATGTGTATGATCACCATTTTGCTATCGAGATCCTCACACAGCACCATCTGGGGCAGGTGGTCACACGCCATACTCCCGGCATTGAATGTTACGGTGCTTATATCCTCGATCAACAGACCAATGTGATCGAGACGTTCCTCTCGCGTGTTACCATGATGGCCACCGGAGGAATCGGCTCGGTCTATCGGACCACCACCAACCCGCTGGTAGCTACTGGCGACGGTATCGCCATGGTGGCCCGTGCCAAGGGAGAGATCAGGGGGATGGAGTTCGTACAGTTCCATCCCACGGCACTCTATCACCCCGGGGTGCGCCCTTCGTTCCTGATCACGGAAGCCATGCGCGGCTACGGAGGAGTGCTGAAGACCATCGACGGAAATGAGTTTATGCACAAATATGACCGGCGCGGCTCGCTCGCACCGCGCGACATTGTAGCCCGTGCCATCGACACAGAGATGAAGGAAAGAGGGGATGACCATGTCTATCTCGATGTGACCCATAAGGAGGCAGCAGAAACGAAGAAGCATTTCCCCGGTATCTACGAGAAATGTCTCTCTTATGGCATTGACATCACCCGTGATATGATCCCGGTAGCCCCTGCTGCCCATTATCTTTGCGGGGGAATCCGGGTGGACCTGGACGGATGTACCACTATCGGACGGCTCTATGCCAACGGAGAGTGTGCCTGCACCGGCTTGCACGGAGCCAACCGGCTCGCCTCCAACTCGCTGATTGAGGCGGTGGTGTTTGCCGATGCGGCAGCCCGCCACTCACTGCCCCTGTTCAGGCAATATCCGTTCAGAGAAGAGATTCCGGCCTGGGATGCCACGGGTACCAGCTCTCCCGAGGAGATGGTGTTGATCACCCAAAGCTATAAAGAGGTGGGACAGCTGATGTCCTCCTACGTGGGGATTGTCCGTTCCGACCTTCGTCTGCATCGTGCCATGGACCGGTTGAATATCCTTTTCCGCGAGACGGAGGATTTTTTCCACCGTTCGGTCGTCTCCCGCGATATCTGCGAGCTGCGCAACATCATCAAAGTGAGTTATATGGTGATCAAGCAGGCGATGGCGCGCAAGGAGAGCCGGGG
>JAQVWR010000019.1:3806-31396 GCA_028709605.1 Proteiniphilum sp.
TTTTCCGCGAGACGGAGGATTTTTTCCACCGTTCGGTCGTCTCCCGCGATATCTGCGAGCTGCGCAACATCATCAAAGTGAGTTATATGGTGATCAAGCAGGCGATGGCGCGCAAGGAGAGCCGGGGATTGCACTATACGATTGATTATCCCGACCGCGATCCGGATTCGGTGCTTTGAACATGGTTCGGAGTCGCTAAATCCGTCAGTGCAACGTTGAGGGTGTGAAGTTCACGGACTTTTAATCAAAAGTCCAGAATTTTGCAGCTAAAAAGCAGACCGCTGCAGTTCCAAAGCTTCCTCCTAAAAGAGCTGACCGCTGAGAGCTGACTGCTGAAAGCTGACTGCTGAAAGCTAAAAACTAACCTTTGAATGAGATTACGAAAGACGATCAATATACAGGGACAGCTGCTGGATCTCTCCACCCCGCGGGTGATGGGGATCCTGAACGTGACTCCCGACTCCTTCTACTCCGACAGCAGAAAACAGTCGGAGGAGGAGATTGTGCAACGTTGCCGGCAGATCCTGGAGGAAGGTGGCACGATGATCGATGTCGGGGCACAGTCTACCGCCCCCGGCTCTTCCTTCCTTATCGCCAGGGAGGAAGCAGACAGGCTGATGCCCGCACTGAAGATGATCCGCAGAGAGTTCCCGGAGGCCATCCTCTCGGTCGACACGTTCCATGCCGATGTGGCAAAGCAGGCGGTGGAGGAGTATGGGGCAAACATCATCAATGATATTTCGGGAGGTCAGATCGACGAGCGGATGTTTGCCGTGATGGGCGAGCTGAACGTACCTTATGTCCTGATGCACATGCGGGGTACGCCGCAGACCATGCAGCAGAACACCACTTACGATCATTTCATTCAGGATTTGCTCTACTATTTTTCGGAAAGGAAAGCGCGGCTCAACAGCCTCGGAGTGAATGATGTGATCATCGATCCCGGTTTCGGGTTCAGCAAAACCATGCTACAAAACTATGAATTGATGGCATATCTGAAATATTTTCATATCTTTGAAGAACCCATCCTGGTGGGAATCTCGAGGAAATCGATGATCTACCGGTTGCTGGGAACCACGCCGGAGGAGAGCCTGAACGGTTCCACCATACTCAATACCGTTGCCCTGCTCTCCGGAGCATCCATCCTTCGTGTGCACGATGTGAAAGCGGCTGTGGAATGTATTCAGATAACGGACAAGATAAAAGAATTCGATCAACCATCCGCTCAATAGGTACCCTATGTTTGCACATTTCGGAATAAAAGATTTCATTGATGTCCTGCTGGTGGCTCTCTTGCTCTATTACCTGTTCCGACTGGTGAAGATTTCGGGGTTGAAGCCTCTGTTTGTCGGGATCCTGGTTTTTATGGTGATCTGGATCCTGGTGTCGCGTGTATTCAACATGGTGCTGCTGGGTTCCATTCTCAATCAGTTTGTCAGCGTAGGGCTATTCCTGCTGGTGATCCTGTTTCAGGATGAGATCAGACGCTTCCTGATGTCGCTGGGATCCAAGAAGGGATGGAACTTCATTTCGAAGATTTTCTTTCCGAACGAACGGCAAAAAAAAGACCACTCGCATCTTACTGCCATCGTGCTGGCCTGCATGAACATGTCGAAAACCAATACGGGAGCCCTGATCGCCATCCAGGGTGATATCCATCTGGGGCTCTATGAGCAGACCGGGGAGATCGTGAATGCCGAGGTATCTTCCCGTCTGATTGAGAACATCTTCTTCAAGAACAGCCCCCTGCACGACGGGGCGATGATCGTGGTGGGAAACAGGATCAAGGCTGCCGGCTGCATCCTGCCGATCTCACAGAACCCCAATATCCCCACCCACCTGGGACTGAGACACCGTGCCGGGCTGGGTATCTCGCAGGAGACCGATGCAAGGGTGATCATTGTCTCTGAGGAAAGGGGAAAGATTTCTTTTGCCTCGAAGGGGCGGCTGAAGATGAACATCTCACCCGAAGATCTGCAGCGGTTGTTGTTAACAGATGAGTGAATGATGCCTGTCGCCCTTTGGTGCACCGTCGATCCCGCTGCCGGCAGCGGTGAGATCAAAAAACTGTTAGAATAGAATGATTCTGCAAGAACTCTCCATCATCAATTATAAGAACCTGCAGCAGGCTGATTTGCAGTTCTCCCCCAAGATCAATTGTTTCATTGGAAACAACGGAATGGGAAAGACCAATCTGCTGGATGCGGTCTATTACCTTTCGTTCTGTAAAAGTTACACCAATCCCATCGACTCACAGATCATTTATCACGATGCGGATGTATGCATGTTGCAGGGGAGATACCAATCGGAGGAGGGTACACAGGAGGAGATATACAGCGGTATTCGGCGCAGGCAGAAGAAACAGTTCAGACGCAACAAGAAGGAGTATGAGCGGCTCTCCGATCATATCGGGTTGATTCCTCTGGTGATGATCTCGCCGGCAGACAATGAGCTGATCACCGGGGCCAGCGAAGAACGGCGCAAGTTCATGGATCTGGCTATCTCGCAGTTCGACCGGGAGTATCTTCGTGCCCTGGTACGGTACAACAAAGCCCTTCAGCAGCGCAATGTGCTGTTGAAGAATGAGGAGAAAGCCATTGATCCGGATCTGCTGGAGCTATGGGAGGAGCAGCTGGTGACGGACGGAAACTATATCCATCGGGAACGAAAAGCCTTTATCGGGGCGTTTACACCGATCTTCAACCGTTTTTATGCACGCATCAGCCGCTCGAATGAGGATGTTGCCTTCTCCTATGATTCGCAGCTCAACGATGAGGATTTTGGTGCAAGGCTCAGGAGAAACAGGCAGCGTGATATCATGCTCGGACATACCACTACGGGAATCCACCGCGATGAGTTGGAGATGCTGTTGGATGGCTATCCCGTCAGAAAAGTGGGATCACAGGGGCAGAACAAGACCTTTTTCGTCTCGATGAAGCTGGCACAGTTTCATTTCCTGCTGCAAACGGGCCGTACGACCCCCATCCTGCTGCTCGATGACATCTTCGACAGGCTCGACGCCTCTCGTGTGGAGGAGATTGTGAAGCTGGTCTCCGGTCCTGAGTTTGGGCAGATCTTCCTCTCCGATACCAACCGGGAATCGCTCGACCGGATCCTTCAACGGACCGGCAATAACTCCCATGTTTATGCTGTAATAGACGGTGAGATCACCCGGATAAATGAGTAGCATGCTATGCTGAAAAAAAATGCACAACCTCTGTCGGAAGCCCTTTCCGATTTTTTCGACGCCAACGACTCCCTGAAGAGAAAGCTGGCGGAACACCGCGCCGTGAGGGCGTGGCATGAACTGTTGGGGGAGGGTGTCTCGAGATATACCCGGAATATCTATTTCAGCCGCAGTGTGCTCTACGTGCAGCTCTCCTCTTCTGTGCTCCGCGCCGAGCTGCTGATGAACAAACAGGAATTGATCGGGAAGATCAACGGCTATGCGGGGATGCCGGTCATCAGTGATATCGTGCTTCGGTAAGCAAGAGAGTCGGGGGCAATCTTTCGGCGAAAGGAGAAGGTTTGGCGCAAAAAAAAGAAGCTGAATAATGATCCAACTTCTTTCTGATCTCTTATACAAACAGAATTATTCTGTGGGTGCGCTTTCTTCCGGGGCAGGCTGAGCCGGTACCTCAGACGGGATAGGCAATCCCGGGGTTACATCGGGAGCCGTGGAGGGATTCAGGGGTGTAGGTTGTTGCACTTCCACCTGTGATTGCGGGCTGTTTGAGTGCGACGCGGTGAATGAAGCGGTCAAGATGCTCAATACGATCATGATACCGGCCAGAGTCCAGGTGAATTTTTCCAGGAAGTCGGTTGTTTTGCGTACACCCATGATCTGGTTCGACGATGAGAACCCGCTTGCAAGACCTCCGCCTTTCGATTTCTGTACCAATACGGCAAGGATCATCAAAATAGCTGCCAGCAAGATAAGGATGGTGATGAAAATATACATATCTTATTTGTTTTTATTCTTTTCGTTTATCATCAGATATTCCAAGAAACGAATTTGGTCGGCAAAGTAAACACTTTTTTTTGGAAAATTCAAACTTAATCGTTTAATAATTGTGAGCGCCTGTTCATATTTTTGCTGTTTGATATAAATGCGTGCCAGCGTCTCTGTCAAAAACTCACCTCCTTTCTCCTCAGGATCAGGCTCCTGCGTGTTCTCACGGGGTTGCGGTTCCCCGGATATAAAGAGATCATTGGATGCTGCCTTCTCGATAAAGGCATCAATGATATCCTGATGCTGAAGGGGTTGGCTTTCTGCACCTTCTCGATCCTGTTGTTCTCCCAGCGACTCCAGATAAGCGAAATAATCGCTCCCGGCAATATGCAGATCGGCTTCCTGGATCGTTGTCTTTTTTTCCCGGTTGTCGGGCAGCGTACTGAGAAAAGAGTCGAGGAGGGCCTCCGTTCTGTCGGCGGGTCCGGTGGTGCGACTGTCTGACGCAGAGGAAAGGAACCTCTCATACTGTTCATGGCGGATCAGGTAAAGCAGTTGTCTCCTGTCGCAGCAGAGCACAGCTGTTTTGCCCAGTTCTTCCCCATACTGGTCACTGTCGACCAGGTCCAGGTTTTTTGTATAGAGCAGTCGTGAGGCCTGAAAACAGGGGTATGCTGCCACCACTCTTTCCAGCTCTTGCAGCGTGGTTTCGTCCAGCAGGTGCGGATCTTCTATGCAGCTGTACAGCTTCTCCTTCGTCATGCCGTTACCAGTTTGCCATGGTCGCATTGAATATCTGATCCACGATCTCATCAATCAGCTCACCCATCAGCTGATCCTGTACATTGTCGAAGATGGTGTTGCTGGAGAAGGTGCGGTTGGCGGAGATCCGCTCCTCGATCTCCGGTGCATCCGTTTTATTGTTGCGGAACCGCATCCGTACGGTCATGGTGAGCTTGGTCTCCGAAGCGAAGGCATCTTCCTGTACCGCCATCGGAGTGAGTTCATATCCCACGATCTCCCCTTCTATTTCCATGTCGCCATTCTGGTTCACCAACTGCAGGCGGGTGTTGCGGGTGAACATATCCTTCATCTCCTCATTGAACCGCTGTTCGAGAGGGGGGTAAACCAGAGGTGCCTGGTTCACAAAATGGCCAATATGGAGTGTTTTGGTCAGATCATAATTGATCGAAGCGGTCCTGAATGAATAGGAAATCCTGCAGGAGCTGGCCATTACAATCAGTGTGAGAAGAAACAGGATCTTTTTCATCATCATCCTTCCAGTTTGTATTCTTTGATTTTGCGGTAGAGGGTGCGTTCCGAGATACCCAGATCGGCTGCAGCCAGCTTTCTTTTGCCGAGATGTCGTTCCAGTGCTTTTGCGATCATCTCTTTTTCCACCTCGCTGATGGAGAGGGCACTCTCTTCATATTCGGTGGCCTCCTGTATATCGTTTCTTTCCCGCTCATCCAGGTTGATTTTTTTCGGCAGGGTATCCACCTGTACCGGCAGGGTCATCCCACTGTGGTCCTGGCGGATCAGGGAGGAGTGCATGTCGGCAGGAGCAGATGCGTATGCCGCAGGATGTTTACCCGATTCTTCCATCAGGTTGTTCACCACCTGTTTCAGGTCGGTGATGTCTTTTTTCATGTCAAAGAGCACCTGATAAAGAATCTCCCGTTCGTTTGCAAACGATCGCTGTTCGGAGTCGTGGCGTTGCGATACCGGCACGGGAAGCATTCCCACCTCATTATAGGGCAGGTACTTCTGCAGGATCTCAGCGGTGATCACCCGCTCCTGTTCAATGATGGAGATCTGCTCGGTAATATTCTTCAGCTGTCGTACATTGCCCGGCCAACGGTAGCTCTTCAGCAACTCACGGCCATCGTCGGTGATTGTGATGGGGGGCATCATATATTTCTCTGCACAGTCGCTGGTGAATTTGCGGAACAAGAGGGGGATATCCTCTTTCCGGTCACGAAGGGGAGGGATCCGGATGGGAACGGAGTTGAGACGGTAATAGAGATCTTCGCGGAACTTCCCTCTCTCCACCGCCTTCACCATGTCCAGGTTGGTGGCAGCCACCACTCGCACATCGCTCTTCTCCACCTTAGAGGATCCTACCTTGATGAACTCACCGCTTTCCAGTATACGCAACAGGCGCGCCTGAGTGGAGAGAGGCAGCTCGCCTACCTCATCGAGAAAGAGAGTGCCGCCGTCGGCTACCTCGAAGTATCCTTTGCGGGTGCCGGTGGCTCCCGTAAAGGAGCCCTTTTCGTGTCCGAAGAGCTCCGAGTCGATGGTCCCTTCCGGGATGGATCCGCAGTTGATGGCGAAATAGGGGCCATGCTTGCGCCGGCTGTACTGGTGTACGATCTGCGGGAAATTCTCCTTTCCGGTACCGCTCTCTCCGGTAATCAGCACCGACAGGTCGGTGGGAGCCACCTGCAAAGCTACATCGATCGCACGGTCCAGCTCGGGAGAGCTGCCGATGATGCCGAAACGCTGTTTGATTTGCTGTAGAGGGTGCTTAGCCATAAGTGTGAGATGTAAACGGTTTGAATGATCAAAGATACACAATTATTTACTTTCTTCCCAACGCGTAGGTCTTCCCTTTCAGAAATCTGCCGAGCTGCTGGGTGTCGTTGCCAAAGCGGCTGATCTCATTCGGCAGGATGGGGTTGCCAAAGGTGAGCGCGATCTCTTTCCCTTTTTTGTTATAGAGCTCGTGGCAGAGCCTGAGGTTACGGAACCTCCATCCGAAGATCCTGGAGAAATAGAACGACTGGCTATTGTGGCCGGAGATATGCATCGGGATCACCGGCACTTTCACCTTCCGGATGATCTTCAGTGCCGCCGGCTGCCACTCCTGGTCTTCGATCACCAGTCTGCCTTTCTTCACATAGAGGTTGGAGACCGCTCCTGCGGGGAAAAGGCCGAGGGGATTGCCCTGTCGTACATGAGCGATGCTCTCGCGGATGCCGGCATAAGTGATGCTTTTCTTCCCGGAATCTTTCATCGGGTTCACCGAGATGAAGTTCTCCTCCAGGGTATCGATCAGGCTCAGGACGAAATTGACCATCATCCGGTAATTGGGAAAACGATTTCCCATGGTCTCAATCGCCGCGATCCCGTCGATATGGCCGTAAGGGTGATTGGATACGATGATAAACGGCTGATCTTTGAAGCTGTCGAGAATCTCTGCATGATGCACGGTGCGCCTGATCTCCAGTTTATCCAGCACATCTTTGCAGAAATCGGGTCCGGTCAGGTGTTTGGAGCGGTCATAGATCTCATTCGGGACATACAGGGCGGAGATCTTTATGCCCCAATCAATGAACTTGTCCCCATATCTGCCGCGGAAGATCGGATGAAGCTTCCGCAGGTCTTCCCGGCTTACCAGTATGTCTTTCATCCCTTCGTCACTCTTATCTGTTTATCTAATTCAAATGCCACGTCATGGAGATGAAGTGGCACGTGAATGGTAAAAAAAGATGTCATTGCGTGGCCTGCTCTATGCAAGCTCTCTGATCAGGTCGATAATTTGTTTTCCGATCGCTTCGGCAGCCTCCGGTGTCCCCGCCTCCGAATAGATGCGGATGATGGGTTCCGTGTTGGATTTACGCAGATGCACCCACTTGTCGGGAAAATCGATCTTTACTCCGTCGATATCGGTTACCTGACAGTCGCTGAATCGCTCTTTCATCTTTTCCAGGATCGCATCCGTATCGATGTCGGGTGTCAGCTCCACTTTTTGTTTGGCCATAAAATAGGCAGGATAGGATTTGCGCAGCTGCGAAGGTGTTTTTCCCGATCGGGCAAGATAGGTGAGGAAGAGCGCAATTCCCACCAGTGCATCTCTACCGTAGTGGGAAGCAGGATAGATCACCCCTCCGTTGCCTTCCCCACCGATGACAGCCCCAACCTCTTTCATTTTTTGCACCACATTCACTTCACCCACTGCCGCGGCATGATAAGAGCTCCCTTTTGCGAGGGTTACATCTCTTAAGGCGCGGCTGGAGCTGAGGTTGGAAACGGTGTTGCCCGGCGTATGCTGCAGGATGTAGTCGGCTATTGACACAAGGGTATACTCCTCGCCGAAAGGCTCTCCGTCCTCACAGTAGATCGCCAGCCGGTCCACGTCGGGATCGACGGCAAAACCCACCGTAGCTCTGGAGCTGCGTGTCAGCGAAGAGAGTTCGGTCAGGTGCTGCGGCAGCGGTTCGGGATTATGGGAGAAGTTGCCGTGTGGGGCGCAATGCAGTTTGAAGATCTCTTTTACCCCAAGTGCATACAGTAATTCAGGGATCGCAATGCCGCCCACTGAGTTTACACAATCTACCGCCACGCGGAAGTTGGCAGCCCTGATTGCCTCAGCATCCACCAGCTCCAGCGAGAGAACCGACTGGATATGCTCATGGAGGAATTGTTTCTGTGTGATCTTCCCCAGCTCATTCACCGGTGAAAAGCTGTAAGCCCCGCGATCGGCCAGCGCCAGGATCTGCTCGCCTTCGGCGGCATTCAGGAACTCACCATGGCTGTTCAGCAGCTTTAACGCATTCCACTGTCGGGGGTTGTGACTGGCGGTGATGATGATACCGCCGGCGGCATTTTCCCTCGTGACCGCAATTTCAGTGGTCGGGGTGGTGGCCATGCCGATATCGGTCACATCACATCCCATTGCCATGAGCGTGCCGGTAACGATGCGGTGCACCATCTCACCCGAGATACGTGCGTCGCGGCCTACCACGATCCTGGTTTTGTGTTCCTTTGAGTTGTTCCTGATAAAGGTGGCATAGGCGGCCGTAAACCGTACGATATCAGATGGAGTGAGATTGTCACCCGTCTCTCCGCCAATCGTGCCTCTGATACCGGATATGGATTTGATCAATGTCATGGGGTCGTTTTTCTAACGGTTTTTATTGGAATGATGAAACTATTAATATTGGCTCTCAAACCGGTAATGGACAAGGTTGTAATAGGTGGGTTGATACTGGGACTTGTCGTAGGAGGATCCCATTGCGAACGGGATGATCATTTTTACCTTTCCGTTATGACCCACATGGCGCAGGGGAACAACCCAGCCGGGATTGCTGTAGTTGCCTTTGGTGGATGAGTTAATCGGTCCGATATAGATGATCTCCTCCGGGTATACGCTCTTTTGATTGGTGTAACGCACGGTGTCGTCCGACATGAAATAGTGGAGACCGCTAAAGCGTACATATACAGCTTCCTTCCATTTCGGTTCCTGGACAGTTTCACCGGGGGTAATGACCTGATAATAGACTCCTGTAGACGGGTCTTTGTAAAATTCATTCTCCCCGAAGACTCCGCTTGCGGGGTATTCGTCCAGAATGGTGAGGTGCTGTTTTGCAATAAAAAGATCAATAGCCTTTTTTTCTTCTTTCAGATAGTCTGCATAGGTCTTTCGGTCCTTACAGGAGGGAAGGAGGAGCAGCATCCCCAAAAGAGCAGTGATGATCGGAAATATTTTGTTCATAGATCTCTGTCGTATAATTGATACAGTGTACAAAAGTACATAATCTGCGCAAATAAACGCGAAATTGCGCCGAAATAAACTTTATTGATTCTTAAAAATGGGTTAAACAGCTTCCAGGGATCTTTTCAGGATCTCTTCATACTTTTTAAGTCCCTCAGCATACGCATGAAGTGCCTCTTCAAAGGAGCCGTAAAACTCACCTCCCGAAGCGTTCAGGTGTCCCCCGCCGTTGAAGAACGCGGCGGCAAATTCGTTACAGGGAAAAGATTTCTGGGAACGGAAGGAGAGCTTGATCAGTCCCTCATCCTCCCGGATAAACGTAGAAAAGATGATGCCCCTGATACTAAGGGGGTAGTTAACGAATCCCTCCGTGTCGCCCTTGTTGAATCGAAACTGAGCCTGGTCTTCCCTGGAGAGTCGGATCAGCGCCGCATGCAAATCGGGGTAGATCTCCATGCGTTGCGACAGGGTGAATCCCAGCAAACGAAACCGCTCCGCAGAATAGTTATGGAACACTTGTGAGTAAATGGCATCCTTGTCAATCTGTTTGCGCAGGAGCAGGCTGATGATCTCGAAGATCTCCGGATTGCTGGAATTGTAGGTGAATCCGCCGGTATCGGTCATCATGCCGCAATAGATACATTCCGCTTCCGCCTGCGTAAGCTCCTCGTATAGGCCCGCCTGGAACAGCAGTCGGAAAATAAGTTCGCTGGTGGAGGATATCTCCGGATGGGAGACGACGATGTTGAAGCTATCCCCTGGGAACGGATGATGATCGATCAGGATCTTCCTGGCAGGCGACGCCTCCAGCATGGGGCCCATTTCGCCGATTCTTTTGGGGATGTTGTAGTCGAGGGAGAAGATCAGGTCAGCGTGCAGGAGGATATGTCTTGCGGCTTCGGGATGGTATTCAGCGACATCGATCTCTCCGGTGCCTTTCATCCATCTCAGAAAATAGGGGAAAGAGTTGGGGACGATGATCCGCGCATTTTTCCCTTTTTTTTTCAGGAAGTGATAAAGAGCGAGTGAGGAGCCCAATGCATCTCCGTCGGGAGAAAGGTGTGTGGTGATGACGATCTGGTCAGATTGGGCAATGGCATGCATGATCTGTTCCACCTGCGCGGGTTCAATCACATCGGCGAGCGATTGGGTAAACTTCATAGATATCTGTTCTTTTGACGATGAACGACAAAAGTACTAAAAAGTTAGGGAAAAAGCTCCTTTTTGTCTCACATCGTGCACCGCAATACCCTGCTGACGGCTGACGGCTGACAGCCTGCTTGCCGCATGACGGGGCAGGGAGCTGTCCAAGACGATCATTGACGGTTGAAAGAGCCGGCAGAGCTGATTGAGGTCAAAACAGCAGTCCTGTGAGAGGATCAGGATATCGATCGGAAAGGTTGTGTCGGCCGTGTATTGGGCAAATGATCCGTCTGAGAGACGGAGAATCCGTTTGCCCGGTAGGGAGAGGAAACCGTTTTCCGGTATTGCGAGAGACTGTTTTTTGTGATGCACAAACAGGGAGATATCACTGGCCGGTGCGCTGTTGAAAACCACCAGTTGCGGAGGTGTTGTCTGCAGCTGGCCCTGCAGGAGCGACAGCTGAAAGCAGAGCAACGAAGTCAGTGCGATGATCAGCGGCCGTGGACGACGGGTGAAGAGATAGTGGCTGAAAAGGAAGACGCAGAGTAAAAGCAGGAGAGCCTGGATGAGAGAGACCTGTATGCCGGTCAGTTGGGCGAAGGGCAGGGACTCCATGAACTGCACGATGTGCAGGGTCACCGTCGTGAGTCGGTGTACGATCTGTTGGAACACTTGTGGTAACCACTCCGGAATGAAGGAGAGAGAGGCCTGTAGCCATCCGGTCACCAGCAGCGGTACCAGCGAATAGAGGATGCAGCTCATCAGCGGTACGACTAAGAGGTTGGATAGGAAAAACCAGGTCGGGAAGGTGCCGAAAAAGGAAAGGACCAGGGGAAAGAGTCCCAACTGTGCCGATACGGATACTGTCATCAGATCCCATACGTATGCCGATAGCTTGTGATGGGGCCTGACAAGTGATGCCAAATGCGGCTGAAACCAGAGGATCGAGAAGACCGCGCCAAAGCTCATCAGGAAGCTGGCATCGTAGAGGCTGAAGGGATGAAAAAGGAGGATCAGAAAAGCTGCTGCCGCCAACGTGTTTGTCGTAAATCCTTTCGATCGCCTTAACCGCCCCAGGCAAAATAGAGAGAGCATGATCACTGCGCGGATGACCGATGGGGAGAGCCCTGCCATAAAGGCATATGCCCATAGCATGAGGATGATCAGCCATTGACGGATGAGAAAGCCTGTACCCCTGTTGCCGAGGAAGGAGAGGAGCAGGTTGAGGATCAGGTAGATCACGCCTGTGTGTAATCCGCTGACAGCCAATACGTGTGCCGTTCCCGATGCGCGGAAGGCCTCCTTGATGTCGTCCGATAGATAGGCTTTATAGCCGAGGGTTACTGCCGCGATAAAAGCATAGGTCTCGCCGTCCAGTCCCAGTGATCGGTAGAAAGTGAGTATCCTGAACCGGGTTTGTTGTGCCAGCATGTAGGGCGACAGCTTCTCTCTGCCGGTTCTCCTCCACTGATCCGCAGGAAGGTATCCCCTGGCGGCATATCCTTTTTTGTGCATGTATCCGGCATAATCCCATTCCCCTGGATTGCCCAAATTGCGAAACGGTTCTAGTCGTGCAAGGAAGATGATCTCATCACCCGGGAGCAGCATCCTGGCCTGATCGTTTTTCTCCAGATAGAGCATTACTTTCTTCTCATCAGGAGGGGCTGTGCGGATAGGACACTGGATAGAACGGGCTTTGTCTTCGGTGAGTTCCTGCACGGTGCCCAGATAGGTGCGGGGGGCATCGGGAAAGCTGCATTCAGCCCGTGTTGTCTGTTCACGACATTGGATAAGGGTGATGGCAAACAGAAAAATGAATGTGCCTGCGCCGAAGAGCCACCTGTAGGTGAACGGTTGTTTTTCTCCCTGGCTGAAAGAGAGAAAGATCAGGAGGATCCCTGCCAGAAACAGTCCGGCCAGAAAAAAACTGCTGTCGGGAAGAACCCGGCATGAAACAATACCGCCAGTTACGGGTAATAAGAGACGGAAGAAAGGCGTTTTACCCATCAGTTCGTTCATTCTTGCGCGCACAAAAGAATGGAACAGTATTTCACAGGCATGCGGGAGCAGGCCCGCTGTTACATCAGGGGTGCCAATATGCGGGCCTACAAAGCCCGCAGCTGCCGGATGGTCTCTTCCGGATCTTCCGACGAGAAGACGAAGCTCCCTGCAACCAGGACGTCTGCACCGGCATCCACCAGCCTTCTGCCGGTTTCTAAGTTCACGCCCCCATCTACTTCGATCAATGCCTGAGCGTTTCTTCTCAGGATCATTTCTTTGAGTAGTGCCACTTTCCTGACCGTCCCCTCAATGAAACGCTGCCCGCCAAATCCGGGATTGACAGACATGAGCAGCACCATCTCCAGATCGGGCAAGATCTCTTCCAGCAGAGAAACGGGGGTATGCGGATTCAGGGTGACAGCCGGCTTCATCCCTCTTTTGCGTATCTCCTGGACCACCCTGTGCAGGTGAGGGCAGGCTTCATAATGGACATTCATGTAAGCCGCACCGGTAGCTGCGATCTCATCCGCAAATTTCTCCGGGCTGATGATCATCAGGTGGGCATCCAGCGGTTTTTGTGTGATGCTCTTCAGCTGATGGATCACCGGGAAGCCAAAGGAGATATTGGGAACGAAAACGCCATCCATGATATCCAAATGGATCCAGTCTGCTTCACTTCTGTTCAGCATTTCCACATCTCTTTCGAGATGAAGAAAGTCGGCCGCCAGCAGCGACGGTGCTACAATCGTACTCATAGATCTGTTTTTTCTCTTCTCAAAGATAGAAAAAATTCTTCACACGCAAAAAAAGATGGCTGACCCGGAACAGATTCCTTTTTTCGCCGTTCAGCTCACAATCAATGTGTGTTCGCTGAGGGGGAGATTTTTTACGGAATGGCAGCATCTGGCAAATTGGCGAATGACCTGAAGGGATAACTGCGACGGCTGTTTATTTGGCGGAGGATGCTGCCGGCCGGTATTTTGTCTGTGGGGATGATCTGTGCTCATGGGCATCTGTGCTGGTAATATGCAAACGATTCGATCCGCTATTTATTGCCAATGGGTAAAAATAAAGGTCCATTGCTTTTAGTTATCGGCTTTTTACATATCTTTGCTTCACACTAATCCATAATAGCAATGAATGCGAGAAAATTGTTTTACCTTTTTATAGCGGCAGCCATCCTGATTTCATGCCAGAATAAGAAGGAGTATGCCATCGAAGGTGCTGTTCCCAATGCGGATTTTGAAGGTTCCCGCGTCTATCTGCAACAGATGACTGACGATGCCATGATCACGACCGACACGGCAGTGGTGAAGAACGGTCGGTTTTCCTTCTCGGGAGCGGCAGATACCGTCCGGCTGCGGTTCATCCTCCTCGATGAGTCGGTTGATGCGCGGCAGGAGACCCGGATACCGGTTTTGCTGGAACGGGGGAAACTGAAGGTGACTTTCGATAGCGTGGTGACCGTGAAAGGGACAAAGATCAATGAAGCCTATACTGACTTCCGACTACAGCAGAGGAATCTGGGAAAGAAGATTCGGGAGGTGGTAGAGCGTTACAATCGTGCGCAGGCATCCGGCACCCTGACAGAGTCAATGGATGCTGAGATCAATGAAAGCTACGACAGCATCAACAATCAGATGTCAGATTTGAACTTCAACTTCATCAAAGAGAATATCGGAAATGAGTTGGGAAAATATTCCTTTATGGTCTCTTCTGCGATGTTTGAACCGGAACAACAGAAAGAGATTCTGGCACTGGCCGATGAGGATTTCAAAGCCAGGGAGAACATCCAACGGGTGGTGAAAAGACTGGAGAACCTTGAAAAGGTGGCCATCGGTCAGCAATTTGCGGACTTCACCCTGACGAACCCGGAAGGCAAGGAGGTGTCGCTGTCCGATTATGCCGGCAAGGGAAAATATTTGCTGATCGATTTCTGGGCAGCCTGGTGCGGTCCCTGCCGTCAGGAGATGCCCAATGTGGCAGCCGCCTATAAGAAATACAAATCGAAAGGTTTCGAGGTGATCGGGGTTTCTTTTGACCGGGACCATGGAGATTGGATCGGTGGAATCAAAGAGTTGCAGATGACCTGGCCGCAGCTGTCGGATCTGAAGTACTGGGAGAGCCCGGTGGTTGACTTGTATGCCATCACCGGGATACCCCATACCGTGTTACTCGACAAAGAGGGAGTCATCATTGAAAAGAACCTCAGGGGGGAATCGCTGGACGCTAAATTGGCGGAGCTGATGCCCTGATGCGGACTTGTCTCCATCAAATGGCAAATGGAGCTGCATGGTGCAGTTCCATTTTTTGCCTCAACGAAATAAATATCTATTTTTGTGAAAAAGATTTTCGCATGAAGCTACATCACCTCCTTTTTTTACAGCTGTTTTTGGGCGCATTTCTTGCCGTTTGTTCCACCGGGCACTTGCATGCGCAAAACAGGCAATTTACGGTGGTGATCGATCCGGGTCACGGCGGCAAAGATCCAGGTGCCGTAGGAGCCAGTTCCAAAGAGAAGGATATTGTGCTGTCGGTAGGACGCAGGCTGGGAGAGCTGATCGAAAAGCAGCACCCGGATGTCAGGGTCATCTATACCCGAAATGACGATCGTTTTGTGGAATTGAACAGAAGGGCTGCGATCGCGAACAAGGCGCATGCCGATCTGTTTATCTCCCTTCACTGCAATGCGATGGACCGCAGACGTGTCTCTCCGCAGGGGGTGGAGACTTTCGTGCTGGGGTTGCACCGAAGCAAGGACAACCTCGATGTGGCCAAAGCGGAGAATGCGGTGATCATGTATGAAGAGGATTACTCGCAGACGTACGAAGGATTCAATCCAAACGAACCGGAGTCATACATTATCTTTGAGTTCATGGCCAACGAGTTTCTCTCACAGAGTGTTTCTCTGGCTACCCTGGTGCAGAACCAGCTGGTCTCCGGAGCCAAAAGAGGGAACCGGAATGTCCGCCAGGCCGGATTCCTGGTCCTCAGGGAGGTGGCTATGCCCAGTATCCTGGTAGAACTGGGATATATCAGCAACCGGCAGGAGGAGCAATACCTGAAGAGCACCGGCGGTCAAAAAGCATTGGCAAACGCCATCTACAACGGATTCCGGGAGTATAAGAGAGAACATGACAAGAAGAGTTACGTCTTCACCGGTACGCAACCGCCTGCATCCACCGCCGATGCTGCCTCCACCGCCCTGACGGAGGAAAGCAGGGAATACCGGGTACAGTTCCTCATCTCCTCCCGCGAGTATGAACAAGGATCGCCCTGTTTCAAGGGTCTTCGTCCTGTAGACCACTATGTTGACGGACCGTTGTACAAGTATACCTACGGCAGCACCGGTGATGAGAAGGAGATACAAAAGGTGTTGCGGGAGGTGCGCAAAAAATTCAAGGATGCCTTTGTCATCGAGTGGGTGGACGGAAAACGTGTGAAATAAGGAATCAGATGAAAAAATCAATCACCAGGAATGCGCTGATCGGACTGGCTTTTATTGCCAGTCTCTTCATGATCTATTTTGGCATCAATTTTCTGAAAGGAGTCAACGTGCTCAAACAGCAAAAGCAATATTATGCCCTTTTTGATGATGTCTCCAGCTTACTCCTCTCTTCACCCCTCTATGTGAAGGGATACCAGATAGGGCTGATCAACAGCATCAAAATGGCGAGTGCCGAACCGATGCGGTTCGCAGTAGGGATCAACCTGGAGGAGGAGATCTCCATACCGGAAGACAGTTACCTGGAGTATGGCATCGATCTGTTTGGAGCCTCCACGGCAAATTTGATCCTGGGCTCTTCCCCGACATTGCTCCATCCGGGAGACACCATCCGGGGCAGTAAAGTGACAGGATTGATGGACGGGGCAGCGGGATTGATGCCCAGGGCCGATTCCCTCTTCCTGCGGATCGACTCCCTCCTGCTCGCCCTACACCGGATCATTGCCCATCCCTCCTGGGAGCAATCCATTGACGGGATCGCAGGAACCGTTCAACAGTTGAACAGTGCCAGCCAAAGTCTGCACAGAATGGTGACCGTCGTAGAGAAAGATTTGCCCGAGATCAGCCGGAATCTTCATGCCGTCTCCCAAGATTTGCGTAAAGTCAGCGGTGAGCTCAGTGAGATGGATCTCAACCGTACCTACGTGACCATCGATGAAACCGTGAATAACCTGAAGCAGCTCACCGGTAAAATCAACAGCAGCGATAATTCGCTGGGCCTGCTCATCAACGATACAAAATTGCATGATAGCCTTAGCGTAACGATCGAAACGGCTACAAAACTGCTCGAGGATATCCGTCAGCATCCCGAGCGTTACCTGAGCGTAAAGGTACGGTTGTTCTGAATTTGACAAGTTTCAATCCTGCATCTGTCGGAATGCTTAAATAGAATTGTTCTAAATAGTACATTCTGTGCGGTTTGGGGTGAAACACGTTGGCTGGACGTCTTTAAGTCACAAAAATGGATTATTTTTGAATGGTTCGGATGGGGGTACACCGTTTGCATATCAGCTTGTCTATCAATCGAATTTGCGTTGCGCGATTTTCTTAAGTGTTTGAAAAATAATCGGATAACTCTATTTTGTTGATAAATAACGTTTATTTTAGAAAGGGGATGCTGCAAATGAAAGTTCATTTTTTTTTCTCATTTATTTTTCCAAAATTTGTATTCTCTTTATGGAAAAGACAAAGATCATTTTAAAGATTCAATGAAGAACGACTGTCAGATTTTATGGAACAACTGTTTGAATGTCATTCGGGACAATATCCCTGAGCCGGCGTTCAATACATGGTTTCTCCCCATTGTTCCGCTAAAATACCAGGATCATGTGCTTACGGTGCAGGTCCCCAGTCAGTTTTTCTATGAATATCTGGAGGACAAGTATCTCGATCTGATCCAACAGACGCTTTATCGCGAGATCGGGGAAGGGACCATTCTCAATTATCGGATCCTGGTAGAGACGGAAAGCAATACCGCTGTAGAGCTTCGCGGTGAGAGAAAATCATTTGCCTCGGTTGACAAGGGTGTCCTCCAAAAAAGGTTGACAAAGGTGCCCAGCCCGTTCGACAGAGTGGAGACCACCGAGTTCGATTCCCAGATCAACGGGAAATACCGCTTCGACAATTTCTTTGAAGGGGAAAGCAACCGTCTGGCCCGCACGGCCGCCGAGGCGGTGGCCAATAATCCGGCAAAGACTGCTTTCAATCCTCTCTTCGTACACGGACACTCCGGTGTGGGGAAGACCCACCTCTGCCATGCCATCGGCTCGAAGGTGCAGGCATTGTATCCCGACAAGAAGGTGTTGTATCTTTCGGCCCATCTCTTCAAGGTACAGTTTACCGATGCACGTCGTTTCAACACCATCAACGATTTCATTAATTTTTACCAGAGTATTGATGTGCTGATCATTGATGATATCCATGAACTGTCGGGGCTGGAGAAAACACAGAACACGTTCTTCCATATTTTCAATCATCTGCACCAGAATAACAAGCAGTTGGTGATGACCTCCGATTGTGCTCCCATGGACATGCAGGGGGTAGAAGAGCGGCTGCTGACCCGTTTTCGCTGGGGCCTTTCCACCAAGCTGGAACGGCCCGACAAGGAGCTTCGCAAGAAGATTTTGCAGAACAAAGTGTTGTCCGACGGACTGTCTATTCCGGATAATGTGATCGATTTCATTGCCGAAAATGTGACGGAGAACGTACGTGACCTGGAAGGAATCGTGGTTTCACTGATGGCTCATTCCATCATCAACAACCGTGAGATTGACATGGCCCTTGCCCGGCGGGTGATGGAGCAAAGCATCCGGTTTGAACGGAAGCGCATTACGGTGGAGAAGATTCAAGATACGGTATCCCGGTTTTTCAATGTGAAGAGAGAGCTGATTCACTCCCCTTCCCGAAAACGGGAGATCGTGCAGGCACGACAGGTGACCATGTACTTTATCAAGAAACATACCGAATTGTCGCTTTCCCAGATTGGATTGCAGGTGGGAAACCGGAATCATGCCACCGTATTGCATGCCTGTAACACGGTAAAGAACTACTACGAAGTGGACAAGAGCTTTCGTTCCGATATCGAAGAGATTGAACGGATCCTGAACTCCTGATCCTTTTTCTTTGTGAGATGACCCCTTTGCGTTACAGGCTCTGCCTGTTTGTCCTGCTCATCGTCAGCAGACCCCTGTCTGCACGGATGTTATCGCCTCTTTCTGCCGGTGACACTGTTGCAGCTGCCTCCTTAAAGATTGCACTGCTCTCCGATATTCATTATCTCTCCCCCTCACTCGTCGATCAGGGGGAGGCTCTCAGGGTGTATGAACATGCAACCGGCCGGCGGATCAGTGACCAGTATAAGGTGTTGGATCGGATATGGGATGATCTGGTGAAAGAACAGCCCGATTTGCTTCTGATAGCGGGAGATCTGACCCATCACGGCGAGCGGCAGAGCCATCTCGATCTGGTGGCTAAACTGCGGACACTGGAGGAACAGGGAATCCGTGTCCTCGTCGTGCCCGGAAATCATGATATCAATATCCCCAATGCCAGATCCTACAGAGGCGATAAAGTTCTGCCCGCGGAAAGCATCACAAAAGAGGACTTTGCGGCATGGTATGCCTCTTTCGGCTACGGTGATGCTCTGCAAAAAGATGACGCTTCATTGAGTTATCTTGCCGCGCTGGGTGAGAAGACCTGGCTGCTTTGCTTCGACAGCAACCGGTATGATGAACATACAGGGAACTCGGTGACTGCCGGACGGATTCGTCCGCAGACCATGCAGTGGGCACGCTCTATCCTGCGCGATGCAAAAGAGAAAGGCATCACGGTGCTGGGGATGATGCACCACGGCCTGGTGGAGCATCTGCCGTATCAGTCGGCCTTCTTTTCCGATTACCTGGTGGAGGAGTGGGAGCACCATGCGCAAATACTTGCCGATGCGGGCATGCGCCTGATCTTTACCGGTCATTTTCATGCCAATGATATCACCCGCTATACCTCTCCGTCGGGTAATAACATCTATGATATAGAGACGGCCAGTCTTGCTCAGTACCCTTTCGCCTGGCGGATAATGACGATGGACGGCGACTGCCTGCGGGTGGACAGCCGTTTTGTGACCTCTCTGCCGGATAATGATCATCTGGAGGAGGAGTCCCGCCGGAGGCTGGAAACGGTTGGCCGCCGCGTGGCGGAAGCTCGCCTGAAGGGTCTGGGTTTCCCGTTGCCGGATGAATTGTTGTCGGTTCTTACCGATCTTGTTGTGAAGCTATACCTGATGCATGTGAGGGGTGACGAAACGCCTGATCCCGAGCTGCTGCATGCCGTCCGCACGTTTGCTTCCCTATTGGGGAATGAGGCAGATATGAGCGAGTTCTCATTCGATTTTCCGCCGGAGGATAACCGGGTGGCAATCCGCCTGAAGGGAGAAGGAGAGAGATGAAAGGCGATTGCAAAAGAGTGCAAAAGAGAATGAAACAGGTTCCCGGTTTGTTGCCCTGTATGTATGCCGCCACGGTAGAGGCGGGATGCGATGAGGCGGGGCGAGGGTGCCTGGCCGGACCGGTGTTTGCCGCAGCGGTCATCCTGCCCCCCGATTGCCGGTGTGACGGGCTCAACGATTCCAAGCAGCTCTCCGAACGGCAGCGGGAGCATCTTCGCATCGAGATCGAGAGAGAGGCTCTTGCCTATGCAGTCGCATCCTGCTCACCCGAAGAGATTGACCGTTTCAATATCCTGCGGGCATCCATCGAAGCGATGCACCGGGCATTGCGGGCACTTAGCCGTTTGCCGCAGCATATCCTGGTGGACGGGAACCGTTTCCTGCCCTACGAGGATATCCCGCACACCTGCGTGATCGGGGGCGATGGAAGGTATATGCCGATCGCTGCCGCATCGATCCTGGCAAAAACGTACCGCGACGATTATATGAGAGAGCTGGACCTTCTTTTTCCGCAGTACGGATGGTCCCGTAACAAGGGTTATCCCACACGGGCCCACCGGGATGCGATTCGCCTGTATGGTATCACGCCGCATCATCGCAAGAGCTTTGCCCTGCCGGGACGGCAGCTCACCCTCGGTTTGTGATTTTTACCGGTTGGGAGAGAGGGCTCAGAGCCCTCTCATGGAGAGCTGGATCCGTTTTCTTGCCGTGTCGGTGGAGAGCACCTTTACCTTCACAGGCTGGTGCAGTGATACTACTTCAGCGGGATTGGATACAAAACGGTCGGCCAGCTCGGAGATATGTACCAGTCCGTTCTCCTTGATGCCGATATCCACAAAACAGCCAAAGTTGGTGATGTTGGTTACGATGCCGGGCAGGATCATCCCCTCTTTCAGATCCGTGATCACCCGTATATTGGGATCGAATTCCAGCGTCTGTATCTTCGATCGGGGGTCGCGTCCCGGCTTCTCCAGCTCCTGCAGGATATCGGTCAGCGTCTCCTCGCCAATCGTCTCGGTTTTGTACGGCTCCTTTTCGATAGCGGCAATCCGCTCTTTATTGCCGATCAGCTCTCTGACGCTGCAGCCGAGGTCTTTCGCCATCTTCTCCACGATGGCGTAGCTCTCGGGATGCACCGCCGAGTTGTCGAGGGGGTTCTCTGCCCCGGGGATGCGCAGGAAGCCGGCACACTGTTCGAACGCCTTCTCTCCCAGTCGCGGTACCTTTTTCAGCTCCCGGCGTGAACGGAACGGGCCGTTTGTGGCGCGCCACTCCACGATATGCTGTGCCAGCGACTCACCAAGCCCCGACACATAGGTGAGCAGGTGGCTGCTGGCCGTATTGAGATTGACCCCTACCAGGTTCACGCAGCTCTCTACTGTCTGGTCGAGCGCGCGTTTTAACTTTGACTGATCCACATCATGCTGGTACTGTCCCACGCCGATCGACTTGGGATCGATCTTCACCAGCTCGGCCAGCGGGTCGCTCAGCCGTCGCCCGATGGAGATCGCTCCCCGCACGGTCACATCATACTCCGGAAACTCTTCTCTGGCGATCTTCGAGGCGGAGTAGACCGAGGCGCCGTTCTCGCTCACCACGAACACCTTCACCTCCTTCTCATACCGCAAGCCGGTGATGAAGCGCTCGGTCTCGCGGCTGGCGGTGCCGTTGCCAATGGCGATGGCGTCGATCCGGTAAGCGGAGACCAGCTTCACTACCTTGCCGGCAGCCTTGGAGTACTCCTGTTGCGGCGGGTGGGGATAGATGGTTTCGTTGTGCAGCAGGTTGCCCTGTTCGTCAAGGCATACCAGCTTGCATCCGGTGCGGTAGCCGGGGTCGATGCCGAGGATGCGCTTTTGTCCTAGCGGCGGTGCCAGCAGCAGCTGGCGCAGGTTCTCCGCGAAGACGGCGATGGCTGCCTCGTCGGCCTGGTTTTTGGAGAGGCTGGCAAACTCGGTTTCGATGGAGGGTTTTAATAATCGCTTGTAGGCATCTGTTACGGCATCTGCCACGTGGTGGGCCGCCTCGCTGTCGTTCTTTACAAAACGGCGGATCAGCCTGTCGAGGCACCGCTCATCATCGGGCGAGAGGAAGACGCGCAGGAAACCCTCCTTCTCGCCGCGCCGGATGGCCAGGAGCCGGTGCGAAGGGCATCGGGAAAGGGGGGCGTTGAAGTCGAAATAATCTCTGTATTTTTCTCCTTCCTGCTCTTTCCCCTTCACCCCTTTCGAGGTGATCATCGCTTCGCGGGAAAAGATATTGCGTAGGGTCTGCCGTGCCTGCGCATCTTCATTCACCCACTCGGCGATGATGTCGCGTGCCCCCTTCAGAGCCTCCTCCGTGTCAGTTACATCCCCCTGCACAAACCGGGCGGCCCTCGCTCCCACCGGGCCGTGTTGTTGTGTGATCAGCCATTTGGCGAGTTCCTCCAGCCCTTTCTTGCGGGCGATCTCGGCACGTGTGTGGCGTTTGGGCTTGAATGGCAGGTAGAGATCCTCCAGGGCGGCGCTTTCCCGGCAGTCGCGGATCTGCTTCTCCAGCTCCGGCGTCAGCTTCTCCTGTTCGCCGACCGACTTCAGGATATACTCCTTTCGCTTCTCCAGCTCCAGATATTGATTGTTCAGCTCACCGATGCGGGCGATCTGCACCTCGTCGAGGCCGCCGGTGGCTTCCTTGCGGTAGCGGCTGATAAAAGGGATGGAGGCTCCTTCGCTGAGGAGACGGAGGGTACTTTCTACACCTTTGAGCGGCAATTGGAGTGATCGGGAGATCAGGGTCTGGATAGGGGACATCGGTTGTTTCTTTGTTGACAGTTGTTTTGATCCTGCAAATGTACGAGATTTTTTTCTATCTTTACCTCTCTAAACACTATCGGTATGGCCAAACTGAAATCGGTATACTTCTGCAGCAACTGCGGCTATGAGTCGCCCAAGTGGATGGGCAAGTGTCCTTCCTGCGGAGAGTGGTCCTCTTTCGTGGAGGAGCTGGTGCGCAAGGATGCCGCCGCTCAGCAGGAGGATACGCGCTCTTTTCAGAATGTCCGGAGCGAGCCGCTGCCGCTGCGGGCGATCCGCGCTGACGAGGAGCCCCGCATCGACCTGCATGATGCAGAGCTGAACAGGGTGCTCGGTGGTGGGCTGGTGCCCGCCTCGGTGGTGCTGATCGGCGGTGAACCGGGCATCGGCAAGTCGACCCTGGTGCTGCAGACCGTTCTCAAGCTCACCGGCTTCCGCACGCTCTATGTCTCGGGCGAGGAGAGTGCGCGACAACTGAAACTGCGTGCTGACCGTATCGGCATGCAGAACGATGACTGCCTGATTGTCTGCGAGACCAACCTCGACGAGATTTTTAAGCATGTGAAGAACACCTCGCCGCAGCTGCTGATCGTCGATTCTATACAAACCCTCTACAGCGAGGCGTTGGAGTCGGCTCCCGGCAGCATCTCACAGGTGCGCGAGTGCGCTGCGGCGCTGCTGAAGTTTGCCAAGCTGTCGGGGATTCCCGTGCTGCTGATCGGGCACATTACCAAAGAGGGGAGCATTGCCGGCCCCAAGATTCTGGAGCATATCGTCGATACGGTGCTCCAGTTCGAGGGCGACCAGCATTATATGTACCGTATTCTGCGCAGCATCAAGAACCGCTTCGGCAGCACTGCCGAGCTGGGAATCTACGAGATGAATCAGTCGGGTCTGCGGGAGGTGAGCAACCCCTCTGAGCTGTTGTTGACACAAAATCACGAAGGACTGAGCGGCGTCTCCATCGCTGCGGCCATTGAGGGGATCCGCCCTTTCCTGATCGAGACACAGGCGCTGGTGAGCACTGCCGCCTATGGCACCCCTCAGCGCTCCGCCACCGGATTCGACATCCGACGGATGAACATGCTGCTGGCGGTGTTGGAGAAGAGAGCCGGCTTCAGGCTGGCACAGAAGGATGTTTTTCTCAATATTGCCGGTGGATTGCGTGTCAACGACCCCGGCATGGATCTCTCGGTGATCAGCGCCGTACTCTCTTCCAGCCTCGACATGAGCATTGACCGGGAAACCGCCCTCTGCGGAGAGGTGGGCCTCTCGGGTGAGATCCGTCCGGTCAATCGCATCGAGCAGCGCATCGGGGAGGCGGAGAAGCTGGGTTTCTCGCGCATCCTTCTCCCGGCCAATAACCTGAAGGGTTTCAACAAGAAGGTCTCCATGGAACTGATGCAGGTGAAGAAGGTGAGTGATGCCTTCCGGCTCCTTTTCTCCTGATCCAATCGTTTTGCAGAGGGGATGAGAAAAAGAATGAATCCCTTTTGAATCTACAAAAAAAAGGTTACCTTTGCATCCGCTTTGTGCGAATAGCGGTACCTTGGCCGAGTGGTTAGGCGTCGGTCTGCAAAACCGTTTACGGCGGTTCGAATCCGCCAGGTACCTCTCCTGTCCCGGAACCTGTCAAATTGACAATAGCCGGTTCCGGTTATCTTTTAGATAACGAGGACTTTGCCTTAAATAGAAAAACACATAATTGTCATCATGGCGTAGACCGGTTGTATCCCGGAGCCCCAAAACTACCCGAAAATAGACCGTCGTTATGGTAAATCTGAAGATATACCTGCGCGAATACCGTACAACCCAGGAAGGAATTGTATGGTTTAGTTTTTACATCAATCGCCAAAAGATTCATTTCTCCTCCAAAGTCAAGTGTTATAAATGGGATTGGGATAATAAAAGGATGATAGTTCGGTCATCTGATTTTAACTGAAATTCCCGCCTTTTCTAACCAGATTATAGTCAGTCACACGTAATCTACCGATAAATAGTGAAAATATTTTGTCGAACTCTTCATGGGAAAAAGGGTCATCGAGATCAAGGGAAAAGATGCATCAACTAGCCACAGAGGTGAAGAAGTCCAACGAGGTATCCGCCACCACATTCGTGGGAGAGACGATGATATTGGACAAGGTGAACACATTCTTTCAACTCTGGGCGGGGGAACACGCGGAAAAAGAGAGCCAGCTGTTCGATTTGACCAGCGTGAGTACCTACCTCATCGCTCTTTTTTTAGCGGAATTCCGCGTATTTAATTACCCGCTTTTCCGAGTATTTAAACATGAGGAATTTCCCCTATTTAAAATCAAGGGCAGTATTTATCATTCCCGTAATTCCGTGTATGATGCCCCAATTTTGGAGTATCTGAAAGACTTGCCTAAATTTCGGCCGATGGGTCAAATATATGGCCACAAAAAAACCGGAGTTGCTGGCTCCGGTTGGGTGTTGGTCAATGTGCGCTACATTGCCAATTGCTTCTTTACTTCATCTAACGAGTACCGTTTTCCGTCGTCTGTCAGCTTGTGCAGTTGTACGGTTAACTTATCCTGTATATCTTCTATGTCGCTTGCGGTCAATTCGCTTAATATTGCCTCGAAGGCTTGCATTACTCCTTTTTTCAATTGTGCTGTTTTCATCTGTAAACGTCCTTTCTGTGATTAATATCAATTATCAACTGCTGATAAACAGGATCTATCTTTTTCAGACTTTTCAGGGTGTTGTGGGTGAACTCTACAGAATACATATGTAAATATATGAATTATTGTTTGATTTCTATGTTTATGGGTTGTTTGCAGTGCGGACAAATATACTTTTGTTTCGGTTCGTTCCGCCTGGTGTCCTCGAATAGATCAAGTAGATCGACTTCGAGGGCGTCGGCAATCTCTCTCAATGATCCTACTGTAGGGTTACCATCCAGCCTTTGGTTTAAAGCACTCAGGGTAATTCCCAATTTATCAGCGAATTCCTTTTGTGTATATCCTTTGGCTCTTATTATTTCTTTTATTCTCATACAGCCTATTTTGATGCAAATTTAGCTAAATACATACAAGAATATAGATAAATCTGTATTAATTAGGTTAAAATACAGGTATAACTTGTATTATATTTTGTAGTATAAAGCTATATCTATATCTATATATTGATATGCCATCAATATTATTTGATAGTAATAATTAAAAATAAAAAGCTATGGACAACGATGCATTAAAAACAATTTTAGAATTACAACGCGAAAACACTATTTATGAACGTGCAATAAATGGCACTATCGGAATTGTCAACGGGTCTATAAACAACACCCCTGAATGTGGAATTGAAGATGTTGATGTAAGTGTGCTGATGCAATCCGTTAGTGCAATAGTCAACGCAAGAAGGTTAGCGCTGTATTAATCAAACGAAATTCACTTGACTTAACTCGTTTGCAAAACGGTGAATACCTGTTTCAATTTTTTGAATTGTTTCCTGGCGGGGTTTCTTGACGCCATTCAAGTAATGACTTAATTGCCTTTGATTGATACCGGTAATTTTTTCCAACCCGGCCAATGAGAGCATATCTGAATAATGCGCTAAGAAAGAGGCCGTATCATATTTAAACGAAAACTCCAGATCCGCCGGAAACTCTTTTCCTGTTTTGACATAATATTCCTTCATCTCATTCACCGATCCATAAAAATCATTGATACACTCTTGTACGGAATGTCCTTCACCCAATAATCCGAATGACAAACCATATTCTTTATCGGGATCAATTACGGCTTCAAAACGCTTATCTGCTCCAGTTTCAATAATTACATCTATTTTCATCTTGTTTCCTCCATTTTTGCCGGGGGTTAAAGTCTAACCCCTGAATCTTTACTGATTGATTTCATTGTTCCAAATTTAGCCTCTTCTGCTTTGTGGTGGCTCACCGGGAACTCTTTCCCGGTGATCGGACTATACCATATTGGGTGCTTCTTCCCATCGTAAACCCAGTAACAGCCGGCCCTTTTCAACTTCTTTTCAATTTCTGAGTACTTCATAAAGTCAACGTCCGTTTGATTACTCCATCACAAAGGTAGTGAATGTAATACTATTATGCAAGAGAAGTGCGATGAAGAGTATAATATTTAATACTGTTTAACAAGATCGGCTGGAGATATTTCTGACAATGACGCCTTTAACACGGCCTCTGCAACCATCTATCAACGGGAGGATGAGATTTTGAACTACTTTGTCAACAGGTCAACAAACGCTTCTGCCGAATCGCTAAACGCTAAAATCAAATACTTCAGGTCACAGTTGCGTGGAGTTATTGATGTTGACTTCTTTCTCTACAGATTATCTCTTATCTATGCATAAGGCAAACACGGGGTTTTACTGGTGATCCTGAAATCCTGATCGGATATGTCAGGGAACTCTTCCAGCAATTTCACAATTTTTGTTCTTCCCGGCAAAACGGGTGTGTGTACATTGTGATTCCATCCGTGCTCTTCGTGACTACCAGGAAAATCACACGACTCGCCGTTTCAGAGAGTTCTCTCTGAATACCTCCCGGTTCATTCTCAGGTAATTGTTCAGCATCGCCAGGCGCCTCTTGTGAAACCGACCGGGCGGTCATGTGCCGGCAATGAGGAGGAATAATCAGCCTTATTGCCGGTGCTCTTTTTTAAAGACATCAGCCACCCTGCTGTAGTTCTCCTTCCATGCTTCGGCTACCGATGCGAAGAAGCTGCCGGCACTCTCCTTCATCACATCCCATTTGCTGT
>JAQVWR010000084.1 GCA_028709605.1 Proteiniphilum sp.
TGAGCGGTGCCGACCTGGCACTGCTGGTCACCGAGCCGAGCCGCTCCGGTTTCCATGATCTGAAGAGGGTAAAGCAGCTGGCGGATGGGTTTCAGATCCCTTCGGCAGTGGTGATCAATAAATATGACCTGAACGGGAAGCTGTTGGACGAGATAGAGGAGTGGTGTCGTCAGGAGAATATTCCCTTGATCGGTAAGATCCCTTTCGACCCGGCGGTGGTGGAAGCGATGCTCCAATGCCGGACGGTGGTCGAGTGGGCCCCCCGGTCGGCAGCAGCCGGTGAGATCGTTGCCATCCACCGGCAGATTTTCCAATCGTAGCGAGAGAACCATTAAAAAGAAGAAGCGATGATCAGTTTCGGACCCGTACCCTCCAGAAGGCTGGGGCAGAGCCTGGGTATCAACAATATCCCGGGGGATAAGATCTGTACCTATGCATGCATCTACTGTCAGGTGGGTGCCACCCGTCATTATACCCTCGAGAGACAGTCGTTTTACAGCCCGGAGCAGATCTTCAGTGCGGTAGAAGAGCATCTGGGTAAGTTGCAGGTGATGCCGGACTATCTCACCTTTGTTGCGAATGGAGAACCGACTCTCGATATTCATCTGGGAGAATCAATTACACGGCTAAAAATTTTTGGAATACCGGTTGCCGTGATCACCAATGCTTCGCTGCTGGGTGATCAGCAGGTGCGGGATGACCTGTCTCTTGCCGATTGGGTATCGGTGAAGGTGGATGCAAACAATAAGGCTATATGGACGAAGATCAACAGGCCCCATCCCAAACTCACCTTTGAAGGCTATAAAGAGGGGCTCCTGGCTTTTGCCTCCTCCTACAAGGGCTTCCTGGCTACAGAAACCATGATGGTGGACGGGGTCAACGATGGAGCTGAGCTGTTGCAACAAAATGCCTCACTGATCGCGACGATCAAACCGGCCACAGCCTATCTCTCCATTCCCACACGTCCCCCGGCCATGCGGAGCGTGAAGAAACCGGATGAGGCAGCAATCAACAGGGCCTACCATATCTATTCGGAGGCCGGCTTAAAAACGGAACTGCTGCTCGGCTTTGAGGGAGCTGATGCCGGTTTCACCGGCGATGCGAGGGAGAATATCCTCAACATCAGTGCCGTGCATCCCATCCGGGAGGAGACCATGGGAGAGATCCTGCGCAAGAACAGGGCAGAGAGCAGCCTGCCGGATCAGCTGGTCAGAGAGAAAGAGATTCGTGAGGTAGTTTATCAGGATAAAAAATTTTGGATACGTAACTTTACAAAGAGATGATTGTACCGATTGTGTTATACGGTGCACCCGTATTGCGTCAGAGCGCTTTTGACATCCATCAGGAGGATCGTCCGGACGAGATCGCCGGGAACCTGTTCGATACGCTCAAGAGAGCAGAGGGCATTGGACTGGCAGCTCCGCAGATTGGTCTCACCAAAAGAATTTTTGTGATGGATACCACTCCGTTGGTGGAAGAGAATGTACAATTTAAGCCGGTGGAAAAGGTTTACCTCAATCCCCGGGTTCTGCATTCGGACAGTGAACTCTCCACATTTAACGAGGGGTGCCTCAGCATCCCGGGTATTTTTCGTGAGCTGGAGCGTCCGGAGAGGATCCACGTGACCTACCAGAACCTCGCCTTTGAGACTATCGAAGAGGAGTTGAGCGGATTGGAAGCCCGCATCTTCCAGCATGAATATGACCATCTCGATGGGATCCTCTTCGTAGATCGGTTGTCCGCCTTACAAAAACGATTGATACGGGGTAAACTGAACAAAATAAAAAAGAGAAGAAGATGAACGAACAATGTAACACAGCCAAAAAGCCGTTCGAGAAGACGAGATTGAACAATATAAACAATATACTTATCGTTGCCTCGGGTAAGGGAGGGGTTGGCAAGTCGACCGTGGCTGCCGGTCTGGCACTCTCGCTGGCAAGGGAAGGGTATGCAACCGGCCTGCTGGATGCCGATATCCATGGTCCCTCGGTACCCACACTCTTCCACCTGAACAACCAGCGTCCGCTATCGGTGGAGAAAGAGGGGAAGAGCTGGATTGAACCTTTTGACCGGTATGGCATCAAGGTGATCTCGATCGGTTTCTTCATCGATCCCTCCCAGTCGCTTCTATGGCGCGGACCCATGGTGTCGAATGCGCTCAAACAGTTGCTCAATGATACCGACTGGGGAGAACTGGATTATCTGGTGATTGACACCCCGCCCGGTACCGGGGATGTACACTTGACCCTGCTGCAGTCCTATGAGATCACCGGTGCCGTGGTGGTGACCACGCCGCAGACCATCGCGCTGGATGATGTGATCAAAGCGATCGGCATGTTCAACAACAAAAACGTCTCCGTGCCGGTGCTGGGCATCGTGGAGAACATGGCCTGGTTCACCCCCTCGCAACATCCCGACGAGAAGTATTTCCTCTTTGGACAGGGAGGTGGTGAGAAACTCTCGCAACAGTTTCATCTGCCACTGATCGCACAGATTCCCATGAATGAGCAGATCCGACAAAGTTGTGATGAGGGCTCGCTCGACACCCTCTTTCAGGATGAGCAGATTGCACAATCATTCTCCGGCATGGTAGATAGTATTTTGGCCAATCAGAGAAAAGAAAGCACGCATAAATAGAACAGCAGTATGATCGAGCACGACTACATTTTCCGGGTCTTGTACCCCGATACTGACCAGATGGGAACCATGCACCATGCCAATTACGCAAAACACTACGAGGCAGCACGTTAGGAATTGTTCCGGAGCATCGGTATTTCTTATAAGTCGGTCGAAGATGCCGGATAGATGCTCCCGGTTATCAGGATGGATTGCTGTTTCCTTAAAACCACCTGGTATGATGCTCTGCTAACTGCAAGAACAACCTTGACAGCCGTTAAAGGAGTCCGGCTCTGGTTCAGCTATAGACTATATAATGAAAAGCAGAAACGGATCAATGAAGCAGAAACGGAACTGGCCTTCGTAAAAAAGGGAAATTGGAAACCGTGCCGTGCACCCGATTTTGTTTTAAAAGCCATTCACGCTAACCTGAAAACATAAATCGCCATGTATTATATCGCATATAAAACCATTGGAATAGTCCATTTTCCTTTTCCTGAACCCCAGGAAATCCCGATCCAAGTCGCGGCTTCAGGCACCCGGCTATCAAAACGTAAAAGTTTTTGAAAGCGGCATGATGGCCCGGCCTTATAAACGGGAAAAATAAAATGAGGCTGGTGGGATCCTGCCCGTCAATCAGGATTTTAAGCAACAACTGAAAAAATTAGCCAAGATGAAACAAAAGTGGTGTAATCAATCAAAACTGAACCTGAGCATTGACATCATCATGTTATTACTGCTCATGCCCTTGGCGGGAATCGGCTTCCTGATAAAATATGTCCTGATCCCCGGTATTCAGCGGAACGAACGCTACGGGGCTGGTGTTGAACTGGAATTTTGGGGACTAACGCGTCACCAATGGGGATCCATTCACCTGATCATCAGCATCGTTTTCCTCGTTCTTTTACTTCTTCACATTATTCTGCATTGGAAAATGATTGTTGGGATCTTCAAACGGATGATCCCTGATAATGCTTTACGTGCAATATCGGCCACACTGATTGCCAGTGCAGGTCTTCTCATGATTGCCTTTCCTCTTTTTGTGAAACCGGAGATCGTTACAAGGGAATCGTTACATCTGAACAGAAAAATCAAACAAGAAACGCATCAAACCGTGCCGCCAGGAGAAATCCGTAAAGAAGTGTCAAAAGAAGCAGAAAAGGATATAGTGGTTTCTCCCCGGGCGGGCCTGAATAAACCGGAACAGACCCTATCCGGAACTGAATTCGTCGACCTTGAGATCAACGGAAGGCAAACCCTGCAGTTTGTTGCCAACAAATACGGCATACCGGTGGAAAAACTTGCAACTGATCTCAACATCCCTTCAGACCGGTTCGGTGAGAAACTCGGCAGGTTACGGAGACAGTATGCCTTTACCATGAACGACGTGCGCAAAAGCATTTTGAAAAATAAAGAATAGGCCGGATTACGAGATTTGCGAACCGGTAAGATCAGATACTTTTGAGCAGGTACCATATAATGTATTGGTGTCTGACATGTTCAGTATGTTTCTCTCCTGAGTTATCTCTTATTCTGCTCTTTCACCAAACAGGGCGGTTCCGATCCGGATGATATTGGTTCCCTCGGCAATGGCTATCCGGTAACTGTTGCTCATCCCCATGGAGAGATAACGCATTTCCACATCCGGGAGGCGGGCCTGTTTGATCTCCTCAAATATTTTTTTTGTGATTCGGTAATAGGGCCTGGCACCCTCCGGGTCACCAAAGCGTGGTTCCATGGTCATCAACCCCATAATCTTCAGGTGAGGCAGGTGATGGATGCGCTTTATAAGCCCTATCACATGCTCCGGCAGCACACCGCTTTTGTTCGACTCCTTGCCACTGTTGATCTCGATCAATACCGACATCACCTTGCCGGCCGCTGCCGACTGCTTTTCCACCTCCAGGGCCAACCGCTCCGAATCGATGGTCTCAATCATGTCGAACAGCTCGATCGCTTTTTTTACCTTGTTTCGCTGTAGGTGACCGATCATATGCCAGGGCACGCTCCCTCCAACAAGCGGGCGCATGCGCTCAGCTTCCTGGATGTAGTTGTATCCGATGGCATGAATACCGGCATTCACCGCGGCATTCACCTCTTCGGCATTTCTCGTTTTTGCGGCTGCCACCAGCTCCACTCCCGAAGGGAGCGATGTCATGATGTGGGTGACATTCTTTTGGATGTGATATAAATCATTCATTTCATACGCTGTTTATTGGTTACCAACAAGTATAGAGAGCGATTCCCCGAATGAAACAATCAGTTGAGACAGTTGTTTAATGGATGGCACCCATGGGGCAGGCTCTTACGCAAGAGCGACAGTGGAGGCACTTACTGGAATCAATCACTGCTTTGCCGTTCATGATAGAAATGGCTTCTACAGGACAAACATCGACACAACTGCCGCAACCGATGCAGATATCCGGATCAATCTCAGGGGTGATGCTCTCCTTTTTTTTCAGAATAGGGGAATCGGTTGGTTTTGCATCTGTAATGGTTTTTTGACTCTCCTTTCCCTGAAAGCGGATATTTCGGGAAAGCGGAATATGACAATAGGGACAACTCTCATTGCGGCAGGGGTGTCCCGTAATATGCGGAAGCGTGAAACCACATTGGGGGCACACACACTCCTGGTTTTCTGCCATTCTGCTTTTGTTGTTTCCGAGCCCCTTTCGTAACCCTCCTCCCTGTCTCATCTTCATGCTTCTTTTTTCTTTATCTCAAACAGATTGCCGCTTTTGTCCCAGATGAAATGGGTGATACGGTTGGGACCCTTTTTGATCCATCTCCTGTAACTCAGTTGATGGGCATGATCCGACACCTCATTCGGGTTGTCATACGCCAGGCAGAGATGAGGATAACGCCCTCTCTCTCCCTTGGGGTCAATGAAGAGCTCCAGCTTCAAATCCTGTTGCTCCATCATGTAGACCTCAGTTTGCCTGTCGGTGGAAAAGATGGAATGGAGCACCTCTTCTGAATCGAGGGTGAATTGTTTCAACTGGCGGAAATGCAAAACGGATTCGTAAAAGTTTTGAATCTCTGCCGGCTCAATAATGGATAATCCTATATGTTGTAACATCGTTCTATTTTTTTAAGATTCTCTCTTTGTTTGATCGGTAACCTACGGAATATGGGGAGTGTAATGATCGGGAGCGACCAGCTCCCGGTACTTGTAGACCACCTTCTTGAAATCCTCCCAGGTATCCCTTTTCAGTGCAGGATTTCTCAGCAGCGCCGAGGGGTGATAGACCGGCATCATCAGCCGGTTGCCCTGTCTGATCCAATTGCCCCTGACCCGTGTGATGCGGTAGTCTGGACCGGCCATGTACTTCAGTGCTGTTGCTCCCAGCAGGATCATGATCCTGGAATCCACCAGCTCCAACTGTCGATTGAGCCACGGAAGGCAGGCGGCAGCCTCCTGTGGTGTGGGGGGGCGGTTGCCCGGCGGCCTGCAGCGGACAATGTTGCTGATGAAGAGATGATTCTCCCTGTTGAACCCACAGGCTGCGAAGATCTTGTCCAACAGGATCCCCGACGGCCCGATGAAGGGTCTCCCAACCCTGTCTTCGTCTCTCCCCGGTGCCTCACCGATGATAAAGATGGGAGCATGATGATTCCCCTCACCGAAGATGAGATGATTCCGTGATTGCCACAAGTCGCATTTCCTGCACTGCTCCATCTCCTCCCGCAACTGCTCCATTGTCTGGCCCATATTGATTTTCTCCTGTTTATTAGTATTCAATTCCTTCCCGTGCTTCAATGCCCTGACGGTAATAATGTTTCACCTCCCGCATCTCAGTCACCAGGTCAGCCAGCTCTATCAGCTCCTCCGGTGCATAACGGCCGGTAACCACCACCTCGCAGCCGGGAGCTCTTCTTTTCAGCAAATTGATCAACTCACTTACGGTGAAGAGATCATAATAGATGGCGATGGTTGCCTCATCCAGGATCACCAGGTCATATTCTCCCGATGTGAGCACCTCCGACACCACTGCCAGCCCCTCCCGCGCCGCCGCCACATCCTCGCCGGTCGGTTTCTCCACGATGAAGCAACCCCTGCCGAACTGACGGATGGTGATCTGCGGGAGCTGCTCTCTCACTGCTGTGATTTCGGAGTAATTTCTCCCTTTCACGAACTGCCCGATGTAGACGCGCATCCCCGCACCGGCAGCCCGCAGTGCCAGGCCGAAGGCTGCGGTGCTCTTGCCCTTGCCGTTGCCGGTATAGATTTGCAGATATCCCCTCATTTCACCTTGCATGCGTTGGATATTTTCAGCACGAATACCGATGGGTAGCGCACCATCAGCGGAGCAAGCGTATCGGTAAGGGCCTGCATCACCAGATGATACTCACCGGCGATCAGAGTGCTCATGCTGCCCGTTTCCACCTGTATCATCTGACAACGCGACAACCTCTCCAGGAAATCTTTCACCGGGGTGGCATAATCGCCGGTAAGGGCGTAATAACTGATTTCAATGGTGATCTGCATGGAGCTTTGTCTTTTGTACGATGGTGGCGATAAATGCCGGATGCGTATCACCCTTGTCATTTCGCTCATCCAACAGTTCAAAATTGCGGTCATAATAGACAGCGTACTGAAATTGCGGAGATCCCAGGAGCGAGAGGAAGTTCCGGATCTCAACCGGTGTATAAAGATGTGCATACTTGAAGGTGGACGAACTTTTCTTCTGTCTCCCGATTTCTGAGAGGCTATTCAGCCATCCGGTTATCAAAAAGCCCCCCGGTTTCAGCAAGCGGTCGATCTCGCTGAAGAGCGCACTCCGGTCCTCCGCAAACTCAAACAGGGTGATGGCCGTGATCAGTTCAAACCGACTGTCGGGAAAGGGGAGATGCGCGGCATCGGCCTCAACCCATTGTACCTCCGGAATCAATTTCTTACGTGCTTGTTCCAGCATTGCCGCCGACTGATCCACCGCCGTAACCCTGAACCCCTTTTCACTGAAAAAAGCAGTCCAGTGACCGGTGCCGCACCCCAGTTCGAGCATCTCCCTGCTGTCGACCTGTTTCAGCAGATCACTGATCAACGCTTTCTCAACTTTGTCAACAGCCCGGC
>JAQVWR010000020.1 GCA_028709605.1 Proteiniphilum sp.
GCAAACGTGGTGGCAGAAAAGAGGGGGGCAATGAAACCCTCGCTGCCATGCCTGCCGTAGAGAAAACCACGCTCGGCGACATTGAGGAGCTGGCTGCCCTGAAAGAGAAGCTGGACAACCAGAAGGTAGAAGCCTTTAAGAAAGAGGCCGCCAAAGCCGAAGCTAAGGCCGAAGCCGAAGCAAAAGCTGAAACCAAAGCTGAAACCAAAGCTGAAATGGAAGCAGTAAGCGAAGGAGCTGATGCCGAAGTGAAGGAAAAGGTGAAGAAGGAAGAAAAGCCGAAAGCTGCCAAAGCGAAAAAAGAAGAGAAGGCTGACGATGCAAAAGCACCCGAAGCAGACCAGGCAGCAGCATCTGAAGAGGGGAAGGAATAATTCACCCGAAACGGAGACCCTGTGTCTCTCCATATATGTGTAAAAGGGCCGGCTTTTTCAAGCCGGCCCTTTTCTGTATACCCCCACATATTTTTTTTATTTTTGCTATCTTTGGAAAAAAATACCGAACAGTGTTCGCAAACAACAAACCCTATCGTGACTTTGCCGACTATCTGGCGACACGGTTCCCCTATAAAGTGCAAAAAATATCGGTCAACGCCGGCTTCACCTGTCCCAACCGCGACGGCAGCAAGGGACGCGGCGGCTGCACCTATTGTAACAACCAGAGTTTCAGTCCGGGCTACGGTACACCCGTCAAAACAATCACCGCACAGTTGGCCGACGGAGTGCATTTCTTCTCCCACAAGTATCCGGATATGAAGTATTTGGCGTACTTCCAGTCCTACACCAACACCTACGACACACTACCCTCCCTCATCGAAAAATATGAAGAGGCGCTGGCCTACCCGGGCGTGGCGGGTTTGATAGTGGGCACACGCCCCGACTGCATGCCCGGCGCACTGCTCGACTATTTCGAAGCCCTCAGCCGGAAAACCTTTGTATTGATTGAATATGGTGTGGAGTCCACCCTCAACAGGAGCCTGGAGCGGGTAAACCGTCAGCACAGCTATGAGGAGTCGGCAGCAATGATCCGCACAACGGCAGCTCGGGGCATCCCCGTAGGTGCACATCTGATCCTGGGGCTCCCCGGCGAGAGCAAAGAGGAGATCCTGCACCATGCCGACCGGCTGTCGGCTCTTCCGCTGACCACCCTCAAACTGCACCAGCTGCAAATCATCCGCCACACAGCCCTGGCGAGGGAATACCAGCAGCTGCCCGATTCGTTTCATCTCTTTGAACGGGATGAATACATCGACTTGTGCATCTGCTTTGCCGAGCGGCTGCATCCCGACATCCATATCGAACGGTTCACCTCTCAATCCCCCAAGAGACTGCTGATCGCCCCCGACTGGGGTTTAAAAAATCACGAAATGGCAGCCAGGATCATCAAACGGTTCAGGGAAAAGGGAACCTGGCAAGGCCGTTTGTGCGGCTGCCTGGATGTTCCCCACCCGGCGCTGTTCTGACCACCTGCGGGCGATCACTGCCCCGGCCCCCCCTCAGGGGAAGCAGCAAAACATAAAAATCACTACAAATAGTGATTGCGGAATCCCCCGGAATTCTCTTCCTTTGTCACCGGATGAAACAAACCAGGCCGGTAAAGCGGCAACTGCTCACCCCAATGTGCCACACATGAATACAACAAACCTAAAACATCTGTTTTGGTGCACAACACTGTTTTGTGTCGTTTTGCTTCCGATGAGGGCGAACGAGGCCGACTCCTTGCGCCAATATCATCTCGACAGCATTGTCGTCTCCAGCATCAAACTTCCCCATGCCGCCTGGAGGATACCGTCAGCCTCTACCACCCTCGATGGTTCCACCCTGCAACGATGCCAGCTCTTTGACATGAAAGATTTCTCGGCCTCGATCCCCAACTTCATCATGACTGACCGCGATACACGGCTCACCTCCTCGGTGTTCATACGGGGCGTCGGCTCATTGATCAACGCGCCGGGTGTGGCAATGTATGTGGACGGCATTCCCCATTTTGAGAAATCGTCGTTCGACATCAACCTGGCGGATATCGAAAAAATCGAGTTCTTGCGCGGCCCCCAGGGAACGCTCTACGGGCGCAATGCGATGGGGGGAATCATTCTTGTACACACCGCCTCCCCGTTCCGTCGCCAGGGCACCCGGATTCGGCTCACCTATGGCAGCCACAATGAGACCCGTATCACGCTGTCACACCGCAACAAACAGGGGGAACGATTTGCCTGCGGGATCACGGCCGATTACCATCACTCCGACGGCTTTATCCGCAACCGGTACAACCACAAAAATGCGGATTACCTCAACGCCGCCTCGCTGAACAGTCGCATAGAGTGGCGTCCCCGCACCAACCTGAGCGTTCGTTTGCAAAACGGACTGGAATCTGTGAAACAGGGAGCTTTCGCCTATGGAACGGTGAACAGCGAAAAGAACGATGTGGATTCTGTTTCAATCAATCACCCCAGCTACTACGAACGGAAGATCTACGACTCCGGGCTACAGGCCGACTACCACACACCACACTTCTGGCTTCGATCGCAGACCTCCCTGCAGCTGTTGGATGACACCTACAATGTCGATCAGGATGCTTCTCCCCGTGATCTCTACTATGCCGTGCAATCGGAAAAACAGCGGCTGCTCTCCGAAGAAATCAACCTCAAAGATGCAACAGATAACTGTTACAACTGGAATTTCGGGCTATTTGCCTTTCACCATGCCATCCGAAGAAGCACCGATGTCTTTCTCAACATGGCCCGTCCGCCTTATCAGCTGGAAAAGCGATATGATGATGACAACCGCGGCATCGCCTTCTATCACCAGTCGGAGCTGCAGATCACCCACCACCTGGCATTGGAAGCAGGGATACGGTACGACTTCGAAAAGGCCCACTCGCTTCACAGCGAACACAAGCTGACCACCGACACCGTAGTGTTGCGCAACCGGTACGACTCACCCCTCACCTTTTCGCAGTGGACCCCCAAGCTAACCCTCCAGTACCGCTTCAGCGGCGATCATCAACTCTACGCCACCTGGGCCAAAGGATACAAGACAGGCGGCTTCAATACGGTCTTCGAAACGATGCGGGAACGAACCTTCGGGCCGGAGAGAAGCTGGAACTACGAGATCGGAGGAAAAGCAGTTTTATTTGAAAGAAGCATACTGATAGAAACAGCCCTTTTCTACATTGATCTCCGCAACCAGCAGGTGAAGCAACTGCTCACCCTGCAGGGGGTAAAGATTTACAACGCAGGCCGATCGGTCAGCAAAGGGGCGGAGCTCACCCTGAAGGTGTTGCCATCACCGGCCTCCCTGCTGCATCTCACCTACGGATATACCCATGCCACCTTCCGTAGCTATCGGTATAGCGACAAAACCGACTACAGCGGCAACTACCTCCCGTTCGTACCCCGTCACACCCTCTCTGCCGGGGCTACACAACACATCCCGTGGCGCTCGGCGCTCACCGACCGGCTGTTCCTGCAGGTAAACTATACCGGCATGGGCGAAATCTACTGGCACGAAGACAACCGGGTGAAACAACCTTTTTACGGGTTGTTGCACGCGAGTGCGGGCATTGAGAAGGGAAAGCTGCGCGTAACGCTCTGGGGAAAGAATCTCCTGAACCGTAGATACATAGGATATTATTTCGAATCGGGAGGACGCAGTCTCGGAAAACCGGGCAAACCCTTCACGGCAGGGTTCAGCCTGGACTATTCATTATAAATGAGATGAAACAGAGAGCCACCACCAATCTCTTCACCTTCTTCACCCTCTACATCGCGCAATCCATCCCGATGAGCTTCTTTGCGACCGCACTGCCGGTGTTGATGCGACAGGGGGATTACTCGCTCTTTGCCATCGCCCTGCTCAAGCTGATCAAACTCCCCTGGATCCTCAAGTTCCTCTGGTCGCCGTGGGTCGACCGCACGACAGAAACAGCCGCTGATTACAAACGATGGATCATCGGAGCAGAGATTGTCTATGCCATCATCATCTTTGTGATGGCCATGCTCCGTATCGAGACCCACTTCACGCTCATCATCCTCCTGATCCTGCTGGCATTTATCTCATCAGCCACCCAGGATATCGCCACCGACGCGATGGCTGCCCGGTCGTTTGAACGGAAAAACAGCAGCCTGCTCAACAGCATCCAGTCGATGGGCTCTTTCACCGGCAGCATGGTGGGCGGAGGGTTCCTGCTGCTACTCTTTCACCGCATCGGATGGTCGCGTCTGCTGCCGTGGGTAGCCATCTTCGTGCTGGTGGCGCTGATCCCCCTGGCATTCAACAGAAAGATCACCTTGCACAAACGAATAAACAGGAAAAAGGCAACCCCCCGCGACATGCTGCTCTTCTTCACCCAAAAGCAGATCTGGCGGCAGATCCTCTTTCTCACGCTCTTCTACGCGGGATTGATCGGCATCCTCTCCTCCCTCAGTCCTTACCTGGTGGACAGAGGTTACCGGATGAAGGAGATCGGAGCCATGGTCGGCATCTTCGGCGTATCCACCGGCATCTTCTTCGCGTTTGTCGCCGGGCTCTTTATCCGGAAAAGGGGGAAGCTGCGCTCCCGCAGGATCATTTCGGCCTGCATCATCCTGCCTCCGGCCTATTTTCTCTGGCTCTCAGGCAGCCAGTGGCAGAGTCATACCCTGATACTGATCGGGGTAGCGCTCGTCTGGGGTATCTACGGCATGGCGTCCACCCTGATCAATACGTCGGCCATGGCGATTGTGCGCGACGGCCGTGAAGGGACCGACTTCACGTTGCAGATCGTGCTCACCCACCTCAGCGCGATGATCATCTCACTGGTAAGCGCCCGCGTGGGAGACCTGACGGGCTATTCGGGATTGTTTGCCATGGAATTGCTCCTGGCAGCGGTTTCCTTTATTTTTGTACTGTTTACCCAACCGTTTCGTCCGGAAGAAAAGGAAGAACATATAAGATGAACAAACTGATTGACAAATACAATGTACCCGTACCGCGATACACGAGCTATCCACCGGCCAATTTTTTTCGGGATGAGTATGATGAAAAGGATCTGATCCGGGCGATCGATGCATCCAACCGACAGGAGCCCGCTCATCTCTCCTTCTATATCCATCTGCCTTATTGCAACCGTATGTGTTACTATTGCGGATGCAATGCCTATCCCCGCACAAAGAGATGCAGTGACAGGGAGTATGTGGATGCAGTGATGCGGGAGATCCAGCTGGTGTGCACGCACATTGACCCCAAGCGAAAGATTGCCCAGATACACTACGGAGGGGGATCTCCTTCGACAGTTGATTCCACCCTGATCAGGCAACTCAACGAGGCACTTTTCAGCCGGTTCCAGACAATAGATGATCCCGAGATCGCCATTGAATGTCACCCGGGATATATGGAGGAGCGTGACTTCCAATTGCTGATCGATGCGGGTTTTAACCGGATGAGCATCGGCATACAGGATTTCAACACGGACGTGCTGAAAGCATCTAACCGTCTTCCGTCGCTGCTTCCCATGGAGCAGCTGTTTGCCCTGCTGCGGGAGAGGAAGATCCGCATCAACCTCGACTTTATCTACGGGCTGCCGTTGCAGACGGTGGAGAGCTTTTCCTACACCATCGACCAGGCGATCGCTCTGGCACCCGACCGGCTGGTCACCTTCTCCTATGCCCATGTTCCAAATATATTCCCGCGACAAAAGCTGCTTGCACGGAAAGGTCTTCCCTCTGATGAGTGTAAGAACAACCTCTTTCATGCGGCGCAGCAGCTGCTCCTGCAAGGGGGTTATCGCCAGATCGGGCTGGATCACTATGTGAAGGAGGAGGATGAGCTCTTCCGGGCGCTGAGCAGCGGCACCCTTCACCGCAACTTCCAGGGCTATTGCACCCGCCGTACCACCGGACAGGTCTACGCCTTCGGCGTCACCGCCATCAGCCAGCTGGCAGGAGCCTATGCCCAGAACACCAAAAGCATCGAGGCGTATATAAAAACGGTCAACAGCGGCCATATTCCGGTGATAAGAGGATACCGTCTGAACGACGAGGAGCAGATCACCCGCGAGGTGATTACCGATCTGATGTGCAATGAAGCAATCTGCTGGCAGCAGATTGCTTCCCGCCTCCGTCGATCCGTCGGAGAGGTACAATCCGCAACCGCCTATTCGGAGGAAAAGATGAAGTCCTTTGAAGAGGATGGAATCATTCTTTGGGAGGATGAGCAGATCGTGATGCGGGAAAAGGGATCCCCCTTTATCCGCAATGTGGCGGCATCGCTCGACAAGCTGCTGACCCATACAGATAAAACATTTTCAAAACCCATATAGAGCAACCATGGAAAAAGATGTCGTCATCATCGGAGCCGGCCTGACGGGGCTATCGGCAGGCGTAGAACTGACAAAAAGAGGATGGTCTGTCGCTATCCTGGAAAAGAGTGATCGCGTAGGAGGGCAGATAAGAAGTTACAAAGAAAATGAGTTTCTGTTTGAATCGGGTCCCAACACCGGATCGGGAGCCTCACAGGAGGTGATGGATCTCTACCAAACGCTGTCGGGCCGGTGTGAGATCGAATTTGCAGCCAAAGCAGCAGCGAGCAGATGGATCTGGAAGGGCGGACAATTCCATCCGCTTCCGAACGGCTTGATCAGCGGCCTCACCACACCCCTTTTCACCCCGGGCGACAAGCTGCGGATCCTGGGAGAGCCCTTCCGCCGCAGGGGCAACGACCCGGATGAAACGGTGGCCGCGATGACCGTCCGCCGCCTGGGCAGATCGTTTCTCGATTATGCCGTCGATCCCTTCCTGTCGGGGATCTATGCAGGCGACCCTGACACACTGATCACCCGTTATGCCCTGCCGAAGCTCTACAACCTGGAGCAGCAGTACGGCAGCTTTATCGGCGGAAGCATCCAAAAAGCCCGGGAAGCCAAAAGACAATCACCGAGAGAAGCGAAGAAAGGGATCTTTTCTACAAAAGGGGGAATGGAGAATCTTCCCAAGGCAATGGCTGCCTATATTGGTGCTGACAATATTTTTTTGTCAGTTTCTGACAGCTCCGCACATCCCGACGCCGAAACAGGGTACTGGAAAATCAACGCACAGCAACACGGCACCCCGTTGACATTCAGATCGAGACATGTGATCACCACGGTCGGTGCCTACCGGTTACACGAGTTGCTTCCTTTCATTGCAACCGCGGAGATGAACAAGATCACCCACCTGCGTTACGCACCGGTCGTACAGGTTGCCGTTGGCGTTAAAGAGAGAGGCCCTCTTCATTTCGGGGCTTTCGGGGGATTGATCTCCTCGAAGGAACAGGAAGATTTTCTGGGGGTGTTGTTTCCCTCCTCCTGCTTTACAGGTAGAAGCCCCGAAGAGGGTATGCTTTTCTCCTTCTTTATGGGAGGAATCAAAAAAGAAGCTATCGCCCATCTGTCCGACAGAGAGATAGAAGAAAAGACAGTGCAGTCATTCCATCGCCTGCTGAAATTTCCGAACGGGAAAGAGCCGGATCTGATCCGTATCTTCCGGCATCCATATGCCATTCCGCAATATGAGCTCTCGTCGGGAGAGCGTCTTGCAACCATTTCAAAACTGGAAAACGACTATAAGGGTTTGCATATTGCCGGAAACCTGCGCGACGGCATCGGCATGGCCCACCGGATGATCCAGGGCACCAACCTTGGCAGGGAGATAGGAGACTAATCCCGGTAAGGCGATGAACAGGCAAGAGAAGGGAACCTACATCCGGTAGTTCCAGCTCCGTTGGGTATATTTGCTCTCCTGCAGCACTTCAATCCCGGCAATCTCAGCCGGATCAGGGAGCGTCCAGTCGTCTGTTCCGAAAAAAGAGAGCAATTCGCGGTGAAAAAGATCAAAGAAGGTCTCACGCGCCGGCGCTTCCCCTCTCTTTGCGGAGAGGTAGCTGCGAATATTGGTCACGGGGCTGCGCACGGAAGCGGTCGCCTTTTGGATCGGGCTTTTGTTTTGTGCAGAAAGCGCATGTTGCAACATCTCCAGATCCGTATCATATAAGAGGGTCCCGTGATGCAGCTCCCTGCCTCTTGAGATATGCGATGCGGTACCCGACATCTTGCGACCCTCCAACCAGAGATCCTTCCGTCTTCCTATCTCCGCCGGTATTCCCAGGTGATGCAACACTTTCACGATCGGTTCCAGAAAAGCAGCACTGAGCGGTGCATCTCCCTTATCACGGATAAAAGCATAGTTGCAGTTTCCCCGGTCGTGGTAAACAGCTCCCCCACCCGACAAACGGCGTATGACGGGGATGTGATGGTCGATACAGAAGTCCATATCCACCTCGTTCAACACCGCCTGGTTAGAACCGATGATCACACTGGGATTGTTGCGGTAGAGCAGCAACAAATTCTTTTCCTGCGTCAGGAAAAAATACTCTTCTGCCGCCAGATTAAAAGCAGAGACGAAGGAGGGTGAAACGATGATTTTCATGCATACAAAAATAGCATTATTCTTTGTACAGATTGGTCGAAAGAACTATCTTTATGGAACAAAATGATGCCGAAAAGACGAAAAACAGTGTGATAACCATTGGTTCAGAACGGTTTTCTATCATAATCGAACTGACAAGATACATATGAAACAAAAAAATTTGTCCGGAATACTATTTCTGCTCTTGTTGCTTATCGGAAATGGCAGGCCTCTCCATGCAGATACTGCATATTACTACTATAAACAACTGGGTATTAGAGAAGGACTATCCCAGTCGAAGGTCCAATGCGTGCTAAACGACCACAGAGGGTATCTTTGGATCGGTACGGAGTCGGGATTGAATTGCTACGATCGGGATCATCTGAAGCAATATCTTCACCAGTCGGGGAAAGAGAGAACACTTCCGCACAACCATATCATTTTTTTGGCAGAAGATTCTTTGTATAATTTATGGATAGGGACCATGAGCGGAATCTGCCTGTATGACAGGGCAAATGATAATTTCAGGATCTTATTGAATCAAGGCAGGCCTGTCTATGTGGCTTCTTGTTTATTAGTTGAGGGGGGAGTTCTGTTGGCTGGCTCGGGAACAATATACAAATATGAATATGAGACGCAGCAGCTTAGGGTTTTGTATAATGCCAGCGATCCCTCATTTTATACTCCTTTCTGGAAAATGATCCGTATGGATCACGAGCATATTTTACTGAATTCACGCTGGCATGGCATATATTCATTTAACCTGAAAACAGGTGAACTGCACAAAATAGATTCTTTTGCCGAAAAAAATTATACCGGCATCTGTCTTGATTCCCATAAGCGGCTCTGGGTAAGCGTTTATGGCAAAGGGCTCTATTGTTACGAAAACAATCAATTACGGAAACATTTTACTGCGGCAAATTCTCCTTTGACCTACGATGTGATCCACGACCTTACAGAAAGAGAGAATGAGCTATGGGTGGCTACAGATGGCGGAGGAATTAATATCATCTCTCTGAATGATTTCTCATTTCGTTATATACAACAGGAGCAGGATAATATCCGTTCCTTTCCTTCGAATACCATTTATCGGCTTTATGTAGATCCATCTGACAATATGTGGGCGGGCAGTATCCGGAATGGGTTAATCGGCATCAAGAGCGTTTATGCCTGTTCTTTTCAGAACGTGCCTTTCGGAAACCAATACGGCTTGAGTAATCAGACGATTAACGGTTTTTTTCAGGATGACAACGGGATGATCTGGATTGGGACCGATGGCGGAGGAATCAATCGTTTTGATCCGATATCGGAGACATTCAGGCATTATCCTGCAACCCGGCACGAAAAAGTTGTTTCCATTGTAAATTATACGCCCGATGAATTATTATTCTTTTCTTTTAATAAAGGCCTTTTTATTTTTCATAAACAAACCGGACAGATCCGCCCTTTTATGCTGGTGGATCCGGAGATGAATCATAAAACCTGTATCAGCGGTTTTTCTGTCTACCTCCAACGGATATCGAAAAACAAGATTCTTTTCAGTGCACAGCATATTTTTATCTATGATGTTGTAACCCGCAAGTTTGAGACGGTAGCCAGCATGGGAAAAGAGTACCAACGAAATTCCCCGCTCATCATCACAACTGTAGGGACGAAGACTTATCTGGCTGATTTGAATAGTATTTGCGTATATGATACTGCAGACAATCGTTTCGAGAGCATCTATCAGGGAGCACAGGTGATCAATGATGTGTGTATGGATCGGCACGGCATTTTCTGGATCGCTTCTGAAGAGGGATTGGTACGTTATGACCCACATACGGGAAAAAGCGACCTGATCCATACAAACCTATTTCAGGAGACACTTTCTGTAATAGCTGATCATCAGGATCGAGTATGGATCGGAACACGGCGTAATTTATATGTCTATTCTTCTGTTACGCGTAATTTTATTCAATTAGATGAGATTGACGGCGTGATGCCTAACGAGTATCTCTTTCATGCTGCTCTGCTTGCTAAAAATGGGGATGTTTATGCAGGCGGCACCACGGGTATGACGGTAGTCAATTCGGCCGTGCATTTCAATGTGGATACGGTGTACACACTGGAACTGCTCGATGTCCTTTTCAATGGCCTGCCTGCACCACTCACCCAAGAACAAAAGGCACCTGTTCCAACCGTCCGGATCCCTTGGAATTTTTCTTCTTTACAACTGAAAGTGTTGTTGAATGAAGATGATATCTTTCGGAAGAATACTTTTAGATTCGAGATCAAGGGATTTGATAAGGAGTTAACCCGGAACAACTCTAATCAGCTTACGATACGTCATTTGCCGATAGGTGAATATACAATCACCGCTTCCTACTACACGCGTATTGGCGAATGGAGCCCGAAACAACAAATTCTTCATATCATCGTCACTCCTCCCTGGTGGAAAACGGTGTGGTTTCAGGCAGGAGTGATGTTGTTGCTGCTCTTATTAGCATATGGCATCGTGTTTTATTTTCACCGGAAGAATCAGGTGAAACAAAGAAAAGAGATCACACGAATCAAGAACCATATGTATGAGGAAAAAATCAACTTTTTGACCAATATCAGTCATGAACTTCGCACACCCCTAACCTTGATTTGCGCCCCGCTGAAACGTCTGATGGATCAAGAACCCTGTCATAAAGATAGGGAGCATCAGTTAGGCTTGATTTACAGGCAGGCCTGTCAAATGAAGATGATCCTGGATATGGTGCTGGATGTGAGGAAACTGGAAGAGGGGCAGGATCAATTGCATATTGTGCCACATCCTTTGAATGAATGGGTTCGGTCTGTAGGAGATAAGTTTGCCCATGAGTACGAAATAAAAGGCATCACATTGGCCTATGATCCGGATGAACGAATCCATACAGTTCCTTTCGACAAGATCAAATGTGAATTCGTGCTTTCCAATTTTCTGATGAATGCGCTGAAGTTCAGCGAGTCAGGCACTACAACAACCTTGATTACCCGCATGTCACCAAACAATGACCGGGTCAGGGTATCGGTGAAAGATGAAGGGATTGGATTAGACTGGGCAGATACAGCGGGCATCTTCTCCAATTTTTACCAGGGGACACACGAGAAAGGCGGGAGCGGAATAGGGTTATCATATGCCAAGACACTCATTACGCTGCATAAAGGGAACATAGGAGCATTGAATGCACCGGAACGGGGCGCGGAATTTTATTATGAATTGCCTTTATCCTCCGATGGGAACGCACAGGCTGAGTGGCCCTCCGATGAAGCTGCTGCCAATATTGAGGTAAAAGAACAAGATCAGATTGACTACACGTTTTTAAAAAAATTCTTCGTGATCGTAGTAGAAGATACGGCTGAATTGCGCAGTTATCTGAAAGAAACATTGAGTGATTATTTTGCCCGTGTGTACATAGCAAAAGACGGAAAAGAAGGACTGGAGCAAATTAAAGAGAAGGTACCGGACATTATTATCAGTGATGTGATGATGCCGCGCATGAATGGATTCGACCTTTGCCGGGAAGTAAAAACAAACCTGGATATTAGCCATATTCCCTTTATCCTGTTAACTGCATATCATGATTCCCACCATATGCGCATCGGCTATAAAACCGGCGCGGATGCATTCCTCCCGAAACCATTTGAGGTGGACAGCTTATTGGCACTGATCTACAATCAATTGAGACAAAGAGAACAGATTCGGATACGGTATAAAGAGGATCAATGTTTGTCACACAAAGAAATGTGCTTCAGCAATGCAGATGAAGCTTTTCTATTGAAACTGAATGTCTTCATTGCGAAACATATGAGTAATCCGAAGCTGGACGTCACTTTTCTCGCGAATCAGATGTGTATGAGCCGCTCCTTGTTGTTTAACAAAGTGAAAGCCATCACGGGAATGGGGATCATCAACTATGTGAACAAACAGCGTATTGATAAATCAGTCATTATGCTCACAACAACCTCCATGAATATTACGGAAATATCGGAAGTAGTGGGTTTCTCTTCTTCCCGCTATTTCAGCAGGGTTTTCAAAGCGATCAAAGGAGAGAATCCCTCTGCATACAGAAAAATGTAATTTTCGGGAGTATCCCGGTAAGTGTCTAATTTTTTCTCCTCCATTCGGTTGAATCGGAATATTGCGGGGACAACCATCCATGCTTTCACATTACTTCAGCGTTTCCCCGACTACTTTGATGAGTTTAAGGTCATCATTATCATCATGAGCATCTTGCAGCAATTGCCAGATCATCACTCCGCCATAATTGTTTTCTTTGACATACCTGCATTTTTCAGCAATAGCGGGGCGACCGTTATAATAAGTGTTATCCATTTGATTTTTGTCTGCTGCTTCACGTCCCAGATACTGGAGGATAGCGCTGTAACGTATTCTTCGCCTATCGTCTACCACATTTTTCAACCGCTCGTCCCAGGAAAATCCATAAAAAGGGAGCCCTCCGATGAGTTTGCTTTTGGGTGCCCGGCTCTGTTCATTCCAATATTTCAGGTCTTTTACAAAATCGTCGTATGAAGCATGTTGAACCGGAGTATCAGTAAATGCATTCCGTCCATAACTCATCAGGTTCATATAATCGAAATACTGCTCCCATTCAGTACCATAATTACGCCAACGACAATTGACGGCACAAGTCATTAACATTCCTTCGTCTTTGGCATCATATAACTCCCTGACAAACGCCAATAATGCGGGAAAGTTCGTGTCCCAGTCATCATAATCTTCATAATCAATATCAAAACCATCCAGTTCGTTTTCTCTGGTAAATGCAATCACCCGGTCAGTCAATTTTTTCCTGGCTTGCGGATCATTCACGGCAGCGGCAAAAGAGCCATTCTCTTCTTTGGCTATTGAAATAAGCATCTTCACATTGTTTTTGCGGGCTGCCTGACGAACCTCTTTAATGTTTTTCTGTACGCTTTCTATATCGAGCGAGCCGTCCGATCTCACTCTTGCAAAACAGGCATTGACATGGGTCAAATGATTCCATTCAAGAGATGGAAACAGTTTCCCGAATTCCCCGTCGTTCAGAGGCAGGTATCCAATAACCGCTTTCCGGGTATCACCGGGAGGGGTATGATCGTAGCCGGTAACCTTTACCCAATCGATCTCCATGACGGCAGGTAAATTGTGATCATCGACCGGGCCTGCCCAGGAATCGGGCTTTCCTCCCAATCCCATATTCAGGATCAGATAAAATGAGGCATCCCCGGTAAAGGGCCATTGCTGCATTTCTGCTTCATTGCCCAATTTTAGATTGGGATAAGAGAACGTTTCCTGTCCGTTGACGAAGAAGGTTAAATGATCTTCTGTCCATGTAACGGCATAGGTATTCCACTCCTGACAGTTACAGGTAAAAGCGGATGTATTGGCCGGATTTTTGATTCCTAAATGATAGGTATAATGGGTATGTACGGTTTGATGAATATAGGGTTGCTGTTTGATATGCTCCATGATATCGATCTCCCCGCAGTTGGGCCAGTTATTGTAAATGAATCTCCGTGGCATCATCCATATAGCCGGAAAAGCGCCGTCAGGATGTCTGGTGATTCTGGCACGTACTTCAACTTTGCCAAAAGTGAAATCAAACTTGCCGTTGGTTGCAATCCCCCCCGCCTTATATGCACCATTCACTTTTTCAGCCACTAACACCAGCTTACCGTCCTTCACATAAGCCTGATCATAGCTTTCCGACATTTCATCATTCCAGTCGGAGCCGGCTTTCTTGCAAAGGATCCATTTGTCGGGGTCGGGGGGACCATTCCCATTAAAATCGTCCCTGAAAAGTACCTTCTCAACCGGCTCGGCAAACTTTGTAAACACGATGGTATACGTAGTTTGCACATGATCCTCCGTTGTAACCGTTACCGTTTGTTCCTTTTTCCATCTTCCGATGAAGGTTGCGGGATCGGGCGAAATAGCCGCTCCGTCACTCATTAGCGTATAATCCACACCCGTAATGGTGTTGGGATCTGTAATATCACTGATTTCAACCCTGTTTGCAGATTGATCGATCTTCGCATGATAATGCGACTTACCTACCATCACCTCAAAAGCAACAAGCGGGTATTTTTTTTCCGGATGGATCTCATTTGTTTTGTCGCTATCCGAACAAGTGATACACGAAAACCCAAGCAGTGCTATACACACTAAAATAAATAGTTTTTGCATACTCATTTGCTCACATCATTTAATCCCCCCAAACCAACGGTGCGATGTATTCCCACTTCGTCAACACGACACTTCCCTCGGAAGCACGAAGCAGGAAGAGTCCGCCAGCGCTGATTTGGTTGAAGGGTACCTTCCAGGTATCACTCGATCCGTTTGCATCCGTGATGCCGTCACTGGTTGCTTTCGCTATCACCACATCATTCAATAACCACTCTGTATAGATCCACGATTTGCCCGGATCTTTTGCATCCACAGCCTCTTTAATATTGAATGACAAGATATTTGGCTTTCCGGTGTTGACATCATGAATACAGCTGCTTTTCTCATTGAATACGTCACCACACCAGGGTGTTGTGCTCAAGCTGGTTTTCTTGTTTAAGAGGTGGAACCGCAGTTCGGCATATGGGTTGCTTCCACTCCAAATAAAGAACAGCCTTATTTGTGTATTACCAAATGGCTCCAGATAGAAGTTATAACGTCCCGGCATTAAGCCTCCCGGCCCATAATAATCGCCGCTCACTGTTTTGTTTACTTCTTTCACTACCGGTATCAGCGGATTAGCCTGCTTAAACTTTACGGTCTTCACCAGTGGGGTTGTTCCCTCATCCGTTTTGGTCGTCAGCACAATTACTCCGGTACGCACACTGGCACCCTTATGCTCAGAGACATTGATCACCAGATTGTCAGGGCCATTGAATGAAGTCTTTTCAAAGTCGTAATAATCATCGTCTAATTCATTCTCCTTTGATACGCTCCACTCCACATTCGTTTCAACAGGAATAACGAGTTGTTGCGCCTGTTCATCAATGGCGAACCATTTCCCATTTTCGGGGGTAGCCGGCGTCAACAATACGCCCTTCTGTGTGCATGGCACTTCCAAAGCAACTTTTCCGTGGCGGTCATATATCGTTACGATCCCGCTACGTTGCTCTCCCTTATTTTTCGTTGCTTGAACCGTAATCTGCCCGTTCAATTCACCAGCGGTGCCCGAGAGAATGCTTAACCAAGAGGCACCCTCCGTCACTTTGGCGGTCCATTTCTGGTTGCTGTACACCTCAAATGATTCAGCATCCCCTTCCTGATCAATCATCTCCTCCCATTCCACATCCAAAAAGGCAGTACCTTTTTGTGTCAGGACAAACTGCTTGCCGATCCAATAATCACTTTTGATGCGAATGGTATCGGTTCGGTCATCCAGGCCTGTGTTCTCTTTACAGGTGATGGTCACCGTATAGGTTTTTCCCGGCTCGCCCTTATCGGGAGAGATGGTGAACCAATCATCCCGGCCAAAGACTTCCCAGGGATCCGTTGATTTCACCAGAAACGAAAACGGTTCGGGGTTACTGGCTTCCAACAGATAGGCGTCTTCCACTCTGTATCGGAGATCAACCCATTTCATGGGGCCGGCTTCATCTTTACAACTGTTCAGCAACAACAGCGCTGACAGCAGAGTAGAAAGGGAGAGCCCGAATAATACTATTTTATGTCTGAACGATTTCATACACTGTACACTTTAAACCGGTTGAATCTACTCGTAAGGTTCATGAATAATCCTCTCAATCACATAGTAATCGCCGCTGTTTGCAACAGGAATTTGAAGATTGATGACCTGTCCGGGGTTATTTGCAGGATCTTCTGCATAACAATTCTTCTTATTACTGAGCACGCCCTTTTCCTCTCCGTCGATCAACAATCTCAATCTTAGCTTACCGACATTATTCGGGTCATCCTCTACAAAAAATTCTATCTTGCGGATAGCGTTAACCTGTTCGGTTGTGAGGGAGAATTTTTTTTGTTCCCAGGCAAACCCGCTCCCTCCGCAGGTAAACTGGCATGCAGCATCAGACCTCAGCCAGAAATGGAAGTTGGTATTCCCCTTATTCGGCCACATATTGAAAACCAAACGGGATGTTCCCGTCAAATGCATCTCTGCAAATTGAAATGTAAGATGCCCTTTCCGGAACGGATAGTTAGAGACAATATTATTATTCACAACAGCCATCACTTTCACGTTGCCGGTTTCAGCGTCCACATGATAGTTGCTGCCGCTAAACCAGAATGATGGCTTTTGTGTGATTCCAAAAGAAACACTTTCAAAGCCGGGAATCACCTCCACCGTTGACAACAATACATCTCCTTTGCGGGTAATCAAACGGTTGTTCGGTTTCAGCGAAATCTTCAGTTCTGACTGACTCAGTGCTTCAGCCTTTATCCATTCAGCATATTCATTCGGGACCGTCACTTTCCATGCCTTATTCGAACGCACTTTGACGATTTTTTCAGATTCCGACCACCCGAAGTCAATGGTGCCGCTGGGAGAGGGTTCTTCTTGTTCAATCACCACTCCGTCTTGATGAACCGTGAACGTAAACGTTTCAAAATCGGTTTTCACGGTAAGGGTACCACTCCTTCTGCTGCCGGGATTTTCAGGAATGGTAATGCTAACCGCCTCTTTCTCCCCATTTTCGTTTCCCTGCCCGCTGTTCTTGTCTGTATGCTCAAGGAACTGCGTGGAAGGAATGATCTCCCAAGGTTTATTCGAGATGATGTTGAAAGAGATTTTTCCTCCTTCGGCAGGAACCATTCCGTCATAGGGAATCACCACCAGGTTTTCTTTCGACGTTTGTTCTATGATGATCACTTTTGCCTCGGCAATGCCTTCTGCTTTGATGGTCAGCCTGGCAGTACGCGATTGTCTCCCCGTATTCGCTTCTATTGCCACCACGATCTCGGAAACCAGGGAACTGGCAGCACTCATCGCCGGATCCGGTTTACACCATTGTTGATCGCTGGTAATCGCCCATGGGCTATTCGAACTGATGTGAAACACTACATTGCTGGGCGAGGTTGCCAATACGCGGTAGGTATCCTGCGCATCTATCTGAATATTGAGCGGTCCTTCCGGTTGTGAGTCAATCACGAACTCCTGGCATGCCACGGAGAGGAAAGAGCACAGAATAAGGATTAAATAGATCAGTTTGCGGCTATGTAACTTTTTCATATATCTATAAAATATTTAATAAGACAATTGAATTACCACCCTGCATTTTGGGGATTTAGATTTGTATTCTTGTACAATTCGCTTTGCGGAATCGGATACAGGTACATACAATCTTTCCACTTACGTGTCTCATAGAGATTTTTATGGAAGAGAAGCGTACCGTCCAATTGTTTTTCTATTTTCACACCATATAGCTCTCTCTGAGTGGAATCTGCTATTTTCCATCTTCGAACATCCCAGAAACGATGATCTTCGAAAGCAAACTCAACGCGCCATTCATGATAGATCCGTGCTGTAAATTCATCTTTACTGCATGAAGGGATCAACGGCATACCTGCATTTTTTCTCACTTCATTCAACGCCCATAGAGCAGAATATGTATAAGTATCGTCAGTATAATTGACATCTCCGAAAGCATGGATCATGGACTCTGCATAGGTGAGCAACGTTTCCGCATAACGATAAACCACCCAATGATGTTTGTTACTCACCTGATGATCGGGCGTGAAACTGGTGGTTTCCTGCATATATCTTCGCAGGAAATAACCGGTCGGTGAACCGCCTTGCGTTACAGGATAATCGTCTTTTCCCCCCCTGAAGAGTTCAATGGCACTTTTTTTAAAGTCCGCTCCGTTTGCCAAAATGGTGCGATAGAAGCGCGGATCACGATTTGCGTAAGGCTTTTGCGGATTGAATTGCGGGTCATTGCAAACCCAGCCGATATCTTCCAAGGTCGCTTGATACCCTTTGTTCGTCTCAAATGCATCTACGAGATTCTGTGAGGGGAAATTACCGTAAGCAATCCTATTGGAAGCGCGGGCTCCTTCCGTAAAACGCACAGGAAAATGATACAATTCAAAAAAAGTTGTTTCCGAATTCATTTTCATCATGACTACTTCAGCGGACGAAATGTTATTGGCACTTTCCAGCGGGCTGAGAGCATACAATCCTGTTTCGATCATGTCCAATGCAGCTTTGGCAGATTCTTTCCATCGTTCGGTATCCATGGAAGGATTGTGCAGTTCGCTGGCAGCATAGAGCAATGCTTTCGATTTAACGGCCATTGCAAAGCCCTTCGTTACGCGTCCCACCTGCTTATCCGGTTCATTGAGATAATTGTCGGGCAGATTGTTTGCCGCTTCGTCACATTCACGGACAATAAAACGAATCACATCATAAAATGCAGTTTTTCCAATCCTGTTCGCCTCCTCTTTATCCAACGCCTTTAAGGGCATCGCAATATCTCCGTAGCGACGTGCCAGTTCGAAAAAGTAATATGCCCGCAATACTCTTGCTTCGTACTGAAAGTATTGCAGTTTTTTCATCCAGTTCTGATAACTGGCATTGTACTGATAACGTGAAAAATCGACATGGGCTACTTCTTCCAAAAAGTTATTGGCCGCGCGGATCCCTTTATACAAATTCCAGGCAGCGTCGAATGTTTTAATCGGCGACCAGTTTCCGTTATTGACGTTTTGTATGTTTGCTTCTACTGCTCCAAACTCACCGTCATCGCTCGCGCAGTCGCGCATTGCAAGATCATCTGCTGAAAAAGTGCCGGAAGTGCCAAAAAACGCATATCCCTGTGGCATAAATGAGTAGACATGCGTAAGCATACTTTCAGTTGTATCGAAGTATTTGTAGATATCTTCTTTCGTCTTTAACCCGTCGGTTTCATCAAAATCCAGATAGCTGCAGGAAACAAGTGCCAAGATAAGCCATATGAACCAATATGTTTTTTTTCTCATAACATTTCTCATTTACTTCCTATTAGAAATTAAGTTTCATCCCTGCCCAGTAGCTTCTGGTTGACGGATATGCTATGCCCAGTTGCTCAGGGTCCGCAAAATGAATATTATCCAGAGAGAACAAATCGGTGCCTTGTACAAATACTTTTAGTTCAGCAAAACGGGTTTGAGATTTCGGGAAAGTATAGGCGACCGACAGGTTGCGCAGTTTCAGGAACGAACCATCGCGATACCACAGGGAAGAAGCGCGATAGTTGTTCAGGTTTTCCATCGTCGTTAATCGGGGCATCGTAGCATGGGCTTTGTTCTCTGCTGTCCAATATCGTTCCCGATCCAGGAAGGTATCCGAAATATTTCCATTGCCCACAAGCGGCTTGTAGAGCGGGCTATTGAGCAATGAAACCGTCAACCCTGTTATCCCCTGGAAATCAGCATGCATTTCGCATCTTTTATATTCCATGTGCACATTGAATCCGAAATAAAAACGAGGAATCGAAGAACCGAACATACGCACCACATCTTTCTCATCCACGACGTTATCTCCATTCTGATCTTTGTATTTTATGTCACCCGGAGACACCTGCGAGAAAGTTTGTCGCGGGCTATTGTTAATTTCCTGTTGGCTGTGAAAGAAGCCAATCGCCTCCAACCCATACATTTGTCCCACACGATTTCCCTTGGTATACAGGTAATCATATTCCTGATAAGCCTGGTTTTCATTGACAATTTTCGAATTCAAATAGGACATGCTTGATCCTACCACATACGCGAAATTGCCTACCCGGTCATTCCAACTGAGAGAGACGTCTAAGCCCCTATAGGTATAAACACCCTCATTTACTTTTCCCAGCCCTATTCCGATAATTTCGGAAGTGGAATTGGAACCGGAGACCAGTATATTCGAACGTTTTTCGGTAAAATGCTCCACACTGGCATACAATCGATTGTTAAAAGCCGCGAGGTCGATCCCTATTGTCCCCTTTTTCGATTTTTCGGCTACCAGCCCTACAATAGGCAGGTCACCCTCTTTGCTTCCCCACACTTCGGTTGCATTGACTCCGAAGTTGTAGCTTGTATTGCTGTTTCCGTAAGACTGGCGCCATAATTCATGCGATAAGTTTCCATCCCAGCCGGACCAGCCATAAGAAGTACGCATCTTGAGCAAATTGATCTGCGTAACATCTTTCAGAAATGATTCATTTGAAACCACCCATGCAGCAGAGACGGCAGGGTAAGTCTCAAATTTATCCCCATCGGGCAGATAAGCAGAGCCGGAATGGTTGACAACGGCATTCACACTGTAGCGGTTGTCATACGTATAGGAAGCATTGACAATGAACGACAGGTTTTTACGGGTATTGTTCCTACCCTGCCTCATCAAATATTGCATGTCATAAATCAACGATCCGTACAATTGATGCTTATCGATCGTCCGATGATAATCGATGTTTGTCCGGAAATCACTGTACACCATCAAACTCTCAAAAGGCTGGCTGTGTCCCAACGTTTCCGAGTCTTTCCCGTAAATCTCAGGAGTAGTGACCAATGTCCCGTCATCCGTGATCCTGGCATTGGCATCCATGTAACGATATTCTTTACCGCTATTCTCCTGCATCCCTCCGATATTATCGAAAGAAACCGACACACCGGCAGCCAGCCCCCTGGTCAGTGCATCCAGTTCCTGGCGAAGCGTAACATCTGCCAGAAGTGTCCCGTACATGCTTCTTGAATGACCGTAGTCTTTCAACAACGCAATCGGATTTTTTTCTCCGTACACGGCATTTCCTCCGTAAATACCGTTTTCGTAACGGATCGGAAATACCGCTGACGGAGTATTATAGATTGGATGAAAGATTGCATTACGGCCGTAACGGGTACCATTGGTCTCCTGTAATTTCCCGACTATTCCCGATTGAAGAAAGGTAGTTTCTGTAATATTCACATCGATATTGGTACGCAATAAAAGACGGGTGTCTGTGGGTTGGGTATGATAACGTTTATCTTCCGTGTTCTTCTTTAACATTGCATGATCCCGATAATAATCTATCACCGTGAAATAACGAAATTTCTCATTGCCTCCATTGAACGACATTTTCAGGTTGTGCGTACAACCGGTATGATTCAGCGCTTCATTCCACCAATTGACATTCGGGTATTCATACGGATAGATATGTGTTTGAAAAGCGTCTAATTCCCGGGCACTGTAACGTTCACTTAACCCGTCACCGGCCAATGCGGTGTTCAGCGATGTAGCATAGGTGTAAGCATCGGCAAACTGCGGGGGACGAAACTGTGTATGGATTCCGAAGTGATAGCCGATTTTCACCTTCAGGCGGTCATTCGTCCCGCGTTTGGTCGTAATCAGGACAACTCCGTTCGCCCCACGCATTCCATAAAGAGCGGAGGCAGCAGCATCTTTCAGGATATAGCACGATTCGATTTCGAAGGAGGTAATATCGCTGAAAGTTCGCGGATAACCGTCTATCAGGATTAACGGTGCATGTCCGTGCAGGGAAAGACGAGAGATATGATCGGCAGACGACCCTGACCCCTGATATACGTTCAATCCCGCAATTTTCCCGTATAAAGCCTTGCTGATATCTACATTCACAGCGTTTTCAAATGCTGCCGCATTGACTCCCGTAACTGAATAGCTGCTTGTGCGGGAAGGCACACTCATTCTGTAACCAAAGCTCAATGTATCCGCCAGCAACCGCTCCGAAACAACCACCGGTGATTGCGCATGCATGAAAACCGTCCATCCCAAAAGCAGCGTGCTTACTATATAATTTAGTTTATTCATATGATTCAAAAAAATTAGTTAACATCTCGTTCACCAGCCGGGATTTTGGGTCATTCCATATTGTTTGTTAATTTCTTCCTGAGGAATCGGAGCCAGATACCATTTTGTATCCCAGTTCGTCACCCAGTAACGATCGGGTAACGTCACTTTTTCAAACACAAATGCAGTAGGATGGTTGAGGTCATTTCCTCTGCTTTTCAATCCATACAGTTTCTTTTTGAAATCACCCTGACGATCTCTCCGTACCAGGTCGAACCAACGAACCTCCTCGAATCCTAATTCCATGGCTCTTTCTTTAAGCACGGCCTCGAGGAATTGATCGTGATTCATTCCCGCACGCAGAGGAGAAAGGCCGACCCTCGCCCGGATATCATTCACGAGTTGATAGGCCTGCTCGTCGGGCCTCCCGTACACTTCATTCAGTACCTCCGCATATCCCGACATCATTTCCGTCAGGCGGGTGTGCGACCAATGTACAAAGCGGTTGGCGCGGTCACTGTTTTCCTGCAGGATATATTTCATGATCAGGAAACCGCTCCCGGTCTTATAGGTAGGATGATTCGTATAAACGGGCGCAGCGGTTCCGTTGCAATAAATATCACCGGGACATGCAACATTCTCGTAGAGACGAGGATCACGGGTAGGCAGCAAACCTTCACTTTCCGAATAGGTAAAAAAAGGCTGACGAGAAGGAGATTTCCAGTTGAAATCTTCCGGAAAATCCGTTCCGTCTTCCCAAGGGAACAGATCAACATAGTTCAGTGTCGGACCGGTGTAATAACGTTGGTCGATATAATCGGAATGTACCGATGCGGCAGAGCCTTTGCGTGTAGAAATCAGCACTTCGGTACCTCCGCGGTCATAATACGCTTTGCGATAAGCTTCACGTCTGGCCTGATGAGTAGGCGCCGTTGGCTGAATCAGGGCATAACCGCCTTGTGTGGTTATCTCCCGGAAAAACAGTCTGCCGGCCTCTTCAGCCTCTTTCCAGCGTTTTGCATCATAATTTCCGTAACAGGTATACGCATCTGCTGCGGGGTGCCATTTTTTATCGGAATTGAAAGCCGGACTCGCCGCCCAGTGCAGTACCTTGAATTTGAGAGCCATTGCTCCCGCCTTACTCATCCGTCCATCATTCAGATCATCCTGTTTCCATTTCAAAGCAGGAATAGCCTCGTCCAGTAAGGCGACAATATTCCGAACGGTTTCGGCAAAAGTAATCCGTGGAAAATTCATGGTCTCATTCACCTCTACGTAATGATCCAACCAGGTCACTCCCCCTACATATCTCAACATTTCGAAATAAGAAAGTGCGATTAACATTTTAGCCTCTGCCACACGTTCGCTCTTCTCACCGGCGGAGATATCCGATACCTTCTCTATGTTTTCAATATACAACCAGGCATACCGGATGGTTGTCCAGTCGGATTTTGCTCCGAACCGATAAGCAGCGTTTCTGGGAACATTGTTCGCACTTAACGCTCCATTGTAATAGAGTTTGACCGGCCCATCACTGACATTGTCACGAAAGCTGTAACACAAATCCGTAATCGATTCCAGTATATTGCCACCCAATTTAAAATCCGAACCGGTGGGTAATCCATATGGCAGCCCCATATAGGCTCGCGTCAAGACCTTCTCGGCGCTCTCTTTCGATGAGAACATCTCCTCGGTGGTTGCACCGGAGCTTTCCGGCTGCTCACCCAGGAAACGGTCTCCGAAACTAATTTCCGAGCAAGAGACAACAAGCATACAACCGACTGCCAAACCTATTCCTTTTGATCTGATATTCATATGTCGTCTTTTTTTAGAAGCTGAGATTTAAACCGAAACTATACAATTTGATCAGCGGATAATCGCCGAACCGATCCGGATTGCTTTCCGGGTCAAGATACTTAAGGGAAGAGAATGTCAATAAGTTATAGCCACTGAGCGAGATGCCGAGAGAATGAATCCCCAGTTTTTTCAGGTATCGATGATCGGTAAGGGTATATCCGATGTTCAAACTCTTTAAACGGATATAGGAAGCATCCTGCAACCACAAAGTAGAGGGTTCGGAATTCCAGCTTTCCGATTCTTCGGCGGGACGCGGATAGACCGCATCCTGCTGATTTTCCGGAGTCCAACAACCCTCGTAGAAATAAGTCAGCAGCCCGCGTTTCCCTGCATTTGTAAATGGAATACGGTATTCGATATCATACATCCGGCTCACGTGTGCAGCGCCTACCCATTGCATCGAGAAACTCAGCCCTTTCCAGTTGCAACCCATGTTCAGGCCTGACGTATATTCCGGGCGAGTCGCGTAACCCGTCACGCATTTGTCATTTCCGTCGACTATGTTGTCGCCATTGAGGTCTGCATACATCGCATCGCCCGGATACACTTTCTGATACGGTTGAGGCAGCTCCGGATTTAACACCATTTTACCGCCGGCACCCTGAATAAAGTCGTCGTACTGATAAAGGCGGAGATATTTGTATACACCGGTCTGACGTCCGGTAGGGCCTCCTGTTACATTCATATAATCGAATTGCTTCGGCACCTCGTCCTGATAAATAATTTTATTACGGGCAAACGACAGGTTCGTATCGATATAATAATCAAACTCCCTCCCGATTTTGTCTTTCCATCCAACGGAAACCTCATACCCGTGATTATCCACCTTCCCTATATTGATATTCGGCAAAGCAGTGGCAATGATGGCAGGAGTAGATTCCGGACTGATCAGGATCCCTCTTCGGTGCTCCCGGAAGAAATCAAAATTGAATGACAAGCGATCATCCAGAGATTTGAAGTCCATACCGTAGTTCTGTTTATCTGCAGTTTCCCAACTGACATTCGGATTACCGATTCGTGATATGCCAAAAGCGGGTATGTATTCCGGAGTGTTCACGCCAAAGCTATACCCTCCTGCACCTTGCCATACGGCAGGCATATACATAAATCGTGAACTGATTCCTTTGTCATTTCCTACACGTCCCCAGGACACCCTGAATTTAAGGTAGTCAAAAACATGCTGCCCAGCCATGAATTTTTCTTCAGTTGCGACCCATCCGGCTGAGAATGCCGGGAAAAATCCGAAGCGTTTTTTTCCGGGGGCAAAGTTTTCAGAACCATTATAACCGATGTTGATGTCGAGCAGGTACTTTTTCTGATAGCTATAGGTTGCACGCCCCACCACTCCGATATAACTCCTGGGGATATAGGTATAGGCTTCCGGGTAATAATCACGCGATTGGTTATAAAGCAAAAGACCGGAAACTTTGTGTTCGCCGAAATTGCGATTGTAATCCGAACGTCCTTCTATATACCAGCTCTGACCGCGCCCCCGTTCTTCCGAATAGGTCAACGGTGTATCTCTGTCAACCGGCAGATAAATCAATGTCTTGTCGTAGTCGGGGTCGGTAGCAGGCATATTGCCCTTAGAATCGAAATAAGACTTGTAATAGACGGTTTGACTTTCTATCTCACCTCCCGTCCGTTTTTTGAATAGCCGGAAGATGTTATCATAAGCCCCTTTTGCCGAAACACTCAGTCCCTGTGTCAAAAAGTCCAGTCTCTGCGTAATGTCCAGATCCAGGTTCAGGTTCGTCTGAAAATTTTGGGTATAACCCTTTCCATAGAATACGAACATACCGTCGCGAAGCACTTCACCCAAGGGTACCAGGTCGGTTGGTACCCGGGTTCGTACACCATTGATAAAGCCGGGCCCGGCAAACGGATGCGACCAGATCTGTGCGATGACCCACGGGTTTTGGTCGTGGCCGGTGTCAGACACCACACTCCTGGGTTCTTGTGTCTTGTTCAGGTTCCCGCCTATACCCAGTTTCATGATGGTTGTCCGGGACAGGTTTGCATCGATATTGGCGCGATAGTTGTAGCGATCATAACGATAATTGTTATTGTACCTCTGACCGGGAAGTTGTTTCAAGAGCCCGTTCTGATACAGATAACCTACTGAAAGAAAATATTTGACATCATCACTTCCTCCGGATATATTTACATTATTCTTGTTTTGAAGATAGTAATCTTTGAAGATATACTTTTTCCAATTCATGCTGGGATACATGATGGGGTCTGAACCGGTACGGTAAGCTTCCACCTGCTCGGGTGTAAAGAATCGTTTTTTATCCGTAATCCCGTCCAGCTGTTGTTTGATGTTCCAAAAACGTGCAAATTCATAACTTCCGGTTTGCTCTACCAATGAAATAGGCTGTTGCACCCCCATCGATGTACTGACATTGATGCGCGGTTTACCGCTTTTTCCTCTTCGCGTGGTCACCAAAACAACTCCATTCGCACCCCGTACACCAAATACCGCAGTCGATGATGCATCTTTTAAGATAGAGATACTTTCTATTTCATTGGGATCAATTTGTGAGAATTCACGTTCCACGCCATCCACCAGTATCAGGGGCCTGGATTGCGCATCGTTCAATGATCCTGAGCCACGGACATAAATAGCGGCGGCATCCTTCCCCGGCTGACCGCTGGTCTGTATGGATGACACACCCGGTAATGCCCCGGCCAGCACATTGGTAACATTGGCGGCAGGTGATTTGATCAGCTCCTTATTGCTGATAGAAGAAACAGCACTTGTGAGCAGGTTTTTGTCCTGGTTGCTATAGGCAATCGCTACCACTTCCACCTCCTCGAGGCTTTGTGTATCCTCCTTTAAGCGGACATTGATGGTTCTTTTGTCTCCCACTACAATTTCCTGGGTGATATATCCCATAAAAGAGAAGACCAGCACCGATTTTTCGCCTGGAACGACGATACTGTATGTTCCGTCAAAACCGGTAACGGTTCCTATAGTGGTGCCCTTCACCATCACATTCGCTCCGGGAATGGGTTCATTAAGAGCTTCGTCTATAACCTTCCCTTTGATGGTGATCCCCTCCGAAGAAAACGCATATATCATCGGAATAAATAAAAGGAATGTAACAAGATGGCAGAATCTCAGATAAAGCGCATTTCTCATATATGATAAAATTTATTGATTAAATTCAGGTGATCTACCAGTAAACTTCAGAAAATCAGACTTTTCACAAAAGCTCCCTGTCAAAGACTATTCTTCCCCGACTCCCTGACAAAGGTAAGGAACAGGCTACGCCGTGATGTGCAGGATTCACCAAATAATGTACACAATTTGTGATAAAACGATATCGGCAACCCAATGGACAATGTTCATGGTAACCTTCGGGTTTCAATATAATTTGCAGGCTGAATTTTGCATTCGGGAAAATGATTGGAAGGGGGTACAACATTGAAAGGCTGTCCCCTTATCCAACAGGGGACAGCCTTTCTGTCTATTGTACGGGTGCGTTGTTACGCGCCGAAAATCATTTCACATTGAAAGCCACTCTCAGATCATCGATCTCCTCCTCACCGATGGGTTGCAGCGGACCGATAGAAGAGGCCATCACCAGTGAGTTGGCCGAGAACTCAGCCACCTCCAGGTAATCGAAGGTATTGAGCAGCTTATCGCCGGTCACGAACACACTGTCGTTCTCCACCAGAATCACCCGGTTATGGGCAAACATTTTAGCCACACTGTCCACATCATTGTAGATCAGTCCAAAAGGAATGGAAGGCACGTCCTGGAGGAAGATCCAGCTTTCGGGGATGGTACGTACGTCAAACTTGGTGCCGCTCACTGCATGTGCCATCAGGTTCACCGGCTGGGTACAGATGATGGAGTTGATATGAGGGTTGAGCTGGTAGATGCGTTGGTGCAGAGCGACTGACCGACTGGGTGTCTTACCTGCTTCCGCCATCCCGTTCTTGATCTGTACGATATCACCGGGTACGATATCCCACCGGGCAATGTTGCTGGGAGTAATCAGAAAGTCATTCCCTTTCCACCGTACGGATACCGTTCCGTAGGTGGAGATCATCAACCCCTGGTTACAGGATCTGTGGATGATGTTCACCATCTCAGAGCGGATAGCCCGTTCATCTGAAGGATGGTCTGTGTCCAAGAAGTGAGAAAAATGAGAAGGGAGGTGATGCATATATTGCGATACCTGCTCATCGGAAAGATAATTCACACTTCCCAGACGTCTTGCATTGATGAGGGTACGGCAGCAGAACTCCAGCGTCTCGAACCGCTGGTAGGCATCCATCAGATCGGTGCCGCCCAGCACCACACCATGGTTCTCCATAATCACCGCCTTATAGCGCTTATCCCGAAACTCAAGGGCAATCTTGTCTCCCAGATCGTCACTGCCGGGGGTTCCATAGGCAGCAAATCCGATATCCCCGCAAATATTGTGGGCTTGAGGCACGATTTTCGTGTCGGGTACGATGCCGGTAATACTGAAAGCCACCAAGGCCGGCGGATGCGCGTGGATGATGGCCGTCAACTCGGGCCGTGCTTCATAGATCGCCTTGTGAAAAGGCAATTCGGAAGAGGGTTTATGGGGGCCGATCACCGTTCCGTCCTTCTTCACCTGCATGATATCCTTTATGGTAAGAGATCCCTTGTCCACTCCCGAAGGGGTGATCCAGATATCACCGTTCTTGTCCCGAATGGAGATGTTACCACCGGAAGTGGTAGTCATCCCGCTCTTGTAAATTCGCCCGATGATCACGTTGATCTGTTCCACCGGGTGCATTAAGTTCACATCTAATTGTTTCATGTTTTTGATAATCAGTTTGCAGCAGTCAGCTGTCAGCGTTCAGCAAGAAGCTGTAAGCTATAAGTTGTATGTGCTATAATGAATTGAATATTGAGTTGGTTTTAAAGGGTTCCGTCTCACAGGGATCTCCTGTCCCCGTACATAACATAGCCGATAGCGGTACCTGTGATGGAAGTCCCCGGGATGGGCAAATCAATCAAAAACGGAATAAGGTCTCTTTAAAAATCTCACTGACGGTGGGGTGCGGAAAGACCACCTCCTGCATCTCCTTCAACGTCAGCTCCTGTTCGATGGCGATACAGGCACCATAGATGATCTCACTGGAAGAGTTTCCCAACATATGCACGCCAATCACCTCGCCATGCTTCTCTCCCGTCAGCACCTTACAAAGCCCGTTGCCGCCCTCATTTTCAGCCACAAAACGGCCTGAATAAGCCATCGGCAGCTTGGCAAGATTATAAATAATACCCTTCTCTCTGGCTGATTCTTCTGTTTCACCCACTCCGGCCACCTCGGGGTTAGTGTAAACCACCCCGGGAATGGCATGGTAACGCATCATGTCAGGGCGCCCGGTCAGATTGTTAACCACCACCTCTCCTTCCCGACTGGCGGTGTGTGCCAGCAGGGAGAACCCGGTCACGTCGCCTGCCGCAAAAACACCCGGCACGTTAGTACGCATCTTCTCATCCACCCGAATACCGCCACGCAACAGCTCCACACCCAGATTCTCCAGGCCAAATCCTTGCGTGACCGGACGGCGCCCCACGCTCAACAGGATCTTATCGCCCTCCACAGGATGGATTTCTTCCTCTTTCTCAAAGAACACCTTGTTACCTTCCACCTGCACCACTTTGGCATTGAGATGGAAGTCAATCCCTTTTTTCGCGTAAATACCCCGCAGCATGGCAGAAAGCTCCACATCGAGTCCTCCCAGGATCTCCGGCAACATCTCTATCACGGTCACTTTTGTCTCCAGGCTGTTGAAAAAACTGGCAAACTCCATCCCGATCACTCCGCCGCCGATCACCACCAGCGACTCGGGCGGTTCCGTCAACTCCAGGATCTCCCGGTTGGTAAGGATCACCGCTCCCGCTTCCTCCAATCCCGGTATAGGAGGCACCGCCGCTTCCGATCCGGTACAGATCAGCAGGTGCTTCCCGATATATTTTTCATTGTTACAGAGAACTACGAATCCTTCAGCAGATCGTCCGTTAATAAACGCATCGCCTCTCACTACCGTAACCTCGTTCAATTTCATCTGACTCTCCACACCGGCCACCATCTTACGAACCACTTTCTTCTTGCGGGAAATCATCTTTGCGTAGTCGAAACGAATGTTATCCGCCAAAATACCATACTTTTCCCCGTGCAGTGCATTTTCATAGATCTTAGCACTGTAAAGAAGTGTTTTGGTAGGGATACAACCCTCGTTCAGGCAGACGCCCCCCATCATTTTCTTCTCGAACAACACCACATTCAGTCCTTTATGGCCGGCTCTCTCAGCCGCTACATATCCGGCGGGCCCACCGCCAATGATCAGAAGGTCAATCATTACTGTAACTATTATTATTTATACTCAGCTTTCAGCTTTAGATATCGTTAAAACATTAACTCAAACCTCACATACCCGAATCATCGAATCAAAATTCAATCGCGAAGGTTGAACCCATCCTCGCGCAAAGATATCCATAATTGTCCAAACACAACCCGAACACCCTCGAAATCTGATTTGTCCGATATGATGACAAATATATTCAATTCAAAAAAAGAAACCGGTTCTTTAATTGATTTTTTAACTAAGTTTTTTGACATTCTTTTTGTCTCATACCCATTCCGGTTGCAGATCATTTTGCAGTCGCCGGAAATTATATCAAAAAACATAGTTATTAAATCATTTTTTTGATTGTAAATATTTGGTTTAAACTGTATGTTTGCAGATAATATAACAAAATTTCTTATTTAACCTCATCATGAATGAAGGCAATTTAACTGCATTTCTGGCAATTGACCTG
>JAQVWR010000021.1:0-9134 GCA_028709605.1 Proteiniphilum sp.
GACTTTCCCTCTTCGTTATCGGTGAACTTTTGGAAGTTCGTGATAAAGCGTCCGGCCAGATCGCGTGCTTTTTCATTCCACTCCTTCACATCAGCGTAGGTGTTACGCGGATCCAGGATCTTATCATTCACATCCTGAAGAGAGGTGGGTACTTCCAGGTTGAAGTAGGGGATCATCTTGGTTTCAGCTTTCTCGATAGAGCCGTCGAGGATCCGGTCGATGATGCCGCGTGTATCTTTGATGGAGATCCGTTTGCCGGTTCCGTTCCATCCGGTATTCACCAGATAGGCGGTGGCACCGCTCGCTTCCATCTTTTTCACCAGCTCTTCCCCGTACTTGGTGGGGTGCAGGGAAAGGAAGGCAGCGCCGAAGCAGGCGGAGAAGGTGGGCTGCGGAGTGGTAACCCCTCTTTCGGTACCGGCCAGCTTGGCGGTGAATCCCGAGAGGAAGTGGTACTTAGTCTGTTCCGGTGTGAGCTTCGATACCGGAGGCAGCACACCGAAAGCATCGGCAGTAAGGAAGATCACCTTTTTGGCGGGTCCTCCCTTAGAAACCGGCTTCACGATGTTGTCGATATGATAGATGGGGTAAGAAACACGGGTGTTTTGCGTCACCGATCCGTCAGTGAAGTCGATCTTGCCGTCTTTATCCACCGTCACGTTCTCCAGGAGTGCATCGCGTTTGATGGCTTTGTAGATATCGGGTTCGGACTCTTTGTCGAGGTTGATGGTCTTGGCATAGCAACCGCCTTCGAAGTTAAAAACCCCTTCGTCGTCCCAGCCGTGCTCGTCGTCACCGATCAGCGCCCGCTTCGGGTCGGTAGAGAGGGTGGTCTTGCCGGTGCCGGAGAGGCCGAAGAAGATGGCGGTGTCGCCATCCTTGCCTACGTTCGCAGAGCAGTGCATGGCAGCCATGCCTTTCAGGGGCAGGTAGTAGTTCATCATGGCGAAGATCCCTTTCTTCATCTCGCCGCCATACCATGATCCGCCTACGCAATGCATCCTTTCCGTCAGATTGAAGACGGTATACACTTCAGAATGTAATCCATGTTCTTTCCATTTCGGATTGGTTGTCTTGGAAGCGTTCAGCGATACGAAATCGGGCTCCCCGTAGTTGGCCAGCTCCTCTTCGGTGGGACGGATAAACATGTTCTTCACGAAGTGTGCCTGCCATGCCACCTCCATGACGAAACGCACTTTCAGTCTGGAGTCGGGGTTGGCTCCTGCGAAGGTATCCATTACAAAGAGTCTCTTGCCGGAAAGCTGTTTCACTGTGGTCTCCTTCAGATCGTTCCAAACCTCTGTTGTGATTGGCTTATTATCGTTCGGTGATTCGGGAGTGGTCCACCAGATGGTATCTTTTGTGGTGTCATCCTTTACGATGTATTTATCTTTGGGAGAACGGCCGGTAAAGACGCCGGTCATCACGTTGACAGCGCCCAGTTCTGTTACCTGACCTCTTTCATACCCTTCCAGGTTGGGGTTGGTTTCCTCCTCAAAGAGTTGGGCGTACGACGGGTTGTGGAGGATTTCCTTCACATCCGTAATGCCATACTTACTTAAATCTAAATTTGCCATTTTGAAAAATTTTGGGTTATTATATATGTTTGCATAAAACTCATTTTTGAAGAACCTAAAAACAACGATACAAAAATAGCTATTTTCCGTGAAACCGGAAAAGAATTAAAGAAAATTTTCTTTAATTGTGGGTTTTTTCGCACAAAACTCTTTTTAGAACAAAAAAAGGGGGGGAAATGTTTATCCAGCAGTCGAAAATCATTACCTTTGTTTTCCGGAAAATAATGGATCAATATAGAGCTGCAAACATGAAAGTAACTAATTTTTCGGAAACCAATTCCTTACTGAACTCTTTTGTCCGTGAAATTCGTGATATCAACATCCAGCATGACCGTTTTCGTTTTCGGCGCAATATTGAGCGGCTGGGAGAGGTGATGGCGTATGAGATCAGCAAAGAGCTTCGTTACAAGAAGATACAGGTTGCCACGCCGCTTGATGTCGCAGAGGTGAGTATTCCTGACGAAGAGATTGTGATTGCCACCATTTTGCGGGCAGGACTACCTTATCACCACGGCGTACTCAATTATTTCGACGGTGCGGAAAATGCGTTTGTGTCGGCATACCGAAAATACAAGGAGACGGGACACAAAACCTTCGATATCCATATTGAATATATCGCATCGCCGTCGATTGAAGGGAAGACGCTCATCCTGACCGATCCGATGCTGGCTACCGGGGGGAGTATGGAGCTGACTTACCGGGCACTGCTGACCAAAGGTAATCCTTCCCATATCCATATCGCCACCATCATTGCCAGCCAGCAGGCTATTGATTACTGCAAAAAACATTTTCCCGAAGAGAAGACCACCATCTGGGCAGCGGCCATTGATCCGGGATTGGATGAGTCTTCCTATATCGTTCCGGGCATTGGGGATGCCGGTGACCTCGCCTACGGAGAGAAAATCTAATCATAAAACTTCTTTTCAAATGCGCTGAATTCTCCCTTTTTCAGGATCAGCCTTTTCCAGACAGCGGCAATGAATCCGCTTCCGTATCCGGTCAACTGTATCCAGGCAGCCGCGATGCTGTAGAGAGCCACCTTTGCCGATCGGTTCCTGCCCAGTGAATCCAGAAAGATCACCAGGCTATAGAGCAAGGGGCAGAGCAGTAGGAACGGCTGCAGCAGGGAGGTCAGCAGGATCAGGGTCATGGTGATCACGAAAAGAGCCGGGAGTGTGTGTACCGCCCTGAGTGATCCGGGATGAGCCAGATGCAGGTTGATTCGTGCAATCCCTGAGTTGTACACCTGCCGGAAGAACTGCCGGAAGGAGGTTCTCCTTTTATGATACACATAGGCTTCGGGTATCAGTGCCGTGCGAAAACCCTGTTTCATGAGCCGCAGGCTGAAGTCGATGTCCTCGCCGAAACGCATCGTCCCATACCCTCCCAGTGCTTCAAATGCTTTTTGGGATACCCCCAGGTTGAAACTCCGGGGATGAAATTTCTCCATCGATCGTTTGCCGCCCCGAATGCCGCCGGTGGTGAAGAAGGAGGTCATGGCATAATTGATCGCTTTTTGGATGGTGGTGAAGGTAGGTAGCGCCGCATCGGGCCCTCCGTATGCATCGACATCGTTGCGGGCAAGGTATTTCGACACCTGTTCCATATAATGTGCCGGGATGATGCAGTCGGAGTCGAAGAAGATCAGATAGTCGCCCGAAGCCCTTGCGGCACCCTCATTTCGGGTGAGACCGGGACCTGTGTTGGGCTTTTCGAAATAGGTGATCGACAGCCTGTCGCGGTATCGCTCCGCCACATGATCGCTTTTTTGGGTTGACCCGTCCTCCGCGAGGATCACTTCAAACTGCTTGTCGGTCTGTTCACAGAGGCTGGCGAGCAACTCGTCCAGCTCATCCGGACGGTTGTAGAGAGGAATCACAATGGAGAAATACATAGACTGTATGGCATTTGTGCAATGCAAAACTACTGATTTTTTTTCATTTTGTCCCAGAGTGGATGATGAATCTCTGTGAGGGGGGAAAATAAAATAAAAAAATGTGAAAATGTTTGAATATTTAAAAAGATGACATACCTTTGTATCTTTGTATCTTTGTATCTTTGCAGAAGGGTACGGATCAAACAATAAAAGGCATATAGGATTGGGACAGACAATTCTGAAATTTTTTTTGTTTCTATGATGAAAGGTTCAGGCATACTTTTTTTTATTTTCGTTTTGTGGATAGTCATCTCTTGCGGCAGCGAAGAGGGGATGTCGATCAAAGGGAAAATAGAACATCTGGAGTCATCGTTCATCGTTGCCACCTATCTCTCTTCCGATTCGCTGGCGATAGATACCATCCCTGTGGACGCGAAGGGCCGATTCAACTATAGCAGCACCCCCGATACCCTTACCGCCTTTTCATTGTATCTCGATCATATGGAGAGCGCGATTGTGGTCTTCGCCAAGGAAGGGGACCGGATCACGGTAAATGGCGATGCCCGGATTCCCGATCTGATCAGCATAAGGGGGAATGAGGTAAACGATGAGCTGACGCTCTTCAAAACAGAAAATGAGGATCTGCTCAGGCAGCGCGCCCGGTTGCTGGAGAATCTGCGATTGAGCAGTCAGCTGGATTCAAGCAGCAACCATTCGTTGTCCCGACAGGATGAGCTGCTGAGACTGAATGTGCTTAACCATGAGTTGACGCTGAAGGCGGAGGAGTCTATCCGGGCAAACCCGGCGAAAATGTCCAGCCTCATCCTGATCAACAGTTTCTTCGTCCACAATGACAATCCTCTTGCCCTGGAGCGTGTGCTCGGTTACATGCAGGGAGCGGTGTTGCGTAACGAGCTGGCTGTCAGCCTGAAGGCGTATTCGGAGAAAGTGAACCGGTCGGTTGAAGGTGCCACGATGCCCTACTTCTCCCTGAACGATAAGGAGGGTGAGGAGATCCGCTCGCACGACTTCAATGGCAGGTATCTGCTGCTATCATTTATCTCCGCATCAGGAGAGGATTCCCGTGAGATTGTCAGGTCGCTGAAACGTGAATATGCCGCGCTGGATCCAGCGCGTGTAGCGTTCATCACCATCTATATCGACTCCGATATCTATCCGGTCGGTTATGCCGAAAATGACTCCATTCCATGGATCGTGGTGCCCGAGAAGAGAGGCTGGGGCGCTGATATTGTAGATAGCTATAACGTACAGTATATTCCCTATAACATTCTGATCGCTCCCGATGGTATCATCAAAGCCCGCAACATCCCCGCACATGGCATTGCGGATGTGATCGGAAGTACTTCCGAGTAATAAGTATCATTTAAACCCGGTTACATGCTGGTCAAAGTTTTCGGTGCGGCTGTACAAGGGATCCATGCCACGCTCATCACTATTGAAGTTAATGTCTCCAGAGGGATCCGGTTCCTGTTGGTCGGTTTGCCCGACACCTCCGTGAAAGAGAGCCATGAACGCATCGTCTCTGCTCTGGAGACGAACGGTCTCAAGTTTCCCCGTCAGCAAATTGTCATCAACATGTCCCCGGCCGATATCCGCAAAGAGGGATCGGCATATGACCTGCCCCTGGCGGTGGGCGTACTAGCCGCTTCCGGGGCGATCCGAACCGACCGGTTGGCACGCTGCGTGATGATGGGTGAATTGTCGCTCGACGGGACCATTCTTCCCCTGAAAGGCGCGTTGTCCATTGCAGTGATGGCGAAGGAGCTGGGTTTCACGGATCTGATCCTGCCGATTGCCAATGCAAAAGAGGCCGCGGTGGTGGAGGGGGTGGATGTATACGGTGTGGAAAATATCCGTGATGTGGTCGCATTTTTCAATGAGGAGAACTGTTTGTACCCTGTGGTTGTCGATGTGAACCGGGAGTTTTTGGATCAGCGTGCATTGTTTGAGCATGATTTCTCCGACGTGAGGGGACAGGAGAATGTGAAACGGGCGCTTGAGGTAGCGGCTGCGGGTGGACACAATGTCCTTATGATTGGACCGCCCGGGTCGGGAAAGTCGATGATGGCCCGCAGGATGCCTTCCATCCTTCCCCCCTTCACACTCGAAGAAGCGCTGGAAACCACCAAGATTCACAGCGTGGCCGGCAAAACGGGACAACACCTGTCGCTCATGGTGCAACGCCCTTTTCGTTCGCCGCATCACACCATCAGCGACGTGGCGATGGTGGGCGGCGGTTCATGGCCTCAGCCGGGCGAGATCAGTCTGGCACACAACGGGGTGCTTTTTCTGGATGAACTGCCGGAGTTCAACCGGAATGTGCTGGAGGTGATGCGCCAGCCGCTGGAAGATCGTAAGATCATCATCTCCCGTGCCAGGTTCAGTGTGGAGTATCCGGCCGGCTTCATGCTGGTGGCGGCGATGAACCCTTGTCCCTGTGGTTTTCATAATCATCCCGACAAAGAGTGTGTCTGTTCTCCCGGTGACATTCAGCGTTATCTGAACCGAATATCGGGCCCTTTGCTGGATCGGATTGACATTCAGATAGAGATCGTACCGGTTCCCTTTGATAAGATTGCCGACGCAGCACCGGCGGAGAAGAGTGAGGAGATCCGCAAACGGGTGATGGCAGGACGTGAGATACAAAAAGAGAGGTTTCGGAAAGTAAAAGGGGTGTACTGCAATGCACAGATGAGCAGCAGGATGCTCTATAAGTATGCGCAACCCGACGATGCCGGACTGAAGTTGTTGAAATCGGCCATGGAGCGCCTCTGTCTCTCTGCACGTGCTTACAATCGCATATTGAAGGTGGCTCGTACCATTGCTGATCTGGCGGGCAGTGATGCGGTCAGGGCGGCACACCTGGCAGAGGCAATCAGTTACCGCAGCCTCGACAGGGAGAAGTGGGCCGGTTATTAGTGGTTATCGCTTCTCAAAATGGTGGTCATCGTAGTACTTCGAGAAAGTATGGCCCCAGCGGAATCCTTTTTCCTTAAATGCTTTCACTACCGGGTGACCGGGATACAATGTGCCGTTGACGGTAGTGTCAGGCACTGCACCCTCCGGTTGGTTCGGACGGGATCCCTGTTTCCATCGCAGCGGATTAAAACGGGGGTTGAGGTCAATAGCCATCCCGGTGGCATGCTTCGAATAGCTGATGTCGCGGTAGCAAAAGCTGTAGCTGTTGTTGTCAGTCATGGAGAGACTGTCGTCCCAGCCGTATCTGACGATCGGGACAGCTTGTGCGATCACAAATCCTTCCTGCAGCATATAGGTGAAAAGGGTGCTGATCTCCCTTGAAATTTTCCTGTTGCAGAGGATTTGACCCTGGTGGATTTCTCCGTCGGTAGAGACGTAATGCACCTCTACCAGTTCCAGCTGATCCGTGATTTCCTTCGGGGCTTGTGTGCCCCTGATTGCTTCCTCAAAGGTGTAGCAGGCATCCACGATGGTGTCGGAATGCAGGCTGACCTCTTTCGGAGCGGTTATGGCGATCTCTGCCGGCGGCACCGAATTTTTTGTATGTTCGCTGCATGCGGAAAAGGTGAGGGGCAACAAAAAAAGGAAAAGAAAGCGCTTCATCGGCAGATCATTCAGATAGAAAAGAGGTTGGAAGAAAGGCGCTAGCTCAGTTCGAGGCCAAATTCATCGGAGAGCTTCTGAAGGGCGGGGTTTTGTTGTGTCATCTCATCAAATATCTCCCGGGAGGTGAGTGCTTTTTTGATGGCGTTGTCTTCCGCGATCCGGATAGTCATGGTGATCTCGCCGTTATCCAGCTTCTCCCTCAAGAAGGAGAGAATGGAGGGGCTGTTGTCGGTGAGATATTGCCTGTTGAGGTCGGTATTGACCTCCACCTCAAACATCCCTTCACCGATCATCCTGGGCAGATAAAGCGACATGGTGTTCTTCAACAGTTTTTCTTCGGTGAGATTGCGGGCATACTCATTCCATGCTGTTACCAGCTCCTCCTCATTGAACAGTCGCGAGCCGGAGATCTGTTTCTCCTGCTGAACGGTTTCAGGTTCACTCTCTTTCGGGCTGGTCAGGGAGGAGAGAGAGATCCCCATGCCGGAGACCGACGCGCTTCTCTTTTTCAGTGTAGCTGCTTTGGCGGGCGGGACAGCAGCAGGGTAGGCAGGCTGCTTGGGTTCTTCGACAGAGGGGGCTTCTGCTGCTTTCCCGGCGGTCGGTACGGAGGTCTGCTGTCGGTTGCCGGTATGGACCGAAGAGGATGAACGCTGCTTTTCTTGTGGCAGTTCCTGTTGGATGTTCTCCTGATCACAGCTCCTTTTCGGCCTGTCAATCGGCTTCAGGTTCTTTTTTTTTTCTTCTTTGACCGGTGAGCTCCCTTCGGTGAGCTGGCACATCCGGATCAGCATCAGCTCCAGCAGCAGTCGTTTGTTCTTGCTGATGCGGTAGTTGAGGTCGCAGTCATTGGCAATCTCAATGGATTGGTACAGAAATGCATTGCTGCATTTTTTTGACAGGGAGACGTATCGTTCGCGAATGGCGGATCCCACTTGGAACAGTTGTGCTGTCACGGCATCCCTGCATACGAGCAGGTCCCGGAAGTGGGATGCAATACCGCTGATGATATACTGCCCCTCAAACCCTCTGTTGAGGATGTCGTTCAGGATGAGCAGGCAATCTGTGACGCTCCCCGCAAGAATGGCTTCTGTGAGTTTGAAGTAGTATTCGTAATCCAACACGTTCAGGTTCTCTATCACCGCCTGATAAGTGATGTTTCCTTCGGTGTAGCTTACTGTCTGGTCGAAGATCGAGAGCGCATCGCGCATGCCACCGTCGGCTTTTTGTGCGATGATGTTGAGTGCTTCCGTGTCGGCGGTTACGCCCTCCTGTTGCGCCACATGCTGCAGATGTTCCACAATGTCGGCGATGCTGATGCGGTTGAAGTCATATACCTGACAACGGGAGAGGATGGTGGGAATGATCTTGTGCTTCTCTGTGGTGGCCAGGATAAAGATGGCGTGCGTCGGCGGTTCTTCCAGTGTCTTGAGGAACGAGTTGAATGCCGACGTTGAGAGCATGTGCACCTCGTCGATGATGTAGACCTTGTATCGGCCTATCTGGGGCGGAATGCGAACCTGGTCGATCAGGTTGCGGATGTCTTCCACCCCGTTGTTGGAGGCGGCATCCAGCTCGTGGATGTTGTAGGAACGCTGTTCGTTAAAGGCCACGCACGATTCACAGCTGTTGCATGCCTCATGTTCGGCTGTCGGTTGCAGGCAGTTGATCGTCTTGGCAAAAATACGGGCACAGGTGGTCTTGCCCACGCCCCGCGGACCGCTGAAAAGATAGGCATGTGCCAGCTTGTTGCTTGCAATGGCATTTTTCAGGGTGGTGGTGAGAGCTTTTTGTCCCACCACGGTCTGGAACGTGGTGGGCCTGTATTTCCTTGCTGAAACGATATAGTTATCCATGTTTGAATCGGACAAATTCTGAAATACAAATATACGAAAATTATCGGTTTCCTCCATTGTTACATGCTTCATTCCCTCTGGTCTGCCTCTTTTTTTCATATCTTTACAGCAGAATCATAGCATCACAGCAGATGAAGCAATTTGTGTATGTCGCCTTACTGGCCGGATCGGTATGGATCAGCTCCCTCTCCTGTTCATCGAGCAAAAAGAGCCGGATGG
>JAQVWR010000021.1:9234-25858 GCA_028709605.1 Proteiniphilum sp.
TTTTCATATCTTTACAGCAGAATCATAGCATCACAGCAGATGAAGCAATTTGTGTATGTCGCCTTACTGGCCGGATCGGTATGGATCAGCTCCCTCTCCTGTTCATCGAGCAAAAAGAGCCGGATGGGAGGTATGGGAGGAGTCCGGTTGCTCTCTCCTGCACACCTTGCACCGTGCTGAGGCAGACACCTCTGTGTTTGTTTATTTTGTCTCGCTGATGGAGAAATATTTGTATGATCCCAACTCACCCTTCCGCAACGAGGAACAGTATATCCCTGTGCTGAAAGAGGTCACTGCCTCCTCCCTGCTGGCGGAAAAAGAGAGATTGCGTTATCGGTCCCAGCTGGTGATGACCCTGAAGAACCGGGTAGGACAGAAAGCAAACAACATCACCTGCACCCTGGCATCCGGTGAGTCGTTCTCGTTGTGGGATCTCCGCAGCCAGTATGTGTTGTTGCTCTTCTCCCATCCGGGATGGCCTGCCTGTGAGGCTGTCACCCGCCGCCTGGAAAGCTCCCCGGCGCTGAACAGGGCGCTGGCCATGAACAGTCCCACCCGAACCATGCTGACCATCCTGACCGTTTACCCCGACAGCGACTCCGAGGAATGGAAAGCACACCTGCCCGATTTGCCAAAGTAATGGTTGCATGCTGATGACCGGGCAAAGGAGATCATCCAAAAACAGTTGTATGATCTCAAAACCATCCCGACACTTTATCTGCTCGACCAGGACAAAAAAGTGATCTTCAAAGAGACGTTGGAAGAGACGGTGGAATCATTCTTTTCGGTGAGTGATTGATATACAGATGAATAAGAATTATTACAATTTAATTTTAACATTTGAAAAGATTCTTTGTGGGAAAATTATGCGTGGGTAAGAAAAAGTAGACTACTTTTGCAAACCGAAATAGCCGACTTTTAGTGAAAAGTTGGTAACGATAAGGGATTTAGCCACTGCGGGAAGCAATAGCTGAATCCGGGTAGTAATCAAAATATTTTTTTATGAAGTACGTGAACTTTTGCCTTGCAGCAATTCTTTCACTTGCGCTCTCGGCCGGATCTGTAAAGAGAGATCTGCCTTCCTTCGGTTATCATCCCGGAGAATCGATTCCGGATATCGTGTTGACGGATTCGGGAGGGAAAGCGCTCATTCTGCATGCATTGAAAGGTAAAAAAGTTGTGGTAAATTTCTGGGCCAGTTATGATGCCCCATCCCGTGCAGCCAATGTGCAGCTTTATCATTTCCTGTCACGGAACAATGCAGATGTCACATTTCTCTCGGTCTCTTTCGATGAGAATCTGCATGTGCTGGAGCGGACACTGGCAATGGATCACTTGGAGAAGATCCCTTATTGTCGTGAAGAGAGGGGCACCCGTTCTGAACTCTATAAAGAATTCAGGTTCAGCAACGGTTTCAGAAACTACCTGATCGATGAACAGGGCGTGATCACTGCGATGAACATCACTCCCGATGAATTGAGATCCATCCTTTAAGTGTAGAGTATAGTAAAAACGGACGCTGTAAAACAGCGCCCGTTTTTTCAGTGAGTATGGGGGGGGTTATTTTGCTTTTCCCTGGTTGGCTACCGCATCCATCAGTTTTTTGATCTCCTCCGGATCGCCTAGGAAATAGTCCTTCTGCAGGTTCATCTCATCGTCGAACTCGAAGACGTAGGGAATGGCGGTGGGCAGGTTCAGGCTCACGATCTCCTCGTCGGAGATGTGCTTCAGATGCTTGATGATGCCTCTCAGGCTGTTGCCGTGGGCAGCCACGATCACTTCGTGGAACTGCTTCATTTCCGGCACGATGGTGTTGTTCCAGTAAGGGAGGATTCGCTCTACCGTATCTTTCAGTGCTTCGGTCAGCGGGAGATCTTTCTCATCCACTCCTTTATAGCGGGGATCCTGCAGCGGAGAACGGTCGTCATCCTTTTCCAGCGGCAGCGGCGGCACATCGTAGCTGCGGCGCCATATCAGCACCTGCTCGTCACCGTATTTGGCGGCTGTCTCCGCCTTGTTCAGTCCCTGCAACATGCCATAGTGCTTCTCGTTCAACCGCCACGTTTTTTCTACCGGGATCCAGTCCAGGTCCATCTCATCGAGCACAACGTTGAGTGTTTTGACCGCTCTCTTCAGGTAAGAGGTGTAGGCTTTTTCAAAACGGAAACCTTCTTTCTTCAGGTACTTTCCCGCTTTGTGTGCTTCTTCTATTCCTTTTTCGGTCAGATCTACATCGGTCCAGCCGGTGAAACGGTTCTCCTTGTTCCAGGCGCTTTCGCCATGGCGAATCAAGACTACTTTCTTCATACGTACTATTTTATGTGTGAGTAATGGGTTGTTCTTTTCTCGGTATGCAAATCTACATAAAATCGGGTTATTTTCTGCCATTCACGTGAAAAAATTACGAAGCATCACCGGGCGATGATTCGTTTTGTTCCTTTTCCAGCTGCCGCAGGTGCCGCAGCTGGATCACCAACAGGTATAAAGAGAGCAGCGCTGCCAGTGTATCGGAGACCGGGATGGCGATCCAGAGCCCTTTGAGTCCCCACAAGCGGGGCAACAAGATGATGCCCGGCACCAGGAAGATGAGCTGTCGGCTCAGGCTCTGGATGATCGATTTGGCAGCAAAGCCAATGCTCTGGAAAAAGTTGGAGCTGACAACCTGGAAACCTACCAGTGGCAAGGCGATCAGCGCTATGCGCAATCCCGATCCGCTGATCTCCAGCAGCTCCTCATCGTTGGTGAAGGCGGAAGCCATGACCTGCGGGAAGAACTGGCCAAAGAAGAAACCCACGGTGGTGAAGAGGGTCGCCATCCTGAGGGAATAGAAGAGCGTTTCCCGCACCCTTTGGTAGTTGCCTGCACCGTAGTTGTAACCGATGATGGGCTGCGTACCCTGGTTGAGACCCAGCACCACCATCAGGATGAGCATCAGCACGGAGTTGATGATGCCGTAGGCGCCCACCGCAAGGTCACCGCCGTGACGCAGCAGCGAGGTGTTCATCAGCAGGGCCACGGCCGAGGCAGCCACCTGCATGCTGAAGGGGGAGAGCCCGATGGAGAGGATGGAGAGGATGATATGCCTGTTGAGTCGCAAGTTCTTCCACCGGAGACGGATCACGCTGCTGCGCAGGGTGAAGTGATGCATCACGAAGAGCATCCCGATGAACATGGAGAGCACGGTCGCCCAAGCCACCCCTCTGATGCCCAGTTTAAAGACAAAGAGAAAGAGAGGGCTGAGGATTAGGTTGAGTACCGCTCCGATCAGCATGGTCACCATTGCCTTGGTGGGATAGCCCGAGGAGCGCATCATGGCGTTGAAGTTGTAGCAGAGGCTGACAAACACATTTCCCAGCAGTACGATCTGCAGGTAATCACGCGCATAGGGATAGGTGAGGCTGCTGGCGCCGAAGGCCATCAGGATCGGCTCCAGAAAGATGTAAAAGAGGGTGATGAAGACAGCATTGAGGATCACCGTCAGCGACAGCGAGTTGCCCAGGATCTGCTCCGCCGTCTGCCTGTCTCTTTTCCCCAGACTGATGGAGATGCGGGCGGCGGCACCCGAACCCACCAGCATCCCCAGCGAGGAGGTGAGGGTCATTACCGGGAAGGTGATGGCCAGTCCCGATATGGCGATGGCCCCTTCCACCTGTCCGATGAAGATGCGTCCGATCACATTGTAGAGCCCGGTTACCACGGTGCCCACAATGCCGGGCAGTGCGTAGTCCCAGACAAGCCTGCTGATCTTCTTTGTCCGGAAATCAAGTTCTTTCTCTGCTTGCAAAATGAATTTTTGTAATAACCTATTTCTTCGTCATGATCTCCAACACCAGCCTGTCGGTCTCCTGCATGCCGCGGTTGCCGATCAGTGCCAGATTACGAATAGTCTGATCGATATCTTCATCGATGATCCCCTCCTTTGCCGACACCCCCTCATTTTCCATGGCCATCACAGCCGACAGGGTGGCGGTGGATACACCGCTGGCGATCTTCAGTGCACAGCCGGGCTTGGCTCCGTCGCAGATCATCCCGGTGATGTTGGCAATCATGTTTTTGGCGGCAAAGATGATCTGTTGGTAGTTCCCGCCCATCAGAAAAGTGATTCCGCAGGCTGAGCCGGTGGAAGCTACCACACAGCCACACAGGGCAGAGAGTTTTCCTAAGTGCTGTTTGATGTATATAATCAACAAACTGCTCAATGTCAGTGCGCGGACCATTGTTTCTTCCGGACAACCCTCCTGTTCGGCAAAGGTCATCACGGGAACAGTGGCGGCTATTCCCTGATTGCCGCTGCCCGAGTTGCTCATCACCGGAATCATGGCACCGTCCATCCTCACGTCGCAGGCACCTGCCGTGGCAATCAGCATGCGGCTGTGCAGATTGTCACCGAAGATCTCTCTTCCCTTCCGCCGCTGCAGGCTGCCTGCTACATTGTGCCCATACTGTTTCACCAGTGCCTCTTCTGCCACTTTTCTGTTCATGCGGGCAGCCTTCAGGATAAAATTGAGCTCTTTCACGGGAGACTCAGTCGCATATTCATAAATCGTCCGGAAGGTGAGCGGCGCATGCTGCCCGGTGTCGGCATCCGTTGGGAGAATCACCTGTTCATCGAGCAGTGCTTTTCCGTTCAGTCCGATATAGGTGAAGTGGGTGTGGTCACCCCGGATGATGGCGTTGGAGGTCTGATCTCCCGCGCTGCAGCGGATTTCTATATAAAGCTTCTCGCTGTTTTCCGGGCAGGGATGAATCCGGATCCGTTCTTCACGGATGAACTGCTTCCCCTGTTCCACATCCTCCTCCGTGATCTCTTTCAGTAACTCCAGCCCATCTTCGGGATGGCCCTTCAGCGCTCCCAGGGCAATGGCTATGGGCAATCCGATCATTCCGGTGCCGGGGATTCCCACCCCCATGGCATTTTTGATCACATTGCCACTCAGAAAGGCATCGATCCGTTCGGCTTTCTTCTCCAGCACGCGGCATGCACCGGCAGTGCAGAGCGCCACAGAGATGGGCTCCGTACACCCGATGGCAGGCACGATCTCCTGTTGCATCAGGATGCGGATTGCTTTTCTTTTTTCTGTTGTGAGCATAAATGAGTTGGAGGAATCATCAAACGGTGCAAAAGTAGTGATAATTCTTCACATTCACAGGATGATCGGGAAGAGCTTTTTCTTTGTGAGGCTTGCATGTTCCGATAATTGATTGTACTTTTGGTGATTAAACCTGAGCGCTATGACCAGTCAGGAACAGCTGTTGCACTATGTGTGGAAATACAGGTTATATCCGCACGATGCCCTGGTGACGGCAGAAGGGTGCAGGGTGGAGGTGATTGATCCGGGGATGCACAACCTGCATGCAGGCCCTGATTTTTTCAATGCCAAGATCCGGATCGGCGATGAGATGTGGGCCGGCAATGTGGAGATCCACCGCACCTCGGCGGACTGGTTTCTGCACGGGCATCATCTCGATCCGGCATACAATTCGGTGATTCTGCATCTCGTCGGACAGATCAACAGGGAGGTGGTGAATGCAAACGGAGAGCAGATCCCCCAGTGTCTCCTGCCTCTTCCTGACAAGGTGCGTGTGAGCGCTGAATATCTGCTGCACAGTGACCATCCTCTTCCTTGCCGTGATTTTTTGTACAGTGTGGATAAGAGGCTGATCCGTTCTTTTCTCGACTCCCTTTGTGTGGAACGGATGGAACGGAAGAGCGGGGATATTTTCAGCCATCTGAAACGCTTCAATCAATCGTGGGATGAAGTGTTTTATGTGATGCTCTCCCGCAATTTCGGCTTCGGATTGAACAGCCATGCGTTTGAGCGTCTTGCCCTTTCCCTGCCTTTTCATGATATCCAGCGACACAATGATGATCTGTCGATGGTGGAAGCGCTGTTGTTCGGTCAGGCGGGGATGCTGCAGGATCAGACGGTGAAAGAGCCGTACTACCGTCAGTTACAGTCGGATTATCAGTTTCTCAAGGCCAAATATGGATTGAAGGGGATGCATGCATACCTGTTCAAGAAAATGAGGGTTCGACCTTGCTCTTTTCCCCATGTCCGCATCGCCCAACTGGCTGCACTCCTGCAACGATCCGGCCGCCTCTTCTCCTGTATCCTGGAGACGGAGGAGATCGGACGGTTGAAGGATTTTTTTCGGGGCGAACCCTCGGCTTACTGGTCCACGCATTACGCTTTCGGAAAAGAATCGCCCAAAGCGTCCAAATCGCTTGGTGCCGCCTCGCTTGATCTCCTGCTCATCAACACCGTTGCGCCCATCCTGTTTGCATACGGAAAGAGGATAGACAGTGAAGCTTTTTGTGAGAGGGGCATGCGGTTGCTGGCATCGCTGAAACCGGAAGAGAACACTGTGGTGCGCATGTTCCGGCAAACGGGGATTGAGCCTGCCTGTGCAATCGACTCGCAGGCGCTGATCCAGTTGAAAAAAGAGTATTGCGACCGGCGCAAGTGCCTATTTTGCAGGATGGGTCACTCCATTCTCTCGGCAACGCAAACATCGGTTCGCTGATCACCCCGCTCTATTTTCACTATTTTTCTGAATTCCTTTTCAGGAAAATGGGTAAATGATTGTATTTTTGCCAGGGGAATAACCAAGCTCATTTTAAAGCGGTACAATGTTGCATAAAATTTTCTCTTTTTTTTCTTTTTTGTTTCTGGCCCTGACGGCCATCGTTGTGTTGTACGCCTGTGCAAATATGGCCGCACCCACGGGGGGGGCATATGATGTGGATCCTCCGGTAGTGCGGCGTTCTACGCCCGGGTTCAATTCCCTCAACAGCTCCCCCGGGAAGATCGAGATTGAGTTCGATGAGAACATCAAGATTAAAACACCCAATGAGAAGGTGATCATCACCCCGCCACAGCAGAATATGCCGGTCATCCGGTCTGTCGGCAGGAAAGCGGTGGTGGAGCTCCGTGATGAGCTCCTGCCCAACACGACTTATACCATTGACTTCACCGATGCCATTGTGGATAACAACGAAGAGAACCCGTTGGAGAATTTTGTCTTTTCCTTTTCCACGGGTGATCAGCTCGACACCCTGTCGATATCGGGAAAAGTGCTGGCGGCGTCCGATCTGGAACCGGTAACCGGCATATATGTGGGCATCCATTCCGACTTTGATGATACCGTTTTTACCCGTGTACCCTTTGAGCGGATCTCCCGAACCGACTCACGCGGCCGTTTCACTGTCAGGGGAATGGCCCCGGGGAGGTATAAGGTGTATGCCCTCAATGACCTGAACAGGGATTACAGATACGATAATCCGCAGGAAGCGATTGCCTTCCTCGATTCGGTGATCGTTCCCTCAACCATACCGGCTGTGCGGCAGGATACCCTCTTTAGGGACAGCTTGACCATCGACACCATCCGGACGGTCCATTTTACCCGTTTCCTGCCCGATGACCTGCTGCTGCGCTCTTTTCTCGCCGATTTCCAGCGGAAATATCTGCAGCAGCATGAGCGTCCCGAGCCATACCGCCTTCTCCTTCGGTTTGCTGCCCCCGCCGATCTGCCCTCATTCCGTTTGATGAGCCCGGTAGCAGCGGAAAAGGAGTGGTATGTTTTGGAAAGGAGTGCCAGGAATGACACCCTGCAACTATGGATCACCGACTCCCTGGTGTACCGACAGGACTCGATCGCCTTGAAGATCAACTATCTCCGTACTGATTCGCTTAACCGCGATTATATTGACACCGATACACTCGATTTTGCTATCCGCAGCTCGTCACGTCCGCGTCGTTCCGAAAAGAGAGAGGAGGAGCCCAAAGAAAAACCGATCCGCTTTCTGGATATGAAAACGAACGTGCAATCCGCTTTCGAATTGTACAATCCGGTGCGGATTGAGTTCAGCCAGCCTGTGGTGCAATTTGATTCCTCCTATGTGCAATTGTTCCATCAGGAGGATACCCTCTTCCATCTGGTGCCGTTCCGGTTTGAGCGTGATTCGCTCAACCCCCGTAAATACATCCTCCGTCCCACATGGATTCCCGGGGGCAAATACAAGCTGTCGGTCGACTCGGCTGCGATCTTTAGTTATTACGGACTGTGGAACAACAAATATGAGCAGGCTTTCACCGTAAAGGATCTGGATCAGTACGGAAACCTGGAGATGACGATCAAAGGAATTCCTGCCGGCAAAGCCGCATACGTAGAGTTGCTGGACAAATCGGATAAACCATTCCGAAAAAGTTTCGTCAAAGACCATACCGCCAAATTCCAGGACCTCCTTCCCGGTGAGATCTTTGCACGGTTAGTGATCGATGAGAATCACGACGGCTCCTGGACCACGGGCAACTATGAGGCGAAACGGCAACCGGAGCAGGTCTTCTATTATCCCGGGAAGCTGACCATAAGGGCTTTCTCCGATCATCTGGAGGACTGGGATATAGAAAGTGTGCCGGTGATCAGGCAAAAGCCGCTGGAGATCACAAAGAATAAGCCGGAAGAAAAAAAACGAAGAGACCCGAGCCAGGAAAGAGACAAAGAACGGCAGCAGACGCAACAGAGCTCTCCTTTCTCCGGGAGGGGCGGAGGAAGAAGCGGGGGAGGCCTGACCCGTATGCGATAGGTTCCGGTGTTACAGTGATCATGTTAAAATCCGATCCATATGTTATTTTCAAAACATCATTCCATTTTTTTCTTTTTATTTTTCATCTCCTTTTTCCTGTCCGTGGAAATGAGTGGACAGTGCAGACTGGTCAACCGCGCTTTTGTAAGCGGAGAGCAGATTGAATATGATCTTTATTTCAATTACGGCCTCTTCAATGCGCGTGCCGGCAAAGGATCGTTATCGGTCACGGATGCCAATTACCGCGGTGAGAATGCTTATAAGACAGTGATGACCCTCAAAACATCCGGGTTGGCGAGTAGTCTCTACTCCGTAAACGATACCCTCACCTCCTTTGTAGATAAGGATCTGCGTCCCTTGCTCTTCACCAAAGAGGCCTCTGAAGGAAAGGACGATTCGGTGGAACGACAGGCCTACACCTATCAGGGAAATAAGGTTCATATTCGTGCCGTGCGTACCCGGAACGGGAAAAAGCGGTTTGACAAGGTGGTCACAACCGACCAGTGCACCTATGATTATCTTTCTGTTCTCTCTTATGTGCGGAACATCGATTATTCCGGAATGCAGTCGGGTGACAGCAGGTATATTCAGTTTATTTCAGGCAAGAGACCGGTGCAAATGTACGTCAATTATCTGGGAACCTCATCCATCAAAGCCAACAACGGAAAGCGATATGAGGTGATCAATATCTCCATGACGATACAAGACGATGCTTTTGCCGATCAGAAAGAGGCGTTGAAAGCTTCTCTCACCAATGACGAGAACCGGATACCCGTAGTGATTGATACCCATTTAAAGTTAGGGATGGTGAGAGTGGTGCTCAGGGAGGTCTCCGGAACCAGACACTGAGCGGCGGGGTGCCAATTTGTTGCCATCGGGGGGGCATTAAAGAAATTTATCCGTAAATAAGGTGCGGAGATTTCCGAATTTCCCCGAAAAGAACGTATCTTTGTAACGCAACAAAGATTTCCAACCGCATGGCTGATCCACATCATTTCGCAAAAATACCCGAGCCGGCACTCAGAAGGCTGCCCTGGTACTTATCCTATGTGAAGTTACTCAGGAGTCAGGGGGAAACGATTGTCTCTTCTACCCGGATCGCCAAAAAGATTGATGTCTCTGCCTCACAGATTGCCAAGGATCTCTCCTATGTGGATATACACGGTAAAACCAGGGTCGGATATGATATTGATGAGCTGATCCATGTGCTGGAGACTTTTCTCGGCTTCACCCAGACTCACAGGGCGGTGGTGTTCGGCGTCGGCAGCCTGGGGGCGGCCCTGTTGTCCGATTCCGGACTGGAGCAGTTCGGATTGAAGATCATTGCCGGTTTTGATGTGAAAGAGTCGCTGGTGAACAAGAAGATTCACTCCATTCCGGTTTTTCATTCCGGAGAGTTCATCGAGAGAAACAGGGAAATGGCCGCAAAGATAGGGATTCTTACCGTACCTCCCGGTTCTGCACAGGAAGTGTCGGAGTATATGATCCGGGGAGGCATTAAGGGGATATGGAACTTTACCCCTTTCCGGATCCGGGTGCCCGAAGGGGTCGTTTTGCAGAATACATCGCTGTATGCTCATCTGGCGGTCATGTTTAACCGTTTGCTGTCATGAAGATTTTTGCTGTCGGCCTCAATTATGCTTCACACAATAAAGAGATGAAGCGTACGTTTGAGAGTAAGGAGCCGGTTCTTTTCATGAAGCCTGACACTGCCTTGCTGAAGGATGGGAAGCCTTTTTTCCTGCCCGATTTTTCAGAAGATGTGCAGTATGAGACGGAGCTGGTGGTCAAGATCAACCGTTTGGGGAAGCATATTGCGGAACGTTTCGCTTATCGTTATTACGATGAGATCACCGTCGGGATCGATTTCACCGCACGTGATCTGCAAAAGAGGCAGAAAGAACTGGGCCTGCCCTGGGAGATAGCCAAGAGCTTCGACTATTCGGCAGCCGTTGGAACTTTCATTTCCAAAGAGGAGACCGGATCGGTACAGGAACTGAATTTCCGGCTTGAGATCAACGGTGAAACGGTACAATCAGGCAACAGTCGTGAGATGATCTACCCGGTGGAGCGGATCATCTCCTACGTCAGCCGGTTCTTTACCCTGAAGATCGGCGACCTGATCTTTACCGGTACACCCGCAGGTGTCGGTCCTGTGAAGATAAACGATCACCTGCAGGGCTACATTGAAGAACGAAGGCTGTTGGACTTCCGGGTGAAATAGCCGTCACTCAGTCACAAGATCGATCATAATCATGAAAAAAGCATTCGGGTCTTTTTTATCAGCTCTTTTTGTTTTTACCAGCATCCAGCTCACGGCACAGGATTACAATCCCATACCGGTAGCCATGCCCTCGCTGCTGTTTGCTCCCGACGCCAGGGGGGGAGGGATGGGGGACATCGGTGCCGCCAAGTATCCCTTTACCGGCAGGCATGCCGGGGTGTCGTTTTCCTATACTCCCTGGCTGAGCAAGCTGGTGAATGATATGCATCTTTTGTATGCAGCGGGGTATTGGAAGCCGGGGAATGATGAGACCACCCCGGGGAACGCATTTGCGGCTGATATTGCGGGGTACCATGCGGCCTATCTGGTCTCCACGGCCCAGTCCAACCCGATGGATCAGACGCTGCGGATCTCGCTGGGATTCGATATGGACGGGATCAGGAACATACTGCGATGAATAGTAAGATAAGAATCGGCTTCGGGTATGACATGCATCGTCTGGCAGAAGGACGGGCACTTTGGATAGGAGGTGTGCGGCTTGATTACCGACTCGGGCTGGAAGGCCATTCCGATGCGGATGTGTTGATACATGCCATCTGTGATGCCCTTTTGGGTGCTGCGAACCTGCGCGATATCGGCTATCATTTCCCCGACACCTCGTCAGCCTATCAGAATGCGGACAGTAAGATGCTGCTCAGGGAGACTGTTTCCCTGTTGCATGCACACGGTTTTACGGTAGGGAATATCGATGCCACCATATGTGCGGAGCAGCCCAAACTCAACCCTTTTATACCGGCTATGCAGCAGAAGCTATCCGAGGTGATGGGCATAGAGAGGGATGCGATCTCCATTAAGGCGACCACCTCCGAAAAGATGGGGTTTGTGGGACGTGAGGAGGGAATCACTGCCTACGCTGTGGCGCTGATCGGGAAAATGTAAACAACCATGTCACTCTTCAGATGGTTACAGCGGATCAGACATTCGCGGGGATATGGCATCCATTCCCCCTTTGCTTTCTATCTGATCCGCTATGTGCTTCGGTCGAAGCTGCGATTTTATGCGTTTGACGACATAGAGGCGGATCTGTTAAAAAATTGTCCGGGTCGCAATCCCGTCAAGGAGTTTCACCATCTCTGTTTCAGGCTGGTACATTACCTTAAGCCAAAAAATATCCTGGAGATCTATTCGGGAAGAGGAGTCAATACCCTCTTCCTGCTCTCGCCCGCTTCCGACATCCGCTGCACCTGCGTGGAAGAGAGAGCAGAGGAAGTCGCCGTCGCCGGGCACCTGACGGCCGGCAGGAGTAGCCACTGCACGTTTTTACCCGCCCTGCCCCGGCAGGGGAAGTATGATGCGATTTTCATTCATATGAGGAAAGGAGGTTCGTTGTCTGTCGATTCACTGCTCCGCCTCAGCCATGAGGGTACTTTCTGGGTAATTCATCCGCTGAAGGTGTCCCGGAGCAAACAATTTTGGCGCAGTATCGTTAAAGATGAGCGTGCCAGGATCACATTCGACAGGAAGGATACCGGAATCGTCTTCTTGCGACACACCTACAGCAAGTTGCACTATGAGATCTAAATCGATAAAAAGTTCAACGTTTTTCGTTTCTCGCTCAAGGCACAAGGCCCTTGTTTCGAGGTCTATACGTGAATACGTGAATAAGTTGACAGGTCAAAAAAAAGCTGAAAGCTGATCGCTGAAAGCTGACTAAAAACCCATATGAAAAAAAGTAACATCTATACAAAAACAGGAGACAAGGGAACCACTGCACTGGTGGGAGGAACGAGGGTCTCAAAAACACACCTGAGGCTGGAGGCGTATGGTACCCTCGATGAACTGAACAGCCATGTGGGGTGGCTTAACTGTGTGATCGGAGAGCAGGAGGATCATACGTTCCTGTTGTATCTGCAGCATAAACTGTTTACCCTGGGGTCCTATCTTGCCACCGAAACGGAGCGTAAAAAGCCCCTTGCATCCAGCATTATTGGGGAAAAGGATATCACCCGAATAGAGGAACAGATCGACAAGACCGACGCCCTGTTGCCCCGGTTGAACCGGTTTGTGTTACCCGGCGGCAATGAACCGGCTTCTCGGGCGCATATCTGCCGTACGGTTGCCCGCAGAGCCGAACGTCTCGTCTACCGCGTGGCCGAAATCTTTCCCGTAGCAGAGGAGGTGCTGATCTTCCTGAATCGCCTTTCCGACTATTTTTTTGTGCTGGCCCGAAAGGAGGGTTGCAAAACCTCCGAAGAAATATATTGGGAACAGGGGGATATATGAAAACTTTTTATACATTTGCGGAAAAATTGAAACAAACAAATAAAGAAAGGATTTTTCAATGTATTGGACACTAGAACTGGCATCTAAACTGGAAGATGCTCCATGGCCCGCTACAAAGGATGAATTGATAGATTATGCCCAGCGCTCGGGCGCCCCGCTGGAGGTGATTGAAAATTTGCAGGAGATAGAGGAGGACGGAGAGGTATTTGAATCGATAGAAGATATCTGGCCCGATTATCCGAGTAAGGAGGACTTCTTCTTCAATGAGGAAGAATATTAATAGTTTTTGAATAGTCTAAACAATTAAATATCAGCGCGATAAACAATAACAATTTGTTTGTCGCGCTGGTGTTTTATGGTGCTGGATGGTGCGGTTTGTTTGTCTAAATTGCGGTTTTTCTTCTCAAAACGGAGTTTGTTTGTCTAAAATTCCATATCTTTGTTTCTCCTCAGGAATATTGCTAAAAGGAGGATGATATATGGGAAGACCGAAAAGACTATATCCGTTGGGCAAATACCGCCTTCGTACACCAAAGGAGGTTGATAAAGATAAAGCCTATCCTGTCGAGTTGGAATATACTTGGAACAGGCAGATAATCCGTAAGACTACAAATGTCTTTGTCAAGGTTGCAGACTGGAATCAGAACGGCAATCAGGGACGGGGTGAAATCCGTGCAAGCTATGGTGGGGAGTTCAAACGGCTGAACCAACTTCTGCTTGCACGTGTTGAACGTATAGATTCGCAACTTGCCGAGTATAACGAAAAGCATCCGAACCAAATTACAGCGGATGTCGTTTCCGGTTTTCTTGCAGACAAGCCTTTGGCACGTCGTGATCAGGGAAAAGATTTTGTGGAGTTCACATTGGAACGCCTTTCTTCGGATTATTCGAGAAACAGAATCGGGAGAAGCCGATATGAGAATGGTAAAAGTTGCATGAACATTTTCCAAACTTTTTTACGGGCAACCAAGCAAGGCACATATCGGTCGGACGCAATATATGTGGGTGATATGACTCCGGAACTTTTAGACAGTTATATTGTTTGGCGCAAGGAAATCAAACAGAATAGCGATGCGACAATCAATCATGCCTTGACACCGATATTGAAGGCGTGTGCATACGCAAGTGAAATGAGCATGATAGATCCTGCCGTGAATGCAAGGATTCAGGATATGCGTATCGTTACAAAAGTTTCACTTTCAGAGGAAGAAGTTGAGTTTGACGGAAAGAGCCTGACTAAAGAACAGATGTCTGCTCTTTTAGAATATTACAAGACCTGTCAGGAACCACGTAGAAAGGAATTTTTGGAAATGTTTTTCTTTGCGTTTCATGCTTGCGGACTTCGTGTAGTGGATGTGATGACCCTGCAATGGAAACATATCGATTTTGACCGGAAAGAGTTGCGGAAGATTATGATAAAGACAAACAAACGTCATGTGATTCCTCTGACTGAACCTGCATTGCGCATATTGCAACAATGGCAGGAAAAACGTGCAGGATGCCGGTATGTATTTGACCTTGTGAAGGAAACTTTGGATCTGGATGATGCGGAGGCTCTTTATAAGGCACGTAATAATGCGACTAAATGTATCAATCAGTCGTTGGCGGTCGTGGGAGAGCAGATTGGGCTACCTTTCAGTCTTTCAATGCATGCGGCCAGACATTCGTTTGCTGTTTTTGCACTGAACAAAGGATTGTCGATGTCTGTAGTCAGCCGATTGCTTGGTCATGGCAGCACGGATGTAACCGAGAAAGTTTATGCCCGTTTCTTGCCGGAAACCTTGTCTGCTGAAGTGGCCCGACTGAAAGACGAGTTAACTCCGCTTGAAATAGTATGATTTTTAGAATTTATGGTGTTGAGATAATTAGTTTTGTTTCTATGTAATGTGAAATATTTATGCTACAAATAATATTCTTGGTTATAGGTCTTTGTATTATCGTTCTTGCATTGTCCTTTGCTTTCAAAAGATATGCAAGGCTGATTCTTTGGTCAAGTGCAATTACCTTGTTTGCCGGTACGCTATTGCTTGTCGGGATCGGTGTGATAAATCCGATTGATGGAGACAATTCAGGCTCTACAACCTTTTGGGGTACTATAATAACATTGATTTCAGGTGCAGCTCTTGCCTTTTGCGCTGAAATGCTGAAAGAGGGAAATAAGGGGAAAATAAAGGTGCAAAATGGCAATGTCACGGAAACGTCTATTTTTGGGGGACAGACGGTAGCTAATGAGGGAGCTGTTGTTTTGACGGGAATGTTGAATACGGAACTGGCTGTGAAAGTTTTTGCGAAAGCGATAGAGGCTGGTTATATGAGCGAAAAAGGTTCCCATTATAAGTGGAATGATTCCAAAGTTCTGCTGGCATATATGTGTGGGCGGATATATTGTGGAGACAAGCCTGAATATTCCGAAACGGATGAGAAATCATACTGGAAATTTGGCAGAATGGGAGTCTTCCCCGATACAGAACTGAGCAACTTGTTTGAAATGCCTGATTTGGGACAGTCCCGGTCGAATAGGAAAGACCTTGCCGTTCCTGCAAAATCCAAGGAAATCGATAAGTTTTTTGAGTAGCTGTCTTGCTACTCTTTTTGTTTATAATCAATGCTTTAATCTCCAACTCTAATATTATCTAATACAATCCTAACTTCAGTCTAATTCATTAGCCTAATTTATACTAACTTACTAAGCATTAAGGACTTTCTACCTTCGCTGCCGTTATGGCCGATGTGCACAGTCGTGCCATAACATAAACCCGGCTTACAGTCCGAGTGTGCATCAGGAAGGTTAAGCCATAATACGAAAACTATGGCTAAAAAATTAGATGGAGATAAAAATCTATGTGAACGGGAACTCCTTGAGAAGATTCTCGGCATAGTGGAGAAACAGTTGCAATTATCACTTCCAAGTAAGGCAGGTGGGTGCTGTCTCTATGACAACAAGTCTTTGATGGAGAAACTGAACATCAAAGAGAAGTATCTGAAAAAGTTGCGTGACAACGGTTATCTCGGCTACTCACGCGAAGGTGACAAGTATTGGTACACGCAAGAAGATGTAGACCGTTTTCTGCGCCGTTTCCACTATGAAGCCTTTGCTATAGGTGATGAGCTACCGAAACAGGAAGGAGGTGGCTATGTTTGACACCATTCATTTGACCAACATGCTTCGTTCTGAAGTGGAAGGCATTCCGGAAACAGGTCTTCCGTTGGATGCCTTCCCGGACAAGATACAGGAGATTATCCTCAATCTTGCCAGATACGAAAATTTCAATGTGGAATATACTGCGTCAATTGTTCTTTCTGCTGTTGCTACTGCAATAGGTAACTCTTGTCATATCCGTATAAAGGGCGAGTGGAAAACTTGCCCATCCCTTTATATGATGCTGGTCGGACGTCCCGGACTTGGAAAGACTCCTCCCCTCGGTTTTATCTATAAGCCGATTAATGAGTATGATGACCGGCTGCATGAGAAATATAACGAGGAATATGACGAATATGAAAGAGCCATGTCAGCAGGCAAGCACGGAAGT
>JAQVWR010000021.1:25868-30750 GCA_028709605.1 Proteiniphilum sp.
ATCAGAATCACGTCCTGTTCTAATCAAGAATCCATGTATAAATGTCATCGGTTCAGTACAGACGAATATGCTGCAGGAAGTCTTCCGTGCAGAGTTCCTTGCCAACGGATTGCTTGACCGTTTTCTATTTGTCTATCCAAAAAACAGGAAGATATCCGGATGGAGAAGGGAAGAACGGAATACAGCCCGTCCTGACATCATGAATCAATGGAGGACAATAATCAACAGAATCCTAAGCATCCCCTGTATCCTTGACGACAAGGGTACAACGGTCAATCCCCGTATACTTACAATGTCTGACGATGCGGAAGAATACTTTTATGAATGGTACAATGGAATTATCGATGCTGTAAATGCCATTGAGGATGATGCGAATGTTGAAAGCCGCAAGATGAAACTCAACGGCCATGTAGCACGTCTTGCCCTGTTGTTTCAGGTAATGAAATGGGCTACTGATAGTGGAGATATGCAATATATTGAGCGGGACTCCGTAGAATCGGCAATCCGTATGATTGATTATTATGAGGAAACATACAGGAGGATCCAGGAAGCCATTGTCATAAATAGTATCGGAGAAACGAAGGAAGCATGGCTTTCTCTGTTGGAAGATCGGTTCACTTCCGGTGATGCGGTTATTGCCGGTAGAAAAGTTGATATGTCCCGACGTATCGTCTATTATGCGCTTGACCAATTATGCCGGCTTAAGCACCCTCTTATAGAAAAGCTTCAGCATGGAGTCTATCGCAAACTTATGACAAAAAATACTGATGCACCTTGCACTATTGCACTTTCATCTTGTCAAGATACCGTGCAATCTTCTCAAAGTGCAAAAGTGCAGAGTGCAACCACACTAAAATCAGAGGACCATGAGTGAATACAGATTCCATTTGCAGAAATACCGCCCTGGAAGCAAGACTACTTGTCCGAACTGTGGTAAAAGCCGGTGTTTTGTCAGGTATATTGATGAACAAGGCAGCATTAGCTTTCCCGGTAATGTCGGCAAGTGTGATCATGAAAACAGTTGTGGCTACCACTATACACCTAAGGAATACTTCAAGGATAATCCTGATGTGTTGGAAATGGATGAGGGAAGCGGCAAGTCACTTCTTTCTGCCCCTTATAAGACGGCAGATAAAACTCTGTCTTGTATTGTTCCTTCGTATATTCCTTCATCTTATGTGCTAAGGAGTTTGTCACATTATTCAATCAACCCCTTATATCAGTATTTCTGTCATGTATTTGGTGAAAATGAGGCAAGCAGATTGTTTGAAATGTATCGCATCGGGACGTCTTCAAAATGGGGAGGCGCAACTGTTTTCTGGCAGACAGATATAAATGGGCAGGTAAGAACCGGCAAGGTAATGTGCTATAATGCCGAGACCGGACATCGAGTTAAAGAGCCTCAGGCTTTTGTCAGCTGGGCGCATTCCGAGTTGAAGTTGCAGGATTTCCATTTGAAGCAATGTCTGTTTGGAGAGCATCTTCTGAAAAATTCATCGTCTCCGGTAATGCTGGTGGAAAGTGAAAAGACCGCTGTTGTAATGAGCCATTTTATCCCCGATTATATATGGCTGGCAACAGGTGGAAAGAACGGTTGTTTCAACAGTGAAGCTATGCAGGTTCTCAAAGGCATGGAAGTTACTCTCATCCCTGATTTAGGAGCAACCGAACAATGGAAAGAAAAGTCTGCTTTGTTGTCTGGAATATGTAAACGGGTTGTTGTGTCCAATGTTTTGGAATGTACATCCGATGAAGAGCAACGCAACCAAGGATTGGACATTGCAGACTTCTTCCTGTATTCACCATCAAAGAGGCAGATACTCCACCAGATGATACAACGTAATCCAGCATTGCAGTTGCTCATTGATGAACTGGATCTGGAACTTATTGAATAGTAAAGGAACTTGTTCCGAGGATTTATAGAAAGTCCTTAACACAATAAGGACTTTTTGCCTGGCGGCAATAAAATCCGGTCATTGTCCCACAGAGCGGACTGGTACAAGAGCAAGCTCAAATATTAATCATTTATCAAAAGAATACCCTATATGAACACAGATATTAAACAGGCCATGCATGTTGAAGCCGGGAAGTCATTCGGCACATCAGAGGCAAATGAAAACGAAAGGCGTTGGAATAACGACAAAATTGACAGAAAGAATCAGGATCCGACCAACCACTATGACAAGACCCGAATGAAACTGAATTTCGAGATTGGACCAGATGGGAAAGTTCATCCGTTGGGTTATCAGGAGAAACCGCTTGAAGTCCGTCTGCAGGAACGGCTGGCCGAGTTGGGTTGGAAACCTTTCAAGCCGGACAGTAAAATTCAACCGAATTGTTGCACTAAGTTTGTCTTTGGGGGTAACCATGAACGAACACTTGAAATGGCGTTCGGAGACCAAAGTGTCAATCTGGAGAAAGGTGCGGACAACAGCCACCTGCACCGTTGCGAGGAAATCGAGAATTGGGCGAAGGATGTCTATGACTGGTGCGCCAAACGATACGGACAGGAAAACATTGTCGGGTTTCAGGTACATCTTGACGAGAGTAGTCCGCATATTCATGCCCTGATTGTTCCGGTCGGTGTCCGTCCCAAAAGCGGACGGGAGTGTGTGATGTGGTCGGCAAAGTTCGGGAAAGACCGCTATGAATATGGCCGGATATTGAAAGAGATGCACACTTCCCTGTATGAAGAGGTCGGCAGCAAATACGGACTTGAGCGCGGCGACAGCATTGAGGGGCGCAACGTGCAGCATCTGCGCAAGCGCGATTATATCCGTAAGTTGACTAAAGAGGCTAAACAGGCGGAGAAAGCCGTCAAGGGACTTCAATCCATGATGCGGAATCTGGAATCAAGGATTTTCAGCTATAGGCTACAACTTGAAGAGGCGGAAAAGGAACTGGCTTCCGGCAAAATTACACTCGACAGGTTTGAAGCGCAGAAAGCGGATATACAGAAACTCATTGCCGAGTATCAGGCCAAACTTGAAGACAAGACCGATAAGCTTCACGCAAAGGAGCAGGAACTGGAGCGACTGACCGCAGATGCGACAAAAGCTCGTTCGGTTGTCCAGCCGTTCCGCAATCACAAGGTCGATTTCACACCACCGCAAATTACAGAGAAAGTACCCCTGTTCGGTACGGACAAATGGATTGAACGCCAGAACCACTATATCGCCAAACAGTTTTCTGAAATTGTCCGCAATATAGAATCCCTGTACAGAAATGATGCGGCACGGCAGGTCGAAGCCGCCCAGCGCAATGTTTTGGCGGATTATGGTGAACTATACCAATTGCGAAATGATGTCAAAACTCTAACAGAGAATAATGACAGTCTGAAATCCATATTGGAAACAATGCTTGACCAACTTGCCAACCCTTCACTTCGCTCAAAGATATTCGCTATTGCCGATGCCCTTATAGGTGGAACACCTGTTGCCGTTTCCTCTGGTGGCGGAGACTCAACATCCGATTTGCCTTGGGATGGTCGAAGACCGGACGAGGAGGAAGAGGCTTATCGGAGAAAGTGCTTGATGTTCGCAATTGGTACGGTAAAGAAACAGAGTAAAAAGAAAAGTTATAGGAGAAGATAAAGTTTTGTGGATGAATTTCCTGTTTTGTGCAATAAATTGAATACAACGTAAAAAAACTATATTAACGTGAGTTCGATATAAGAGCTAAATTAGTTGTTTGGAAATTAGGAACATAGCGATAAAAGCCTTAATTTTATAGTGCTCAATTATAACATTTAAGCGATTACCACTATGTTCTCAGAGTCTAAAGTTACGGAGATTTATTGTATGGCGGATGATTTTTGTAAGGAATTTGCCAAAGTACAGGAAAAATATATGGTTGAAGACAGGAGTCATAAGCATCGGAATAAGCCGAACCGGATGAGCGATGCAGAAATCATGGTCATCCTGATCCTGTTCCATTCGGGAGGTTTCAGATGTTTCAAGCATTACTATAAAGAATATGTCTGTAAGCATTTGACGCACCTCTTTCCGGAGCGTGTATCCTATAATCGTTTTGTGGAATTGGAAAAAGAAGTCCTATTACAGCTGGCCATTTTCATCAAAGAGGTCTTGATGGGTACTTGCACCGGAATCAGTTTCGTGGATTCCACTCCGCTGCGTGTATGCCGTAATCAACGTATATTGATTCACAAGACTTTCGAGGGCCTCGCAGAACGTGGAAAATGTTCAATGGGATGGTTCTTTGGCTTCAAACTGCACCTGATTATCAATGACAAAGGTGAAATCCTCAATTTCATGTTCACACCAGGGAATGTGGATGACCGTGAACCGTTGAAACAGAAAAAGTTCCTGAAAAACATAAAAGGCAAGCTCTGTGCAGACAAAGGGTATATCGGACAGGCCCTGTTCGAAAATCTCTTCCTTAACGGCATACAGTTGATAACCAAAGTGAAAAACAACATGAAGAATTCCCTGATGAGCATAGCGGACAAAATCCTGTTGAGAAAACGCGCCTTGATAGAGACGGTTAATGACGAATTGAAGAACATTGCCCAAATTGAACACTCCAGACATCGCTCCTTCAATAACTTCATTGCCAATGCACTTTCTGCTATAGCGGCATACTGCTTCTTTGAAAAGAAACCCGCTATTGACGTATGTTTCGTCAAGGACGGGCAACTTGCTATGTTTTGAATTATATCGAACTCACGTTATATTATTTGAAAGTATTTTGCGAACGACATCCAACCTTTAATAGAAATCGTTATATTTGCGCTAACTGTATATATTAATTAAGAAGTACCCCACATTTCAATCGAAAAGTATACCACTTACAAACTTGAACGGAACAACTTCGTTCATAAAGAATGATAAGTATGTATACAAAACAGGAGATTATAATTAGC
>JAQVWR010000085.1 GCA_028709605.1 Proteiniphilum sp.
TGGGGGAATATTTTCTATTATTTCGATGAAAAAGAAGGACAGGAGATAAAAGTTTCCGCTGCTCCCGGCACGAAAGAGTACGCAGATTTATGGGAACCCTTTTTGGAAGACTTTGTGAAACATCTCGACCAAAAAGGTTGGCGCGATATTACCCGCATTGCGATGGATGAGCGTAACCCTACTGAAATGAAAGCGATGCTGAAATTGTTGGATGAGGCAGCACCCGGAATGGGAGTTGCATTAGCGGACAACCACAAGAGTTACAAGGAATATCCCGACCGGCTTACTGATTTATGTGTGGCTTATGGTGCCGTGGTTGAACCGGAAGACCGCGTATACCGGGCAGAGAAGGGTTATGTCACAACCTGGTATGTCTGTTGTGCTGATGTGTTTCCCAACGTGTTCACCTTTTCCGATCCCGCAGAAGGAGCTTTCATCGGCTGGTACACCATGGCCGCCGGCTTCGATGGATTCCTGCGCTGGGCATACAACAGCTGGGTGAAAGAGCCGCTTATTGACTCCCGTTTTCGTACCTGGCCCGCCGGTGATACCTATATCGTTTATCCCGATGGGCGCAGTTCCATTCGTTTTGAACGGCTTCGCGAAGGTATCCAGGATGCGGAGAAAATTCGTATCCTGCGGAAAAAACTGCAGAATGAACCGGAGAAGATCAAACGGTTGGAAGAGATGCTGCAGCGTTTGAACATCCTCGAGAAACCGGAAGACCTGAACAGCCTGATGAGAGAGGGCAAGGAGTTGCTGGAAAAGTTATCACGGTAAGTGTCAGAGGAGACATCTTCCTTCAGAGGATGTCTCCTCTGTAAATAGATTGCTCACAACCATTTTCGCTTTCGGAAATAGTAGAGGATAAAGAGAGAGGAGAGTACCATCAGCACCAGAGCAACCGGATAGCCCCATTTTTTATCCAGCTCGGGCATAATGGAAAAGTTCATGCCGTAAATGCTGGCGATGAGTGTCGGTGGCATGAAAATCACGGAGACGATGGTAAAGATCTTGATGATTTTGTTCTGCTCAATGTTCACATACCCGAGGAAGGTGTCCTGCAGATAGTCGAGACGGTCGAAATTGAACTTGATATGCTCCACCAGGGAGTTGATGTCCTTGATGATGATGGTGAGCTTGGGCTGTAGTTCGGCAGAAATGAACTCACTGCGGAGCATGCTCGAGACGGTGCGCTGCTTGTCGATGATGTTCTCGCGGAGGAGCATCGTTTTTTCCTGCAGGTTCTTGATCTCCGACAGCAGCTCTTCGTCCGCCTCCTGCAGGCTGAGCGAGTTACTGAGCTGGGTGATCTTCTGCGTCATGTTCTCGATCATGTCGGCATCGAACTCCACTCGTGTCTCTAACAGGGCCACCAGCACATGGGCCCCGGTGGGGTAGTTCTTCGGGTTGGCCGATATCTTCTTCACCGTTTCGTGAAAGGAGCTCAGCTCTTCCCCGCGGACGGTCACCAGGATGTTGTTCTTCAGGATAAACGATACCGGGTCGGTCTCGAAGTTCGACAACAAAAAGTTGGAGTTGACCACCAGCGTGTCGTTGGTTTCGATATAGCGCGACGACATCTCGATCTCGATCATCTCCTCCTCCTCCTGGATATAGATCTTGAGGAAATCTTCCAACTCGTTCTCCACCTCTTCATCCACGTCGTTGAGGTCGATCCATAAAAAGTTCTGTATGGGGTTTGATTTCAGAAATTCGAGGCTGCGGCTCAGTCTGATAATACCGTCTTTATGATAGAATAATTTTACTTCCGCCATGATGTCTCTTTTTAAATCGTGAATAATCAGTCCTGTGACTCTTCCGTCTGAGCTTGCCTGATCAAGGGCTCCAACCGGTTGGTGAGCTGTTCGAACTGCTCTATTGAAAGCTGTTCGGGCCTTTTGGTGAGCATCGGGTCGTCGGGCAAGGGACTCTCTTCTGACAGTAGCGATCTGATGGAATTTCGCAGCATCTTCCGTCGCTGGTTGAAGCTGGTCTTCACTACCGTTTTGAATAATTTTTCATTGCAGCCGAGTTGCTTTCGCTTGTTACGCGTAAGCCGCACAACCGCCGATTTGACTTTGGGCGGAGGAATAAACGCATGCTCGTTCACCGTGAAGAGGTACTCTATATCGTACCAGGCCTGCAGCAGCACACTCAGGATGCCGTAGGTCTTACTGCCGGGTGAAGCGGTCATGCGTTCCGCAACCTCCTTTTGAATCATACCCGCACAGCAGGGTACAGACTCCCTGTTGTCGAGCAGTTTGAAGAAAATCTGAGAGGAGATATTGTAAGGATAATTGCCGATGATGCAGAAGCTACCGCTGAAATGAGCCGAAAAGTCCATGTGCAGGAAATCCTGCTCCAGGATATGTCCGTGGAGCGCCGGAAAGTGCTCTTTCAGGTAGGCCACCGACTCGCGGTCGATTTCCACCACGGTCAGATCTCTGCCCTGTTCCAGCAGGAAGCGGGTGAGCATACCGGTGCCGGGCCCTACCTCCAGCAACGGGAGCGTGGGGAAGCGATCAAGGGTCTCCGCAATGCGGCGTGCTATCCCTTCATCTTTGAGAAAGTGCTGTCCGAGGCTTTTTTTTGCTCTTACCTGAAACATTGCAATCTGCCGATTATTCCTTATCTTTACCGCCGCAAAGGTAACATTTTATTATCAGAAATCAGACAAACGTATTCTAAAAAAACAAGATAGGACCGTTCCATGCGATTCGCACGGACGTTGCTGTTCAAAGCTTTCTGTCTTGCTTGGATTAGGAGATAAACAGGAAACAGGTGAAGATAACTACTGCATCCGCAAAGAGCCTGTTGAAGACCATGCTCTCTTTGCTGCTCGGATTGTTTATTATATGGGCCATGTATCGGGATACCGATATGGGTGATCTGTGGGAGATCACCCGCTCCGCTGACTTCGGAATCATCGTTTTGTCTCTCGTTTTTGGCCTTATAGGCAATATTCTGAGAGGGTTACGGTGGGAGTTCTTCGTCCATTCACTCGGTTACCGGCCGCCCAGGGCGAGCTTGCTCTTTGCCACACTGGGCAATTATGCGGTCAACTTTGTGTTGCCGCGTGCCGGTGATGTTTGGCGGTGCGGCGTGGTCAGCAAATATGACAGGATCCCTTTTTCCAAAACGCTGGAAACTTTCCTCGTGGACAAGTTGGTCGATCTCATTGCCGGCCTCTCTGTGATCCTGATCAGCGTGGTCCTCTATATCGATTTTTTTATCTCTTACTTCCAAAATAACCCACAGTTTGCGGAGAACATGTCCCGCTTTTTCTCTTCCGTCTGGGTCCAGCTGATCATCGCCGCACTGATATTGGCAGGAATCCTGATGGCGACCCTGTTTCGACGTTCTTATTTCATAATCAAACTGAAGAAATTCATCAAAACCCTGCGGCATGATTTCCGGCTTATATCGGGGATGAAGGAGAAAAAGCGGATAATAATCTACACGATCCTCCTCTGGTTCTGTTTTTATTTGTATTTTTACATTTGCTTCTTTGCGTTCGATTTTACGCGCGACTTGGGACCGATGGCGGGACTGATTGTCTTTGCGATGACCAACATCGGAATATCTGTACCGGTACAGGGGGGAATAGGACCTTGGCATTTTGCGGTCATCTCCTCCCTTGTGATTCTGGGAGTGGAAGAGAAGGAAGCGCTTGCCTTCGCAGGTGCCGTGTTTACCATTCAGTCGGTATGGCAGATCCTCTACGGTCTTGTGGGCGTTTTTGCCATGCCTTATGTAAACAGAGCGCAACAGGAAGTGACCACGGAAAAAACCAATTAAACAGTATGATGATATGGATACGACAGAAATTCTACAATTGACTCCCCAAAGTGTTTGGAAACATTTTCATTCCATTACTCAGATACCGCGTCCTACCGGTCAGATGGAGGAGATGACCCGTTTTATGACAAGTTTCGGGAAAGCATTGCACCTGGAAACCAAACAGGATAAGGCGGGTAATGTGTTGATCCGCAAGCCGGCTACCAAGGGATATGAACGTGCCAAAACGATCATCCTGCAATCTCATATGGATATGGTGCCGCAAAAGAATGCCGATACTGCCCATGATTTTGCTAAAGATCCCATCCGTACCTATGTTGACGGGGAGTGGGTGAAGGCCCGCTCTACTACGTTGGGTGCCGATAACGGCATCGGCTGTGCGATGATGATGGCGGTGTTGGAAGATGAGACGCTGAATCATCCGGCCCTTGAAGCTTTCTTCACCGTCGACGAAGAGGTGGGCATGGATGGAGCCAACGCCTTGGAAAAAGGGTTTCTGGAGGGCTCGCTGATGCTTAACCTGGATACGGAAGAGGAAGGCGAGCTCTGCATCGGCTGCGCCGGCGGAAGAGATGTGAATGTCTCCTTCCGTTTTAAACCGGACCATGATATTGACAAAGGAGATGTTGCTTTTCGGATCGGCCTAAGCGGCCTAAAAGGTGGCCATTCGGGTATGCAGATCCACCTGGGACGCGCCAATGCGAACAAACTGATGAACCGCTTCCTGAAAGAGCTGGTCCGCAATTATGAAGCCCGCATCGCCAGTATACAGGGTGGATCATTGCGCAATGCTATCCCGCGCGAGTCGTTCGTGGTGGTGACCATCCCTGAACAGCTGTCGGACGATCTGCTGGACCTGGTGGAGGAATATGAAGAGCTGTTTCGTAACGATTTTGCCGGTATCGAGGAGGGGGTCTCCTTGAAGGCAGAGCGGACGGAGCTCCCCAAGACCCTGATCCCCGAAGAGATACAGGATGACCTGATCAATGCCGTAGAGGGGTGTCCCAACGGGGTGATCAGCTACCTGGCTGACTTCCCCGGCGTGGTGGAGAGCTCCCTGAATCTGGCACTGGTCGAGTCGTCGGACGGGCGCATCGATGTGAAGCTGCTGGTACGCAGCTCCTCCGAGAGCCGTAAGGATTGGGTCTGCTCTTCGGTAGAGAGCCTCTTCCTGCTGGCCGGCGCCAAAGTGGAGTTCGACGGCGATTATCCGGGATGGCAACCCAATGCCCATTCCAAACTACTGAATGCGATGGAGCGGATCTATCTGGAGAAATATGACCGGCGGCCGAAGGTGATGGTGATCCATGCAGGACTGGAGTGCGGGATCATTCAGTCGAATGTGGAACATAAGCTGGATATTGTCTCGTTCGGTCCTACCATCACCGGTGCGCATTCTCCCGATGAGGCGGCGAAGATTGATACCGTGGCCCGCACCTACGACTATCTGGTATCTATTCTCGAGCAGTTGAAATAAAAGGGATACAAAGCGTGTCGAAGGCATGACAGAAGAATCGTTTACGCTTTCCGAACTCAACCGCCGGGTGAAAAATGCCATCCGTGATCATCTGCCGGACACCTACTGGATGAGGGCTGAGACCAGCGATGTGCGACGCAATCAGAACGGTCACTGCTATCTTGAGTTCATTGAAAAAGATGCAGCCACGCAACACATCGTCGCCAGGGCCAGGGGGGTGATCTGGTCGAATATCTTTCAAATGTTGTCCGCCTATTTCGAGACGGAGACAGGGCAGTCGTTCACCTCTGGCCTGAGTGTGCTGGTGCGCGTATCGGTGGAGTTTCATGAGCTCTATGGCTATTCTCTCACCGTGGTGGACATTGACCCTTCCTTCACGCTGGGGGAGATTGCCCGTAACAGGCAACAGGTGTTGAAACAACTGGAAGAGGAGGGGGTGCTGACACTCAACAGGGAGCTGGAGCTGTCGGAATTGACCTGCCGCATTGCGGTGATCTCCTCACCTACGGCCGCCGGTTATGGCGACTTTTGCGACCAGCTGTTGCAGAACCCGTACGGCTTTGCATTCTACACGAAACTGTTTCCTGCCATCATGCAGGGGGAGCGGAGCGAGAGCTCCATGATCGCGGCGCTGGAAAAGGTGTTCCAGTACAGTCATCTCTTCGATGCGGTTGCCATTATCCGGGGTGGCGGGGCAGCGTCCGACCTGAACTGCTTCGACAGCTACGCAATGGCGGTCAATGTGGCGCAGTTCCCGCTGCCGGTGGTGAGCGGCATCGGACATGAGCGGGATGTGACGGTGCTCGATCATGTGGCGCACACCCGTGCCAAGACGCCTACCGCGGTGGCTGAGTTTTTTATCACGCATATGGAGAAAACCGCATCGGAGCTGGCCGACCTGGAGGAACGGCTTCTCAGCCAAAGCCGGTCGGTGCTGCAGGAAGAAGCGTCACAGGTCCGTCTCCTGACCAAAGAGGTGGTTCATCTCTCCACGCTGCTGCTGCAAAAGGAGCGTGCCCTGGTGCAGAAGATTTCCGACTCAATGACGTATGTGTTGGGGCAACGGATCCAGGATCAGGTGCATTTTGTGGAAACCACGCGGCAATATATTCGGATGGTGTCACCGGCAAACGTGTTGAAACGGGGATATACGCTTACCACCAAACAGGGAAAGATTGTTACATCCCTGCAGAAGCTTTCTCCCGGGGATACCCTTGAGACACACTTCAGGGACGGTGTCGCCACCTCTGTTGTCAGCGGCGTGAGCAGCACTCCCCTGTCGGAAACGAACTGAAAGAGACAATATCACACAAAACCTCAATGCACACGGATATGGAAAAAATAAGCTATACGGAAGCCAAGAAAGAGCTGACGGAGATCGTCTTGGCTATTGAGACAGGTGAGCTCGATGTGGATGCGCTGACCGAGAAGGTGAAGCGCGCCTCTGAGTTGATTCTTTTCTGTAAGGAGAAACTGACCCGGACGGATCAGGAGCTGCAAAAAATACTGGACGATATCGCATGATACCCGAGCAGAAAGAAAGCGTACTCATCGTTGCCGGCGGTAAGGGCGTCCGTGCAGGGGGTGAGGTGCCGAAACAGTTCCGGCTGATTGCTGGCAGGCCGGTGCTGATGCATGCCATTGAGGCATTTTATCGCTATAATCCGGAGATCTGTATCGTGGTAGTGCTGCCGGAGGGGTTTGAAGCGCATTGGAAAAAACTGTGTCAGAAGCATTCTTGTACCCTGCCGCACCGGTGGGTGACCGGAGGAGAGACACGGTTCCACTCCGTGCAGAACGGATTGCAGGTGATTCCCGCAGAGGGGATCGTCGCGATCCATGATGCGGCCCGCCCCCTGGTGACACCCACACTGATCGGTCGCTGCTTCGAAAGCTGTATCCTTCACCAGTGCGGAGTGATCCCTGTCATCCGCGAGTCCAACAGCGTGCGGCAACTGACGGAAGAGGGCAGCCGGATACTCAGCAGAGAACTGCTGAGGGTGGTGCAGACTCCGCAGGTGTTCCCCTCCCGTGCCTTGAAACAAGCTTATGAAACGTCTTATGATTCTGCGTTCACCGACGATGCATCCGTAGCGGAAAAAAAGGGTATCCCTGTCTGGCTGGAAGAGGGAGAGGAGAGCAATATCAAGATCACCACCACGTTTGACTTTTTGGTTGCGGAGCAGTATCTACTGCAATTGGCAAAAAGATAGTTGCGATTTCTATTTTTCAAAAAATAAGATAAAATGAGTGGTTTTTAGAAAAAGATC
>JAQVWR010000022.1:0-24032 GCA_028709605.1 Proteiniphilum sp.
CCCCCTGCTTCTTCGACAACATGGAAGTGATGAATCGCGCCGGCATCACTATCTATATCCAGGCGTTCCCGGAGGAGCTGGCAGCGCGGCTGCGCGCCTCCAAAACGGTGCGACCGCTCCTCAGCGAGAAGAAGCCGGAGGAACTGATTCCTTTTATCCGGGAACATTTGGCTGAGCGTGAGCGTTATTACAAAAAGGCAAAGATCATCTTCCCTACCGATCATATGATCACCAAAGAGGAGATCCATCTGATGGTCTGCGACATTGAAGAACGATTGAAAAACAGGAAAGCATAGACCATGTACGACCCGTTAAAAAGTACTTCTTTCGTTGTGCGGGAGCTGTTGCAGAAAACAGAGACCCGGCATTTCGCCACCGTGATCGGCATCCCGCGCGAACAGGATGAAGCCGAACGGCGTCTGTCTCTCACACCTGAGACAGTGGCCCTGCTGGTATCTGCCGGCTACAGGGTGTTGCTCGAGGCGGGGGCCGGGTTGCCCATCCATTACTCCGACCGCTATTATGCCGAATCGGGGGCGGAGATCAGGGAGAATGCCCGGGAGGTGTATCAGGCCGACCTGATCCTGAAGATTATGCCGCCCACGGAGGAGGAGGTGGAGATGATGCGGCCGCGCAGCACCGTTTTTTCGTTTCTTTACCTCCACAAGCTGACTGCCTCCCTGCTGGAGAAGATGGCAGAGAAAAGAATCAATGCGTTGGCTTACGAACTGCTCTATGATCAGACCGGCGTCTCTCCTTTTGTGACGGCTATTTCGGAGATCGAGGGGGCTTCCTCGATCACCCTGGCGGCGGAGCTGCTGAGCAATGCCCATGGCGGAAAAGGGATTCTTCTGGGCGGGGTTCCCGGTATCTCACCCACCGAGGTGGTGATCATTGGAGCCGGCGTGGCCGGTACCATGGCGGCACGGGCTGCCATGGCCCTGGGCGCTTCGGTGAAGGTATTCGACAATGATATCGCGAAGTTGCGTACCATCCGTCATGAGCTGGGGGCACCGTTGTTCACCTCCACGCTGCAACCCAATGTGCTGCGCAACGTGTTCCACTCGGCCGATGTGGTGATCGGCGCCATGCAGTACATCAACAAGACCCATTATTACCGCATCTCGGCCGACCTGATCCGGGAGATGAAAAAGGGATCGCTGATCATCGACCTGCGGATGGCGCAGGGAGGATGCTTCGAAACCACCATGGAGGCCTGCCTGCCGGATCACCCGCCGGTGTTCGAGAAGTTCGGCGTGTGCCACTTCTGCGAGATGAGCCTCAGCTCACGCGTAGCCCGCACAGCCTCCATCGCCCTGAGCAACCTCTTCTTTTCTCTCTTTACGGTGATGGGTGACTGTGGCGGTGTAGTACACTTTGTACGGTGCGACCGCGGCTTCGCTGCCGGCTTTTACCTCTATGGGGGTAAGCCGGTGAACCACTATGTGGCCAGTCACTTCAACCTCCCTGTCTCCGACATCGGCCTGTTTCTGCACGGGTATTGATCCTGGTTGCAGTTTCCGGTTACACTTAGCTCCTTCAGGGTGTGATCCATGGCAATCATCTGATTGTCGCGAGGCTATTGATTCTTTACGAAAAATTATTCGTTTATTCTTCCTTTTTTTGACAATCTCCTCCGCAGGATTAGATACCAGGTCAACAAGATGGAGCCTTTCAATAGTGAGGTGACCGAGATGGCCCACCAGACACCGGTCACTCCGATGCGGGCACCTAAGAAGATGGCCAATGGAATACGCAGCGTGTTGAAGACGATGCTGATGATGGCCGGCGGAGTGGTTTTACCCAAGCCGTTGAACAGTCCCTGCGTGGTGATCTCCAACATCATGAAAAGCTGTGAGAAACCCAGGATCAGCAGATAGTCCCCCCCGGCCACGTAAGCCTCTCTCTCGGGTACAAAGAGCGAAAAGATCCATTCACCCCGCAAAACAAATGCCAGGGATACCACACTGCCCAGCAGCCCCATCATCATTAGCGTATAGCGGAAAGCACGGCCGGCACGCCGGAGCTTCCCTGCCGCATAGTTCTGCGCCACGAAGCTGCCCAGTGCCGTGGCAAACCCGTTGGAGGTGTTCCAGGTGATCCCCTCGATCTGACCGCCGGTGGTCTGGCTGGTGATGCCGAGATGTCCTCCGTACAGGGAGGCGGTACGTGCCAGGTTCATGTTGATAAAGGCAAAGTAGACATTCATTGCCGCCACGGGTAGTCCCAGCTTCAGGATGTTGAGCGTGTAGCGCCTGCGGGGACGGACCAGAAAACAAAAGCGCCCCAGCAGTCCGTTCTTCCGCTTCAGTTGATAGACAAAGAGCAGGAGCACCACTACCTGTGAAAGGAGGGTGGCCAGCGCAGCCCCCTGCACGCCCATGGCCGGCACGGGACCGAATCCGAAGATCAGCAGCGGGTCGAGCAGAATATTGATCAGCAGCCCGGTGGCATTGATGTAAAAGGGGATATCGCTCCGCCCGGATCCGATGTAAATACCCGAGAAGTTGAGAATCAGAAACATCACCGGGATCCCCGGTGCAATGACCCGCAGGTAACCCGCTGCCTCCAGCGCGATCGCGTGCTCTAACCTGTAGAACGAGACATAGGGCTGGGGAAAGAGCAGGAAGAGGATGCCGAAGGTGAGGCCCAGTATCAGTGCCAGAGTGGTGGTGTGGGAGGCGTAGAGGGAGGCATGGTCGAGGCGACGTGCGCCGATCGACTGGCCGATGGAGATCTCGGCACCCACCTTCGAGATGAGTGCCACTGAATTCATCATCCACATCAGCATGCCGATGGAGCCGACCGCTGCCACCGACCGACTGCCGAGACGACCGATCCAGAGGATGTCGACCAGGTTATAGGTCATCTGGATAAAGCTGATGGCCATCAGCGGCAGCGCCAGCGTCAGCAACTGACGGAAGATACTCCCTCTTGTCAGGTCGCGGATGTTGGGTGTGAATACGGGTGACTCTTTCATACGAATACACGGTACAAAAAAAGGAAGTAACCCTGTTTGTTACTTCCTCTTGAGAGCGGAAGACGGGACTCAAACCCGCGACCCTCAGCTTGGAAGGCTAATGCTCTATCAACTGAGCTACTTCCGCGAAAATGGATTTGCCGATTTGTCGATTGATCATCATCGAATGATCAAATCATTGAATGATCAAAACCGTGGGCAGTGATGGATTCGAACCACCGAAGGCGTAAGCCAGCTGAGTTACAGTCAGCCCCATTTGGCCACTCTGGTAACTGCCCTTATGACGCGCGCAAAGGTAATACAATTATTGATATCTGGAGCGAAGTGCAACCATTTTTAGTGCCGTAATGGCTGCCTCATCCCCCTTGTTGCCGTGACGCCCGCCGGAACGCGCTTTGGCCTGGTCGAGGGTGAGGGTGGTCAACAGCCCGAATACCACCGGCACATCTTGTTGCAGGTTCAGCTCGGTACATCCCTGTGTCACACTCTCACACACAAAGGTGAAATGGGGGGTCTCACCCTGAATCACACATCCGAGGATGATCACGCTGTCAACATGCGCCTGCTCAATCAGCAACTTTGCCCCATAGGTCAGCTCAAAGCTGCCCGGCACATGCTCCACAATGATATCCTCCTCTCTCACGCCGAACTTCAGCAACGTCTGCAGCGCACCATGCAACAAATTGCCGGTGACGGAGGTGTTCCATTCAGATACCACGATCCCTATTCGCACCCCCTTACCGGTGGGAACAGCATGGGAATCGTATGAGGAGAGGTTGTGCAGTTCCGTGGCCATCTTATTTCGACTCTTTCAGCAGTTCTGCCTGTTTGATATACTTATCGGCTTCCTGTGCCTCGGGCGAATTGAGATAGTGCTCTTTGATCCGGGTGAAGAGCTCGACGGCTTTGTCATAATTGCCGCTCTGCAGGTATGCGTTCCCCGCTTTCTTGAAATAGAGAGGGCTCAGCATCTGATCATTGGCTGTTTGGGCTGCTTTCAGAAACTGGCTGATTGCCTCGTCGTTCTTTCCCATGTTCATATATACATCGCCAATGGCTCCGGTGATGGCAGGGGTGATCAGCAGGTCGCCTCCTTTGAATTTTTGCAGATGTGCCAGTGCTTTCTCGTGGTTGCCCATCCGGTTGTAGGAGATGCCTGCATAGGCATGTGCCAGATCGGCGGTCTTCGTACCTTTATACTGGTGAATGATGGATTCAAAACCGATATAATCGTTTCCGTTGCCAAAGAGTGCCAGTGAGTCCTGCCCTTCCTGGAAATAACGCTCACCCTTAAAGATGGCGGCCTGCGCTTTCACATTGCGGGGTAACATATATAGATAATGGTATGCCAGGTAAGCACCTACCAGTACCACCACGATGAGCAGACCGGTTAATATCGATTTCTGGTTCTTTTCCAGGAACTGTTCGGAAGTGGTCAGTGCCTCGCCGATATTTTCAAAATTCTTCTCAGCGTGTGACTCTTTGTTTTTTCTTGCAGACATAATTGAAAAAAAGTGACGTAATTTTTTTGCATCGCAAAAGTAATTGTTTTTTAGGGATAATGAAAATATTAACGGTTGTTTTTTGCAAAAGTGTCGGTCTGCTTTAATCTTTTTCGTAGGTTTGTAGTCCAATAGACAGTTTCGTAAAGATTATGAGGAGATATATCATCACATTCAGTTTATTCATCTGTTCTTTACTTACTGTAAAGGGACAAGAAGGTAATGCTTTTACAACCGTTCCGGTAGTGAACGGAAAGGTGACGTTTGAACAATTCATCCCCGTCGCTCAAGGTCTCTCGGCCGATCGGAAATACAGTCTGCTGCAAAGATGGGCGAAGGAGAACTTTGCCGACAACCCCCTGCTGGCCGGTATCCGTTATGACGAAAAGGCGCGTACCGTCACCGTCAGCAACCGGACCGACCTGAAGATGCCGGAGAAAGTGATCATGAGCTATCGGTTCGACGCAACCGTTACCAATGCCGGATACATGCTGGTGGTGCGCGATATCGCCTATCAGGATGCACACAAAAATGCGGCATCCTTCTTCCCGAAGGTCTACACGGCAGAGCAGACCATTACCGATCAGGCGGTGAATATGACGGGAACAGAGGGGGAATGGCGAAAGGAGATCCGAAAGGAGACCCTGCAAACCCTGAACCGGCTCTTTGCCGGCCTTGCGGGCATCTTTTGACCGGTCACAGGGCCAAAACAGCCGCGAGACACTGCTGAGGCATCTCATTCGTTTTGCACTAAATGAAGAAAAGGAGCTGATTGTATACAAATTAATTTGCCGAAATCTTTGGTAATGTAAAATTATATCCTTAATTTTGCGCCCTGATTTGTCGGGAAGATTGTGTCCGAACAGAACGTAAACAACAAATACATCATATAGCAATGTCTAAGATTTGTCAAATAACAGGAAAAAGAGCAATGGTTGGCAACAACGTTTCGCACTCCAACACGAGGACGAAACGCAAATTCGATGTCAATTTGTTCACGAAGAAATTTTTTTGGGTGGAAGAGGATTGCTGGATCAGTTTGAACATCTCGGCAGCCGGATTGCGCACCATCAATAAAATCGGACTGGATGCAGCTTTGAAACAAGCCGCCTCCAAAGGGTTTTTAAACGCTTAACGAACAGGAGAAAGCAGCAATGGCAAAGAAAGCAAAAGGAAACAGGGTGCAGGTGATTCTCGAATGTACCGAGCACAAGGAGAGCGGAATGCCTGGCACGTCCCGGTATATTACCACTAAAAACAAAAAAAATACCACCGAGCGACTGGAATTGAAGAAATACAATCCCATTCTCAAACGAATGACGGTGCACAAGGAAATCAAGTAAAAACAGGATAAACTATGGCAAAGAAAGCAGTTGCGGGATTCCGTGATAAAAATACAACGACCGGACGCAGTCACACCAAGGTGATCAAAATGGTGAAATCACCGAAGACCGGTGCTTATAGCTTCAGGGAAGAGATGATCCTGAACGATCAGGTAAAGGATTACTTCGTAAAGTAAATCCGTTAAAAAACTGTAAAAGCTTCCCTGTGTCACCACGCAGGGAAGCTTTTTATTGACTATTTCGTAGATTTGTAATCGTTCTGCTCATAAACCGGAAACGAGAGCCGGACAGTCAGACGAAAATATCGTTTAAACAATCACTGCATTATGGGTCTTTTTGACAGATTCACCAAAGGGAAGAAAGAGACACTGGACAAAGGTCTGGAAAAGACCAAAGAGAGCTTTTTTGCAAAGATCACCCGTGCCGTTGCCGGTAAATCGAAGGTCGATGATGATGTGCTGGACCAGCTGGAAGAGGTGTTGGTCACCTCCGACGTGGGGGTGGATACTACCCTGAAGATCATCGAGCGCATCGAGGAGCGGGTGGCCCGCGACAAGTACGTGAACACCGATGAGCTGACGACGATCCTGCGGGAGGAGATCGCACAGCTGCTCACCGAGAACAATAGTGAGGATCTCTCTGAGTTCACCGTCCCCGAAGGGATGAAACCCTATGTGATCATGGTCGTGGGGGTGAACGGGGTGGGGAAGACCACCACCATTGGCAAGCTGGCCTGGCAGTTCAAACAGAAAGGACTGTCGGTCTATCTGGGTGCTGCCGATACCTTCCGTGCTGCCGCCGTGGAACAGCTCGATATCTGGGGAGAACGGGTCGGCGTGCCGGTCGTCAAACAAAAGATGGGTTCCGACCCTGCGTCGGTTGCATTCGATACAGTAAGCTCGGCCAAGGCGCACAACGCCGACGTGGTGATCATCGATACCGCCGGTCGTCTGCACAACAAGGTGAACCTGATGAACGAACTCACCAAGATCAAGAACGTGACGGGCAAGATCATCCCCGGTGCACCGCATGAGGTGCTGCTGGTGCTTGACGGATCTACCGGCCAGAATGCTTTCGAGCAGGCGAAACAGTTCACCGCCGCCACCGAGGTGACGGCACTGGCCATTACCAAGCTCGACGGCACCGCCAAGGGAGGCGTGGTGATCGGCATCTCCGATCAGTTCCGCATCCCGGTGAAGTATATCGGCCTGGGTGAGGGGATGGAGCATCTGCAGGTGTTCCGCAGAAAAGAATTTGTGGATTCCCTCTTCGGAGAGTAAGCGAGAGACAATGATAAAGAACAGAATAGACGTCGTCACACTGGGTTGTTCCAAGAACCTGGTCGATTCGGAGCGACTGATGCGTCAGCTGGTGGCCAACGGTTACACCGTGACGCACGATCCGGAGGTGCCCGGGGGGGATATCGCCATCATCAACACCTGCGGCTTTATCGGCGACGCCAAGGAGGAGTCGGTCAATATGATCCTCTCCTTTGCCGAAGCAAAGAAAAGAAACAAACTGAAGAAGCTCTATGTGATGGGTTGCCTTTCGGAACGCTATCGTGAGGAGCTGGCAGCCGAGATTCCCGAGGTGGACCGCTTCTACGGTAAGTTCGACTGGAATGAACTGATTGCCGACTTGGGCAAATCCTACTACAAGGAACTGGAGTATGACCGCACCCTCTCCACACCACCACACTACGCCTACGTGAAGATAGCGGAGGGGTGTGACCGTACCTGCTCCTACTGCTCCATCCCGCTGATCACCGGCAAGTACAAGTCTCGTCCCATGGAAGAGATCGAGAAGGAGATCCGTCACCTGGTGAGCCAGGGGGTGAAGGAGTTTCAGTTTATAGCCCAGGATCTCACCTATTACGGCCTCGACCGCTATCGCACCATGAAGCTGCCGGAGCTGATCGAGCGGGTCGCCGACATCCCCGGCACGGAGTGGATCCGTCTTCACTATGCCTACCCTGCCCACTTTCCCGCCGACCTGCTGCGGGTGATGCGCGAACGGGAGAATGTCTGCAGTTACCTCGACATTGCCTTTCAGCATATCAGCGACCGGATGCTGAAGATCATGCGGCGCAATATCACCCGGCAACAGACCTTCGATCTGATTCAGCTTATCCGTGACGAGGTGCCGGGGATCCATCTGCGTACCACCCTGATGGTGGGTCACCCGGGTGAGACGGAAGAGGATTTCCGTGAGCTGGCCGACTTTGTGCAGAAGACCCGTTTTGAGCGCCTCGGAGCTTTTTCCTACTCGCATGAAGAAGGTACCTGGAACGATAAGCATTACAGCGATGATGTGCCGGCGGCGGTGAAGCAGCAGCGGATGGAGCAACTGATGGAGCTGCAGGAGGGGATTGCCCTCACAGTGAATGAAGCAAAGGTGGGCAGCACCCTGAAGGTGATCATCGACCGCGAAGATCCCGACTACTACGTGGGCCGCACCGAGTACGACTCTCCCGAAGTCGACGGGGAGGTGTTGATCGATAAGGAGAAAGAACTGACAATCGGTGATTTCTTCCCTGTGAAAATTCAATCCGCGTTGCCGTTCGACCTGATCGGCAGTGTGGACGATTGATTCTGTTTCAGTGGACAATCCGTTCGGCTGCTCATCCTCAAATCAATGTATATGACACACAGTGAAATGATAACAGTGCTTTCCCAACGCCTCCGATGGCCCGAGGAGAAAGTGAGCGAGCTGCTGTCGGTCGCGACGGAGGTGATCGGTGATCAGCTCTCCGAACCGGGGACCCTCTCCCTGCCAGGACTGGGAAATTTTACTTCCCGTAAAAGCAAAGAATTTATCTCTCTTCATCCTGAAACCGGGGAGAGATACCTGATCCCCCCTTCTATTGACCTGTTTTTCAGGGTCGCCCCTGCACTGAAGAAACAGTTTGAAGAACGCGAAGAAGAATAAACAGTTCCCTTGGGGCCCTATTAAACGAAAAACAGGAAACAGAGAGATGAAAACAACGAATCACATGGATGTTGACCGCATTGTTTCGTTACTCGTCACGAAACATCCGGAGATCTCCGCAGAGGATGCCGGCACTCTTTTGCGTGAATGGGTTGCGCTGATCACGGAGAACCTGCTCCGGGAGGAATCGGTGGAGACCGAGCCTTTCGGTACGTTCGACTGCTCACCGGTCAGTGACGGAGACCCCGCTTGCCCGTCGGCAGACAGCGGAGAGACGGCAAAATACTACCGGATCGGTTTTACACCGTCTGCATCTTTGCAAAAACGGGTCAACAGCTATTTTGCACACTTTGAACCCTCCCTGCTCAACGAGGGGGTATCTTTCGACGAACTCTCTACAGTGGTGTTGGGTGAAGAGAAGGCAGAAGAAATATCCGATAACCGGGTGAGAAAAACGGTGCGTTTCGCAACTCCTGCTCCATCACCGGTGGAAACCGTTGCGTCGAAACCCGTTGCGTCGAAACCCGTTGCGGTGGAACCCGTTGCGGTGGAAACCGTTGCGGTGGAACCCGTCGTTTCGGAGCAAATCGCTCCGCAAACGCATCTGTCTCCTGCTTCGCTGCAAAGGCACACTGAAAGAAAGCGAAAAAGCAGATCTTCCCTCTGGATCCCGATTATTGGCGGAGTAGCAATCATCGTTGCGGGTCTTTTTTTTTTCATTCCGCCACCCCCGGAAACAGCACAACTGACCGTCGATAAGCTGCCGGTTGATGCCTCTGCACCTGTCTCTGCACCTGTCTCTGCACCTGTCTCTGCACCGGTCTCTGCACCGGTGCCTTCTCCGGAAAGAATCAGAGAAACGGTGGTGCTCGGGGAGGGAAAAACCCTGCGCCTCCTGGCCGAAGAGCTCTTCGGCAGTCGTGAGTTTTGGGTCTATATCTACCTTGAGAACCGTCACATCATTCAAGACCCTAACCGAATCTCCGTGGGAGTCACTCTGATCATCCCGGACCTCCAAAGCTATGACATCGATCCTGCTGATCCGGCATCGCTCTCCCGGGCAAAACAACTGGGCAACAAAGTGCTGCAGTCGCGGTGAGGCGACAAGGCTTTTTTGCCCTGCTGCTTGCCGGCAACCTCTTTTGTAACCGTTTTTTTACTGTCTGATTGCCGGTTATCCGGTCATAATGTTGTATATTTGTTGCGCACAGCATGAAAAAAATATAAAAACACTCAATCTATAACAATTTAAATTATGAAACCGATCCATTCTTATCTGTTATTGTTGTTGCTTGTTTTCGCAACGGCCTGTAGCAACCCTTCAAAAAACAATGATCCGTCTGCCAGAGTAATCCGCACAGAGGTGCCGGAGCGTCCTGCCGGGCAGAAGGATGTACTCGGACTGGTTACCCCTAAAATGGATACCGTCCGGATTGGCTTTATCGGCCTCGGCATGCGCGGACCCGGTGCCGTGGAGCGTTTCACTCACATCCCCGGCACGAAAATCGTGGCACTCTGCGACCTGCATGCCGACAGGGTGGAGACGTCACAGACGATCCTCGATCAGGCCGGATTGCCAAGGGCAGCCGAATACAGCGGAAGTGAAGATGCTTGGAAAGAACTCTGCCAGCGCGATGATATCGACTTAGTCTATATCGCGACCGACTGGAAACACCACGCCCCCATGATGCTCTACGCCATGGAACAGGGTAAGCATGTGGCTTGCGAAGTACCGGCAGCCATGAACTTAAAAGAGATATGGAGCGTGGTGAATACGGCCGAAAGGACTCAAAAACATTGTATGCAGCTGGAGAACTGCGTCTACGACTTCTTCGAGCTGACCACCCTCAACATGGCACAGCAGGGCCTCTTTGGTGAGGTGCTCCATGTAGAGGGCGCATATATCCACAACCTGAGAGACTTCTGGAAGTATTATGAAGGCGACTGGCGTATGCAGTACAACAAGGAGTTCCGCGGCGATGTCTATGCCACCCACGGCATGGGGCCCGCAGCCCAGGTGCTGGATCTGCACCGCGGCGACAAGATGAATACGCTGGTGTCGATGGATACCAAGTCGGTCAACCTCCCTGAATACCTGATCGAAGAACGGGGAATGGATCGCGACAGCGCCTATCAGTTTGCCAACGGGCAGCACACCATGACCCTGATCCGTACGGAAAAAGGAAAGACCATCCAGATCCAGCACGACGTCTCTTCACCGCGCCCCTACTCGCGGATGTATCAGGTGAGCGGCACCAAGGGTTTTGCCAACAAATATCCCAATCCGGGATATGCCCTGGAGGGAGAGATGGTGGATGCAAGCGTGACCCCCGATCACGAAGATCTCAACGCCCACTCCTATGTCTCAACCGAGGTGAGAGATGCCCTGATGGAGAAATACAAACACCGGATCCTCCGCGAGCTGGAAGAAAAAGCGAAAGAGGTGGGGGGCCACGGCGGCATGGACTTTATCATGGACTACCGACTGGTCTACTGCCTGCGTAACGGGTTACCGCTCGACATGGATGTCTATGACCTGGCCGAGTGGTGTTCCCTGTCCGAGCTGAGCCGCATCTCGATAGAGAACAACAGTGCTCCGGTGGAGGTACCCGACTTCACCCGCGGTAACTGGAACAAGGTACATGGGTTCCGGCACGCTTTTGCGGACTGATTTGATGGGGAAAATGAAGATTTGAAAGCGGGTGAAAACCCGCTTTTTTTACGGTCTCCCGGCATATCTTCTGCGGATTCCTCCCGGATCATCGTCTCCATTGCAAATAAATAAGCCGTATGGAGAGGGTAGGGTTCCATAAAAGGTGGTATATTTGAGGGCGATTACACACGTAATACGTTAATTGAGTATTTGCCATGAAAAGAGTTTTACTTTTAATTGATTATTCCAGTGAGTTCAGTCGCCGAATTCTGAAGGGGCTCATCCAATATTCCAAAGAGAACGGACACTGGATATTTTATCGGTTGCCCTCTTATTACAAAACACTTTACGGAAAAGAGGGAATCATCCAATGGGCAAGAGAGTGGAAGGCGGATGCCATTGTGGCCCGCTGGGATCATGAGGAAACCAATTTGCTTGAGAGCTTGCGGATTCCCATTGTGTTGCAAAACTACAGGGAACGAAGTTCCTATTTCTCGAATCTGACAGGAGATTATATCGGTACCGGAGAGATGGCGGCACGGTTTTTTATCAAAAGGCGATACCGTAATTTTGCGTTTTACGGGAATAAGGGTGTTGTCTGGTCCCGCGAAAGAGCGGAAGGTTTCAGAAGAGTAGTGGAGAAAGCAGGAGGCAACTATTATTATTTTGAGAGTGAGAATCTGAACGAAGAACAATGGAGCACGGCTCATCTGCAGCTCGATGAATGGCTCTTCTCTCTCCCCAAGCCGGTAGGGTTGTTTGCCTGCGATGATAGCTTTGCCCTTCAGGTCTCAGAGATCTGTAAGATCAACAACATCCCCATCCCACAGGATATCTCGCTTTTGGGGGTCGACAACGATGAGCTGATCTGTAACCTCTCTGATCCGCCCATCTCATCCATTGTGCTGGATGTGGAGAAAGGCGGTTATGAGGTAGGCCGTTTAATCGACCAGTTGATCAATGGAACCCGTGAGCAACCCTCCAACATTGTGATCCGTCCCAACCGCTTTGAACTTCGTGAGTCGACAGAGAGATACAATCTCAGCAATGAGTATATCTCAAAGATTGTGCATTATGTGGAAGAAAAATTTACCGACGAGATCTGTATCGACGAACTGACAAAATTAGTGCCTCTTTCACGCCGGAACCTGGAGATCAAATTCAAAGATGAGATGGGGACTTCCATCTATCAGTTCATCCTCCAGTGCCGGATCGAGTTCTTTGCCCATATGCTGCTCACTACCGACTTGCCTTTATATGACCTGGCGCTGCAGTCAGGCTTCAACGACAGTAAAAACATCTCGCGGATTTTTAAAAAGATGAAAGGATATACACCCAGTGAATACCGGAATATATTTCGCGATAGCGACATAACCAGCGTTTTTTGAAGAGAGCTATTCGCTTTTAAAGCATTATTCAATCACACAAAGCCTATTTTTGCCTCAACAATTACCGGAAGCAATAGCTTTGTAATGTTTTAAAATTCTAAGATGAACATTCCTACCCCGATGACTTACGTGCAGGATAAACGTACCACGGTTCAGTCCATGATTATACTGGCACTGCTTTTTTTTGTTTTTGGATTGGTCTCCTGGGTCAATACCATCTTGATCCCCTATTTCCAATTGACGCTTCAACTGACCAATTTCCAGTCTTACCTGGTTACTTTTGCCTTTTACATCGCCTATCTGATCATGGCTATTCCCTCTTCCTTTCTGCTGAACAAGGTGGGATATAAGCGGGGAATGATGTTCGGATTGTGGTGCATGGCACTGGGGGCTTTCCTTTTCGTACCGGCAGCCTATGGGCGGATCTATCAGGTGTTTCTCATGGGACTTTTTCTGTTGGGGGTCGGTTTGGCTGTGCTGCAATCGGCAGCCAATCCTTATGTAACGATTGTCGGGCCTATCGAGAGTGCTGCGAAGAGAATGAGCATGGTCGGTACCGGCAACAAGCTGGCAGGAGTGATCGCCAACCTGATCTTTGCAGCGGTGGTGATCAGGGAGTCCGACAGGGTACTGATGAAGGATATTGAAGCCGGCAACTATACCGGTGAATCACTACAGGCCGCTCTGGATACGCTGATCAAAGGGGTAATGACCCCTTATCTTATTTTGGCGATTGCTTTGTTTATGTTCGGTATTATTGTTCGTTACTCTCCATTGCCGGAGCTGGACCCTTCAGTGGTGAATAAGCGTTCCGCAGAAGATGAAAACACTCAAAAACGTCTCTGGCAGTATCCTGCGCTTGTGCTGGGGGTGGTAGCGATGTTTTTTCACGTCGGTACACAGATGATTGCATTGGGAACCAGTATTCAGTACGCCGGGACCATGGGCGAGAGTCTTGCGGGACCGGCACAAAACATCCCTTCCTATACGATGTTGCTGACTTTCTTAGGTTATTTTTTCGGGATTATATTTATCCCGAAATATATCAAACAGCGGAATGCCCTGTTGCTCGCTGCTTCAGTCAACCTGATTCTTTCTGTGCTGATCATCACCACTTCCGGAACGGTTCATATGCTGGGCTTGACAACCGATATCTCCTTGTGGTATCTCGTGATGATGGGACTTCCCAATGCTTTGCTCTATGCCGGTATCTGGCCTTTAGCCATCAATGGACTGGGTAAATACACAAATATGGGGTCCGCTTTCCTGGTGATGGCTTTGTGTGGAAGTGCGATCATGCCGATTGTGTATAACTCATTTGTTGAGTTGCATGCATCTTTACCCGCTTTTCTATCCATGAAACATGCATATGGTGTCCTGATTCCCTGCTTTGCTTATATTGTCTGGTATGCAACCTGGGGATACAGGATTAAATCATGGAAAAGGGCGACTGTTTAATATATCTATATCATCCGTCAACGATGGATTTTACTTTTGTGTTGTCGACACGAAAAAAACGTATCATCTGATGAACAATCGATTAATTATTACAAATGGAAAAGTTATTTTTCCGGATAAGATAGAGGAGAACCTGACGGTTGTGGCAGAGAACGGCAAGATTGCCGAGATTGTCCGCAAGAACGCGTTTACTCCCCTTCACAAGGATGTGGTGATCGATGCAACAAACAGCTATCTTGCATCCGGGTTTATTGATATCCATACCCATGGCGGAGGCGGTCACGACTTTATGGACGGGACGGTAGAGGCTTACCTGGGTGCTGCGGAAACGCATGCAAGATACGGCACCACGGCACTGCTGCCGACAACCCTCACCAGTACTGCCGAGGAGCTGTTTAAGACTTTTACCATCTACAAAGAAGCGGTGAAGCGCAACAGCAGAGGCGCAAAATTGCTCGGCCTTCATCTTGAAGGTCCCTATTTTTCGTACAATCAGCGGGGAGCACAAGACCCCAAGTATCTCAGAAACCCGGAACCCGATGAATACAACGCCATTCTGGCTGCGTCGGACGACATCGTCCGTTGGAGTTTAGCACCGGAGTTGCCGGGAGCCTTGGCGTTCGGCAAAGTACTCCGGGAGCATGCTATCCTCCCCGCGGTGGCTCATTCCGATGCAACGTACGAAGAGGTGCTGGAGGCATACGATGCCGGATTCTCGCTGACGACTCACCTCTACTCCGGTATGTCTACCATCACCCGGAGAAATGCTTACCGGTATGCCGGCGTGGTGGAGGCAGCCTATCTGATCGATGGGATGGATGTGGAGATCATCGCCGACGGGGTGCATCTGCCTAAATCGCTGTTGCAGTTCGTCTATAAATTCAAAGGGCCCGACAGAACAGCCCTCTGCACCGACTCCATGCGCGGTGCGGGGATGCCCGACGGGGAGTCCGTCCTGGGCAGCCTGCTGCACGGTCAAAAGGTGATCATCGAAGATGGTGTAGCCAAGCTGCCCGATCGCACTGCTTTCGCCGGGAGTGTTGCCACCACCGATCGCCTGGTCAGGACAATGGTTCAGGTAGCTGAGGTGCCTTTGGTAGAAGCGGTGAGAATGATGACGCTGACCCCGGCACGCATCTTGGGGATCGATGCGCAAAAAGGGTCCATCGAAAAAGGAAAAGATGCAGATTTAGTAATATTTGATGACAATATAAATGTTTCACACACAATCGTCGAAGGAAATGTCGTATACGGAAATTAACACGGATGTAACTACATTCACAAAAGGAATGTTGGAAGTGAAAATCTTCACAACCAGAGAAGCAATGGGCAAAGAAGCAGCCAGAAATGTTTCGGAAACCATTCAAAAACTTCTCAGAGAGAAAGATGAAATCAATATGATCTTTGCCGCTGCACCCTCACAAAGTGATTTCATGAAGGAATTAATCGCTGATGATAGAATTCAGTGGGACCGAATCAATGCCTTTCACATGGATGAATACATCGGTTTGGAAAAAGAGGCGCCTCAGGGATTTGGCAATTTCCTGCGAAATCGGCTGTTTGATCCAGTACCCTTTAAAAGTGTGCATTACATCAATGGCCTGGCGGAGGACCCCGTTGCTGAATGTGACCGGTATGCTGAATTGTTGTGCCGGTATCCGGTGGATATTGTCTGCCTGGGCATCGGTGAAAACGGTCATATCGCTTTCAACGATCCTCCTGTAGCCGATTTTAATGATCCGAAGCGGGTGAAAGTGGTGGAACTTGAGACCGCATGCCGTCAGCAGCAAGTGAATGAGAAGTTGTTCGATAGGTTGGATCTCGTACCAACACATGCCGTAACGGTAACCATTCCGGCATTGTTGAAAGCCGCTCACATGTTTTGTATGGTTCCTGCCAAAAACAAAGCGGAAGCGGTTTACCATACCCTGAACGATGAAATCGGTGAAAAGTGCCCGGCAACCATCCTCAGAACCAAAAAGGGTGCAATCCTCTATATCGATGAAGACAGTGCGTCCCTGTTGAATCAGCGATAAATATTATTCAGAGAACCAAAAAATATGTATGTTTGTAACTCACACGATGATCACCTGCTGAATCGTATCCTTGTGAATGCGTAACGCCATTGGTGACACGCGGGAAATGATGGATGTGAGTTACGCACCATGCCTATTCATCCATAAACACATCAGATCAAATGAAAACAAAATTATTCTTATGCACGATATTGTCCGGTTTTTTCTGTCTTGCTCAGGCACAGATTAAAATCGGTATCATCGGATTGGATACTTCCCATTCCATCGCTTTTACCAAATTGTTGAATGCGGAAGAGAAAAAAGAGGAGTACAGGGACTTTCAAATTGTAGCCGCCTATCCTTACGGGTCGCAAACGATTCAATCGAGTTATGACCGTATTCCGGGATACATCGATCAGGTAAAAGAGATGGGGGTTGAGATTGTTCCGTCAATCGCCGCGCTGTTGAAGAAGGTCGATTGCGTGATGCTGGAAACGAACGACGGAACCCTCCATCTGGAACAGGCTTACGAGGTCTTTAAATCAGGAAAAATTATGTTTATAGATAAACCGCTGGGCGCTACGCTGGCGCAATCGATCGCAATCTATCAATTGGCCAGAGACTATCATGTTCCCATTTTTTCCTCCTCTGCATTGCGGTTTGTCCCTCAAAATCAGAAATTACGCAAAGGTGAATACGGAAAGATTATAGGAGCGGATTGCTACTCACCCGCAAAACGGGAGAAAACACATCCCGATTTTGGATGGTACGGCATTCACGGTGTAGAAACGCTTTTCACGATCATGGGAACCGGATGCGTTGCCGTAAATCGCATGTCGGCAGAAGGTACGGATGTAGTGGCCGGGCTATGGAGTGACGGAAGAATCGGTACATTCAGAGGTTGCCGGACGGGACAGGGTGCTTACGGAGGAACAGCCTTCACCGATAAAGGAACCGAACCGGTCGGCCCTTATCAGGGATACGAAGTGCTCTTACAGGAAATATTGAATTTTTTTAAAACCCGTGTTGCTCCGGTTTCAGAAGAAGAAACGCTGGAAATATTCACCTTTATGGAAGCTTCCAACGAAAGCAAGCGGAATGACGGGAAAATCATCCTGATGGAGGATACTTATCGCCAGGGATTGAAAGAAGCGAAACAGTTACTGCAGGAATTCAAATAAGGGAAAAAATGAAAAACGGCTGGTTGGCAATTACGATGGGGTTACTTTTCTTATCCTGTACACAACCCAAGGGGCGAGGGGAGGGTAATCGCAACGGGTTTACCGGTAAAGAGGGCGAAATAAAACTGATCGTGCTCGCACCGGGGCATTTTCACGCCAGCCTGCTTCAAAAAAACCCCCTTCCTCAAGTGAGTGATTCGGTTTTCGTCTATGCTTTGTCCCCTGATGATGCGGGATTGCGTCAATATCTTTCTGCAATAGAATCATTGAACAGCAGGACAGAGAACCCTGCGAGCTGGAAGGAGGTCATCTATACCGGTGCTGACTTCGTGGATAAGATGGTGGCCGACAAAAAAGGAAATGTCGTGGTGCTTGCCGGCAATAACAGAGATAAAACCGAATTGATTCATAAAGCGGTCAGCGCGGGATTGAATGTCTTGTCCGACAAGCCGATGGCAATCAGTCAGGCTGATTTCGCCCTACTGGAGGATGCATATGCTATCGCAGAAACGAATCATGTGCTGCTCTATGATATGATGACTGAGCGGTACGACCTGCTCAACCGGGTGGAGAGGGAATTGATCCATGATCCGGACTTCTTTGGAGAACTGATTGCCGGTACACCGGATCAACCGGCTGCTTATATGGAGAGTATTCATCATTTTTACAAGGAGGTCTCCGGTGTCCCTTTGCTGCGCCCGGGATGGTATTACGACGTGGAACAACAGGGAGAAGGCATTGCCGATGTGACTACTCACCTGATCGATTTGTTGTTTTGGAAATGCTTCCCGGATCAGGCGATTGATTACAAAAATGATATCGGAGAGATATCATCCACGCACTGGCCGACAGAAATATCATTACAGCAGTTTACAAAATCAACCGGTGAAACCGCCTTCCCCGATTATCTCCGGAAATATATCGATCACGCTGTTTTGAACGTATATGCCAATGGGTCGATTCATTTTGAGGTGAAGGGCCACGCGGTGGAAATAAAGGTGATCTGGAACTATCAGGCACCGGAAGGTGGCGGTGATGCATCGTTCTCCACTCTAAACGGCACAAAAGCTATTCTGAAAACCATTCAGAACAAGGATCAATCGTTCGTGAAGCAGTTGTATGTGCAAGCGGCAAAAGGGGTCAGTAAAAAAACATTTGAAGCAAACCTGCAAAAAGCAATCGCAAAAATTCAATTGTCGTATCCATATGTTTCTTATATGCTTACATCCGATCAGGGGGAATATCTCATCAATATCCCTGCTGAGCACAGAACCGCCCACGAGTCGCATTTCAAAAATGTGGCCGAGTCCTATTTCAGCTGCCTGGTCAACCGCAACATGCCGGAATGGGAGGTGCCCAACACCATTGCCAAGTATTACATCACGACCAAAGCACGGGAGATCGCCCAGTCTGAGTAGATGAGCAACTCCTCTTTTACATATTACGAAGCATCCTCCATGTTTCACGGATCGCTGACCCATATCATGGGGACAAGGTTCGACCTTGTCCTTATCGGTAAAGGCAGGGAGCTCTCGGTATCGGTTTGGGACAGGATCATCCGTGAGCTGGAACGGCTCGGCAATATGCTCAACCGGTTCGATCCCGCCAGTGAGGTGTCACGGATCAATCAAAAGGCATGCTCCGGAGCGGTGAGGGTCTCGGATGAGATGTGGAAGATCCTGCTGGACTGCCGGAGATATCACGACCGTACGGCCGGACTGTTTGACATCACGCTGAGAGATTTTTCCGCACTGGATCTGCAGCCGGAGAGGCAGGCCATATCCTTTCTTCACCCGGAACTGAGCCTCGACCTGGGCGGTTATGCCAAAGGCTATGCCATGAAACGGTTGCTGGAGATACTGAAAACCTGCGGAGCGGAGCACGCTTTTATTGATTTTGGCAACAGTGCTATCTATGGCCTGGGGCATCATCCCTACGGCAACTCCTGGAGCGTAAGCATTGGCAATCCCTATCGACACGGGGAGCCGGTTGGGGAGTTTGCCCTGATGAATACGGCGCTCTCCACTTCCGGGAATACCCCTGATTACACGGGACATATTGTCAATCCGCTCAATGGTGAAAAGAACACGGACCAAAAAATGATCTGTGTCGAATGCGACGATCCGCTCGATGCGGAGGTGCTCACCACCGCAATGATGGCTGCCGGCAGCGGTCAGAAGGAGAAAATGATGAAAAGGTTTCAGGTCATTCAATGGAAAGAATTTGATTTACAACACTGATATGTCAAAAAAAACAGAAAAACAGACGGACTTAGGGCTGCGACAATTTATCAAAGATCTGGGCTATCTCTCGGGGGGCGCTGCATTGCTGGCAACGACCCCTTGGCTCCAATCATTTACGCCTGAGAAAGCAAAAGAGATCCAAAGCGAGAAGGCTCGCATCGCCTTGATCGGTACCGGATCCAGGGGGCAATATCACATCCATAATCTCTTGCCAATGAAGCATGCGGAGATCGTGGCCCTTTGTGATATTTACGCTCCCAACCTGAAAGAGGCTGCCAGGCTTTGCCCCAAAGCAAAAAAATATACCGATTACCGGAAGATGCTCGAGTCGCCCGATATTGACGGGGTGGTCATTGCCACACCGCTCAACTGGCACGCTCCGATGGTGATCGACGCCCTCTCTGCGGGCAAGCACGTCTTCTGTGAAAAATCGATGGCGCTCACCATGGATCAGTGCAAGGCCATATACGACGCCAGCCGGAAAACGGACAAGGTGCTTTACTTCTGCATGCAGCGCCTGTTCGATGAGAAGTATATCAAGGGGATGCAGATGATCCATTCGGGCCTGATAGGCGATGTGGTAGGCTTGCGGTGCCACTGGTTCAGAAACCACGACTGGCGGCGCCCGGTACCCTCCGCCGCTTTGGAGCGACAGATCAACTGGAGGCTCTACCGCCAGTCGTCGGCCGGGCTCATGACCGAACTGGCATCTCATCAGCTGGAGGTTTGCAACTGGGCTATGCACCGTATTCCCCGGTCGGTCGTAGGTCTGGGCGACATCGTGCACTGGAAAGACGGACGGGAAGTGTATGACAGTGTCAGCCTCACCTATCGCTATGGCAACGGCGTGAAGATCACGTATGAATCGCTGATATCCAACAAGTACAACGGAATGGAAGATCAGGTGCTCGGGAGTAAGGGAACAATGAATCTTGCCACGGGGATGTACTTTCTGGAAGGGGAGGATGCCTCCGCTAACAGTGGCATTGAACAGTTGCTGAGCCAGATCGGGAATAAGGTGTTTGCTGCTGTGCCGGCAGCGGGTTCCAGCTGGCGCCCGGAGACCCAAAAAGCATACAAACCGCATTATATTGTCGAAGGAAAGTATCATATTAACGATGGCCTTTCGATGATTGGCGCCGTGAAAGACGGATCGGACGAGATTCTTTCCGCATTCTGCCAGGCCTGTATCACCGGCGAAAAAGGAAAGGATATCGTTGAAGAGGCGTATTGTGCTACGATGCTGTGTCTGCTCGGAAATCAGGCGATGGAGGAGCAACGAAAAATCGATTTCCCCGATGAGTATAAAATCCCCTATATGAAGTTTGAATGATGAAAGAGATAATTATTAGTGCAAAAAGAGTAAAAAAAGAGCTGACCTGGTTGTTGATCTGTTTTGGCATTGCTTTCTTGATGAATATTACGGCAATCATCCTATACCACACACCCTGGGTGGAAGCATTCACCCAGATGGGTTATGTGGTAACCATCACTCTCTGCCTGTATCTTCTGTTGTGGGTGATTCGCCTGGTATGTGCTCTTTTCGGATCTTTATGGAAACGAAATGCTAAATAGCGTGCGTGAATAAGAATGTTTTTACAGGTAATGAATAAATGATTGGAGCCAATAGCCTCCCGCGCAGTGTACAAAAATGAATGTCCTTTGCTCTCGTTTCATGCAGTTGTGCTCTCCCATGCATGGGAGAGTCAATCATTATAAACCTATGCACATGCAGCATATCAAACTGTATATTCTATTCGGATTTGTCATATGGGTACCCGGTAAACTGTCGAGTCAGTCTTTCTACCATTATTATGAGACCAAAAACAGGGCTTGGAGCAATATTGCAAATTATTTCACCCCTCCTGCCCGTTTGGAAAATCAAATGGGTGATTACCGCTCGCCACTGCGGTTTTACAACGGAGATAAAGTTGAAACGAAGGAAGATTGGCAAAAACGCCGTAAGGAGATTCGTGACCGATGGATGGAGAGGATGGGACCCTGGCCTGAAGTGATACGGGATCAGGCGTTTGAGGTGCTTTCTTCTACGCAAAGAGAAGATTTTACCCAACACAAAGTGCGGTTTTACTGGACACCGAATGAGCAGACGGAGGGATATCTGTTGATTCCCGACAAGAAAGGGAGCAAACCGGCAGTCATTACGGTGTTTTATGAACCTGAGACAGCCGCCGGGATCGGTGGCTCTTCCTTGCAGGATTTTGCTTATCAGTTGGTGAAACGAGGTTTTGTAGCCCTTTCCATCGGAACTACAGAAACGACCGAAAATAAAACTTACTCCATCTATTATCCCAACCGGGAAAATGCACAGATGCAACCCCTCGCGGCCCTTGCCTACGCTGCCGCAAATGCCTGGGAGGCGCTGGCCAAGGTGAATGAGGTGGATACTACAAGAATTGGCATTGTGGGGCACTCATATGGCGGAAAATGGGCCATGTTTGCATCCTGCCTCTACGACAAGTTTGCAGCAGCCGCCTGGATTGATCCCGGGATCGTTTTCGACGAGACTAAAGGATCCAATGTGAACTATTGGGAGCCCTGGTATCTCGGTTATTATCAGCCACCTTGGAATGGAACCTGGGATCCGAAAGGAGGTTCCGGAAAAGGTTTGTATCCCCAATTGAGAAAAGAGGGGCTGGATCTGCATGAGCTTCATGCCCTGATGGCTCCCAGGCCGTTTCTTGTCTCTGGCGGTTCTTCCGATCCGGTAGAAAGATGGATTCCGCTGAATCATGCCATTGCCGTCAATCGTCTCCTGGGTTATCAAAACAGAGTGGCGATGAGCAATCGCCCGCATCATTCACCTACCCGGGAATCGAATGAAATTGTCTACGCCTTCTTCGAATGGTTTTTATCAACAAAATGAGAATTGAACAGAGGATATCTATGAGAAATAAAATTGATTGTGTACGTTGGCTTTTTAGCCTGTTGCTTCTGCTGTCCTTTCCGGCGAGTGTGTCAGCAGCGGACGCATTTGCGGTGAAAGTAACGCCGCATCACCCCGATTGGACCTACCGGCTGGGGGAAGAGGCCCGTTTTCTGGTTACTATCGTGGAAAAAGTACCCGCCGGCAAAACCTATACCGTGCAATACGAGGTAGCTCCTGAAAAAATGCCTCCACTCTTCCAGGGGAAGAGCACCACGAAGGAAGCAACGCTCCGGATTGACGGGGGTACGATGACCCGCCCGGGATTCCTCAGGTGTAAGGTCACCGTCACCTGCGGCGATGAGATGCATTCGGAGATAGCTACTGCTGCCTTTGAACCCGAAGCGATTGAACCGACCACCTCCCTGCCGGCCGACTTTCGTCAGTTCTGGCAAGAGCTCCAGTGCCTGCATAAGGAGGTCCCTCTTGACCTGGCTATGACGCCGATAGAGGCCAAAAGCACCGAACAAACGCTCTATTACCATGTCTCCTATCAGAATTTTGAGCCCAAGAACCGCTCCTACGGCATACTCACTCTGCCCCGTAAGAAAGGACGCTATCCGGCGGTGATCCGTTTCCCGGGGGCCGGCATTCGCCCCATGGGCGGCAATAGTCATATTGCCGACAAGGAGGTTATCACGCTGGATCTCTATATCCATCCTTATCCCGCAAACATGGAGGGATCCTTCTACGACCAGCTGGCGCTGACCACCCTTCCCAACTACATGTTCTTTGGAACACACGACAAGTATGCCTATTATTACAGGAGGGTGATCTCCGGTTGTCTGAGAGGGGTTGATCTGATCTGTTCTCTGCCTCAGTTCGACGGGGAACATCTCGCTGCCTGGGGATCCAGCCAGGGTGGCGCACTCTCCATCATCACGACGGCTCTCGATCAAAGAATCAAAAGGCTGGTGGCCCTCTGTCCCGCCATGTGTGATTTCACCGGTTACCTGCACGACCGTGCCGGCGGATGGCCCCATTTCTTTGGCCCGGAGAACAGAACCCTGTATGAGAAGAGTGAGGTGATCCATACGCTGGCCTACTACGATGTGGTCAATTTTGCACGGTTCATCGCTGTTCCCGGTTTCTACAGCTGGGGGTTTAACGATGAGACCACCCCTCCCACATCGTTCTACTCCGCCTATCATGTCATTCAAGCCCCCAAACGGCTGCATGTGATTCCGGATGGCAGACATGAGATCTATCCGGAGCAGGTGGAGAAGACATATGCATGGATACTGGAGGCATTCGGAGTAAAATAACAAAATAGGCCCCACAACCGGCGGACCCACCCGATTCATGCCGTAGAAATGCGACGGATGGCGGCCACCGGGTTCCTCGGGCTGAGTCAACGGATCATCTTCGACGTTTTTTGAGGTGAGAATTGCGGGAAC
>JAQVWR010000022.1:24132-30439 GCA_028709605.1 Proteiniphilum sp.
GCGGGAACCCCTGCGTACTCCCTTCGGCTTTAAGGGCGGCTATCTGTCCGAACTTTGGCAGTCGGTAAGCTATCTCAGGGCTGCGTCGGGGAGTCATGCCATCGGACTGGGAACCCAAAGCGTATTGTGGTCCGATGCCGGCATCTTCTCTTCCTATACCGAGAGCGGTGGCAATGCGCTGATGTATCTGCTTACCGGGAAAGCTCTGCAGCTCCTGCGCAACATATCTTTCACCTCCCCCATGGAGCTGATCGACCCGCTCTATGAGGAGATTTACCGGTATGGCGTCAGAATTACCGATTACCCTGCGCTGCGCAAGACATTTGCCCTGAACGCACTGGTATCGGTCGACAATGCCCTCTGGCTGCTGTATGCCAAAGAAAACCATATACGCAACTTCGATCAACTCATTCCCGAGGGTTTTCAATCCACTTTCTCGGAAAAACATGAGAAAGTGGCAGCGATCCCACTGATCTCTTATAATGCCAAGCCCTCTGAAATCTGTGCTGAGGCGGAAAAAGGCTATTTTTTCATGAAGATCAAGATCGGCCAACCAGGTACGCAGGCGGAGATGCTGCAAAAAGATATGGATCGCTTTACCGGGATTCATCATGTATTGAAAGATTTTCGGACTCCCTACACCGAGTCGGGTAAACTGCCCTACTACTTTGATGCCAACGGACGCTATGAGACCAAAGAGGCTTTGATGCGATTCCTGGATCATGCCCGTAAGATCGGGGCCTTCGATCAGATCACCATTGTAGAGGAGCCGTTTCCCGAAAGTCTGCAGATGGATGTCACCGACATACCGGTACGTCTGGCTGCCGATGAAACAGCACATACCGCTACCGATACCATTGAGCGGATAGAGATGGGGTACAGAGCCGTGGCGCTCAAGCCTATCGCCAAGACACTGAGCATGACCCTGAAGATCGCTCAGGCGGCCGCCGATCGCTCGGTGCCCTGCTTCTGTGCCGACCTGACGGTGAATCCGGTGCTGGTGGAGTGGAACAAGAACGTCGCTGCCCGTCTGAAGCCTTTCCCGGGAATAGGGCACATCGGACTAATGGAAAGCAACGGACACCAGAATTATGTTAACTGGAATTCCATGGAACAGCATACACCTTTTTACCATGAAAGGTGGCGGAAGGTGGAACAGGGGTTCTACCATACCACAAAGCAGTTTTTTGCGCAGGGAGGGGGTATTTTTGATCCCATACCCCACTATGAAGAGATGTTCATTCACCAATCATAAATCATCACATCAGGTATGGAAAACAAAAAAACCAGACGAGTATTTTTAAAGCAGTCCTCCCTGGCCATTGCCGGGGTAACCATTGGCCAGAAAGGTTTTCCTATGGTGGACCGCTATAACAGGATCAGGGGATCCAATGATCGTGTGCGTACCGGATTCATCGGCGTAGGTAACCGGGGTAGTGAGCTGCTGCACGGCTTTATGGCACAACCCGACTGTGAGGTGGCTGCCCTGTGTGATGTGTATAAGCCTTATATCACGCGCGATTATACTCAGGTCGATCCTCGTTATATTAAGGAGATTGGGAGGATTCCCCGCATGGGTGAGAATTTTCCCAAAAGTGTGAAGCAGTTCACCGATTACCGGAAATTGCTGGAAGATAAAACCATCGATGCGGTATGCATCTCCACCCCTGATCACTGGCACGCTCTGCAGACCATTGATTCGATACGGGCCGGCAAGGATGTGTATGTGGAGAAACCATTGTCCAAGACGATTGCCGAAGGCCGAAAAATGGTGGAGATCGGAAAAAAGAGCAAACAGATTGTCTCGGTGGGCCTGAACCGCCGCTCGGCTCCTATTTTTCAGAAGCTGGCAGGCGAAATTTCCGGAGGCAAAATCGGAAAAATCACCTTTGCCCAGGCTTGCCATGTGAGCGATATGTTCCCGAACGGGATCGGTAAACAGAAGGCTGAGAATCCCCCGAGAGATTTCGACTGGGACATGTGGCTCGGTCCCAGGGCATACAGGCCCTATCAGTACAATATTGCCCCCTATCTGTTCCGCTGGTGGGAGGATTATGCCAACCAGATCTCCAACAACGGCATCCATTACCTCGACCTGATCCGCTGGCTGATTGCTGAAGAGGCGCCTACAGCCGTCAGTGCCCATGGGGGTAAGTTTGTGATCGATGATGACCGTACCATCCCCGACACCCTGCATGTGACCTACGAGTTCGGATCCGGCATACTGGTGACAGTCACCATCCTGGAGGCGAGCAGCGGCTCACTCATCCCCTACGGGTTCTTAGAGCTGCGCGGTACACAGGGGACACTTTACGCGGGCGAGAACGACTACAAGATCGTTCCGGCTATAGCGGGTCAGTTCCAGACATGGAAAGAGTTGATGCAGCCTGAGGAATATGAGCTGAAGAGAGACAATCCGGCTGTCGGTGAAACTTATATAGACAGTACCACCAGCCATATCCGTAACTTTCTGGATTGTGTGAAGTCGCGTGAGCAACCTGCGGCCACGCTTGAAACCGGACATCGCTCCACCACACTTGCCCACCTGGGAACCATTGCTATGCAGACCCGCAAACGGCTCGAATGGGACGGACTGAAGGAACGTTTTACCAATTGCAGTGAGGCGAACAACTATCTCTCCTATGAGTACAGGGAGCCCTGGAAATTTTAGTCGTTGATGCAAACCGATGGAAACATCCTGTGGTGTATCCCCGAAAACAGGCTGATGTCGCTGTGCCCGCAGAGAGAACGGTGCCGCGACAGAGATCGCTGCTGAGCAGCGGCAATGATTACAGTTCCATTTCCCAGCCTTTCTGATACTTTCTGCTCCACAGTTTAGAGGCTGCCTTATTATTCAGGATCCTCCCGTTTTCAGGATTGGTACGGAAAGTGCTCTTCGTGCGCTGTGCAATATTCCCCAGCTGCGCCAGTGTGGAACTGATGCAGCCCACGCTGATGTCCGCGTTCAGTGTAGTACTCTTGCGAATGCCGTCCAGAAAGTTGGCAAAATGGTAATGGTCAAGCTGCTGGGTCGGGTTGGTGATGTCTCCTTCCGTGAATCCCATATCACTGGTGATATTTTTCACGGCTTTGTTCTGTTGATCATAGATCTTATAGGAATTGCCTCCGTCAATTGCCAGAGAACCCTTCGTCCCGTAAAATACGGCGCCTACGGTGGCGTCCTCAATAGTCCGTGCGTTGCAGCTTCTGCCTTCCCAGGTGATCATTTTGTTGTTGTCGAACTCAAAGTTGATCACTTGTGTATCCGGAAATTCCCAGTCATCCGCGTAGGTGTATCTGCCGCCGGTGGAACTTACGCCGGTGGGATAGGACAGCCCCATCCCCCAGCGTATGATGTCAATGAAATGCACACCGTTGTTACCTGCTTCACCGGTTCCCCAGTTGTAGAACCAGTGCCAGTTATAGTGCAGGAAGTTATCCTTGTATGCCTCTACACGGGGAGCAGGGCCCTGCCACAGCTCCCAGTCCAGCCAGTCAGGAATAGCCGTCGGTTTGCCCACGCCGATAGAGGAGCGATTGTTGGCATACCAGCATTTGCCGTAATGCACATCACCGATGGCTCCGTCTTGTATGTCGCGGATCGCACGGGCTATATTCGGCCATGATCTGCGCTGCATCCCGGTGGCTGCAACCACCTTGTATTTCTTCACTGCTTCCAGCAGGATCTCATTTTCGGCAGGATTGTGGCTGGTGGGTTTTTCTAAATAGATATGTTTGCCTGCCTTCATCGCCATCAGGGCGGCCGGAGCATGCCAGTGTTCGGGAGTGGCAATGATTACTGCGTCCAGGTCTTTGAACTCCAACAGCTTGCGGATGTCTTTCTCGCCGATCGCTCTGTTGCCGCCGATCTTCTCCACGTTGGTGATGCATTTGGCGATGGCTCTCTTGTCTACATCGCACACATAGGCGATCTCACAGTTTTTTTCACGGGCAAATCCGCCTGCCAGGGCGTTACCTCTTGCATTGACGCCCACGGCGCCCATCCTGATCTTGTCGTTGGCACCGACAATATTCCTGTAGCTCTTCGCACTGAAACCCGGCAGGACTCCTCCTACCGATATGGCGGCTGTGCCAATCGCTACTTGCTTCATAAAATCTCTCCTCGTTGTCATATAGCCTTTTGTTCGTTAACCCTCAATGTGCTGCAAATATATGGAATTAACCCGTGAGTGGTTGTCTTTTTACGTATTATTGTCATCAAAAAACGCAGAGAATTTCAAAAAACGCAGATGGAATAGGGGGACCCACCTGTGGAATTTATCTCCTGCTCCTGAGCAGCTCGGGAATCTGCCCCGGCTCCCGGGCCACCGGCACACCCACCGCCTCGAAGGCGGCGATCTTCTCGGCGGCGGTGCCCGACCCGCTGGAGATGATGGCGCCGGCATGCCCCATCTGCTTGCCGGGAGGGGCTTGTTGCCCGGCGATGAAGGCTGTCACCGGCTTGGTCACATGATCCCGGATATATTCGGCTGCCCGTTCCTCCGCGTCGCCGCCGATCTCGCCGATCAGCGCGATGGCGTCGGTCCCGGGATCGTTCTCGAACATCTCCAGCAGTTCCCGGTAGTAAAGGCCCACCACCGGGTCGCCGCCCACGCCCACGGCGGTCGATTGCCCCAAGCCCTTCTCTGTAAGGTTGTAGACCACCTCATAGGTGAGCGTGCCGCTGCGGCTGATCACGCCCGTGCTGCCCTCCCTGAAGATCATCGTGGGCATGATCCCCACCAGGCTCCTTCCCGGTGAGATCAGTCCCGGACAGTTGGGCCCGATCAGATGGGCTCCCTTGCGCCGGATGTAGCTGTAGGCCTCCACCACGTCGAGTGTGGGGACCCCTTCGGTGATGCAGACCACCAGCTTGATGCCGGCGTCGGCTGCCTCCATCATTGCATCCTTTGCCAGGGGTGCCGGCACGAAGATCACCGACGTGTCAGCAGCGGTCTTCCACACCGCTTCCCGCACCGTGTTGAACACCGGGATGCCGTCGGCCAGCTCACCTCCCTTGCCGGGTGAGGTGCCCCCCACCACGTGGGTGCCGTATGCTTTCATCCTGGAGGCGTGGAACCGCCCGTCGCGGCCGGTGATGCCCTGTACGATCAGCCGGCTTGTCTTATCGATCAGTATGCTCATAGGGTGTGATTTTTTGCGTCTGGTGATTGTTCCGATAATGTCACTGCCTGCTGCGTGGCTTCGCCCATGGTTTCGGCTACATGCAGGCGGGTGCCCTGCAGCAGGGCACGCCCCTCTTTCTCGTTGGTGCCGGTCAGGCGGATCACGATGGGCACCTCGGTTTTGATCTGACGGAGTGCCTCCAGCAGGCCGCTGGCGACATCGTCGCAGCGGGTGATGCCCCCAAAAATGTTGATCAGCACCACCTTCACGTGCTTGTCATCCAGCAGCAGCTTCATCGCCTCGATCACCTTGGTGGGGTTGGAGCTGCCGCCGATATCGAGGAAGTTGGCAGGATGACCGCCGTAGAGCCTAATCATGTCCATGGTGGCCATCGCCAGGCCGGCGCCGTTCACCATGCAGCCGATCTCGCCGACTAACTGCACGTAGCTGAACCCCTTGTCCTTGGCGCTCTGCTCCTTCTTCTCCTCTTCGGTAGGCTCGTTGAGTGCCGCGATCTTCGGGTGGCGGTAGAGGGCGTTATCGTCGAAGGTCATCTTCGCATCGATCGCCATGATCTCTCCCTCTTGGGTGAGCACCAGCGGGTTGATCTCCGCCAGCGAGGCATCGCTCTCCACGAAGAGCTTGTAGAGCTTCTGAAAGATGACTGCCGCCCGGCGCACCGAGGCGATATCGTCGAACAGCGTGAAGGCCGCTTCTCGTGCCAGGTAGTCGGGTACCCCGATGGAAGGGTCGATCACGAACTTGTGGATCTTCTCCGGTGTGGTGTGGGCTACTTCTTCGATTTCCATACCGCCTTCGCGGCTCAGCATCAGGATGGCCGACTTGCTGCGTCGGTCAATCGCGTAGCTGACATAATACTCCTTGTCGATGTGTACCGCCTGGCCCACCAGGATGCGGTCCACAGGGAACCCTTTGATATCCATCCCCAGGATAGCGGCGGCATGCCTGCGCAGCTCCGCTTCGCCGTTTGCCAGCTTCACGCCGCCCGCCTTGCCCCTGCCGCCGGTATGCACCTGCGCTTTGACAATCACCTTCCGTACATCCAGTTGCTCGTATGCCTTTACGGCATCTTCCACCGAGCGGCAGATGATGCTCTGGTCTACCGGAATCCCGTAGGCGGCAAACATCTCCTTTGCCTGGTATTCATGAATCTTCATAT
>JAQVWR010000086.1 GCA_028709605.1 Proteiniphilum sp.
GTGTAATCTTGTGCTTTGTCTATTTTGCCATCCTTATTTAAATCTCTATAGCGAATATCTCCGGGACGGATTTGATCTTTGCTTAAATGACCCAAAGTAGCGCTATTGGTGATTGCTTCATCGGACTGATACAATCCATCGGTAATGAAGCCCATCTTTTCTCCCATTTTGCGTCCGGTACGTTTCTGATAATCGGGGACATTGGGACTTTCATTCATCCTCAACACTTTATTTCGCGACCAACTCAGATTTCCTCTTACATTGTAATGAACATCGCCCACTTTGTTTTGATGGGTCAATACCACCTCAAAACCTTTGTTGCTCACTTTTCCGCCGTTGATCGTACTGGGGTGGTTTCCTCCCAACGACCAGGGATAGGTGCCCGAACTCGGAATCAAAATATCATTGGTTAATTTGTAAAAGCAGTCAAATTCCATCCCGAAGATACCCCGACTCAGCATAAAGTCGAAGCCAACGTTATAGGTGGCTGTTTTTTCCCAGGTAATATCTCTGTTTACATTCCCGGCTGTGTAGATGGAGATATATTCTTTGTCCCCAATATATAAGGTAGGTGGATTGGGGTTCATTAAGTTCAGGTATTGGAAGTCGCCAATGCGGTCGTTGCCTAACAGCCCGGTTGATGCCCTCAATTTGAAGTTCTCGATTTTGTCCTTATACCCTGCGAAAAACGGTTCTTCTGATAATCTCCACCCGAAGGAAGCAGCAGGGAAGAAACCCCATCTGTTTTCGGGAGGAAAACGCACCGATCCGTCGTAACGGGTAACTAATTCCGCCAGATATTTATCGGCATAACTATAATTTACACGCCCCACGTAGCCGGCACGGTTAAATTTATAGCTTCCTCCGCTGATAGCATCTCCCTTTTTACCGTTTAAAATATCTTTTCCGAAATTGATCTCATGTAGGGTTGTCAGGTCAAACCCCTGTACGGTTGCCCCTAAATTTTCAGATTTGTAAGACGATTGCTCGTATAAGAGTAATGCCGAAATAGTGTGTTTGCCGAACGTCTGATTGTAGTTGACGGAGGGCTGAACCGTAAGCCGTTGTCCTTGTGCAGAAGCGTTTCTCAGAACAGGCTCTTTGGGGTCGCCATGATTGGACTCCACGATTTCATATTCTTCCGTTTTGGCATTGTAGCTGTTCATCAGGAATTGTTCCCTCCACGATTTGGAAGTGGTGTAATCTTTGTCGTAAGAGGTTTTCAATTTTACATTCAGTCCCTTGACGAATGGCACATCCCACGATAGGGAGAGCGATGATATCAGCACATTCATGATGGAGTTACTGTATCCTGTCTGGTTGTTGAAAGCCATGGGATTGAATTTTGCCGATTCATCAATATTGGCCGCCACAGGCAGGCCGTCGTATTCTGTGGGAGTGATGGGCATCATGCGCTGAGCTAGGTTGATGGGGTTATTCCATGCCTGATTCGATACCGAATAATATCCCGCTTTGCGATTTTCCTGGCGGGCACCCAGGTCGAGTCCTAATTTGAAATTATTACTTAAATTCACATCAATATTTGAACGCAGGTTATATCGCTTAAATGCAAACTTATCTACAATGCCTCCCTGATCGAAATACCCCAGAGAAATGAAGTATTTGGCTGTTTCGTTTCCTCCGTTCACGGAAATGTTATGATGGGTAGAAGAGGCGCCGTCTTTCATTAATGCATCAAACCAGTCGGTATTGGCATATTTTCCCTCCGGATCACCGTTCAATACTTTATTATAGACCTCTTCAGTAAAGAGCGGGTCTTTGCCGTCCATCTCTAATGCTTTATTATAGTATTTAATAAAGTCGGGGCCATTCAAAAATTTGGGATAATTAGTGTTTTGGTTATACGAAACTTTTCCGGTATAAGTGATTTGCGGTTTTTGCAAACTTCCTCTTTTCGTCTTTACCAAAATCACTCCGCCTGCCCCCTGCATTCCGTATACTGCAGCGGCAGAAGCGTCTTTTAAGATCGTGATGCTCTCAATTTCGTTCGGATCCAAATTGGTAAAGGAACGTTGTACGTCGTCTACAATAATCATCGGGGAAGCATTTCCTAAGGTTGATACACCCCGGATAAGCAAGCTGGAACCGTCGGCTCCGGGTTGTCCCGACTTCTGTGTGGCTACCAATCCCGGGAGTTTTCCGACCAATGCATTTGTCAGGTTCCCGGAAGGGGCGCTGATAATATCTTTGGCATCGACTTGTGCCACAGAACCGGTTACATGCATTTTCTTTTGTGTGCCGTAGCCCACTACGACGACCTCTTCCAAGAGCTCCGTATCTTCCAGTAATTGGATATCTAAGAAGCTCCTGCCGTTCAGTGGAACTTCCCGGGTTTTGAATCCCACATAAGAAAATTCAACTACGGCCTTTGAATCATTAACCGTAAGTTGAAAATCTCCATTCCCGTCGGTAACCGTACCTTGACGGGTACCTTTCACCATCACGTTCACACCGATCAGGCTTTCGCCTTTTGAATCTTTCACGGTACCTCTGACAATGTTTTGCGCGTACGTATTCGTACTGCAGATCAGAAATATGAAAAAACTCAAAAAGGATAGCGTTTTTTTACATTTCTGCTGAAGAAGTGTTTTTTTCATTCTTTTCATAAGATTCATTTTGTTTTTAAATTAACAATGGTTGGTCTCTCATTTAGTTAAAATTATTAATTATTATTTGTTAAAATCAGCCTATTGCTGTGTCCGGCATATCAAAAGCAAACCTTTTCTCTGCTCTCACTGATCGCCATTATTCAAGAGAATTATTTGTAATTCACCTGAATCATACGCATGTGGGCAAATAATGTCCATGGTTCCTTCATCCTGTTTCTGACTGAACTGAGAATGTTCTCGAAAATGCTTCCGAGATCTTTCTTACAATCTCATAGTTATATTGATCATCTTGTGATGATTTCAACCAATCTTTGATGCAGGTCGATATCAGCCTGTTCTTTTGATTGCGATAACCGATAAAATGCGTCTCCTCCCTGATAATAAGCAACTTTTAATGAGTCGAACACGCCGTTCTGCTCAAAGACATCCAAATAATCCCTCAGGCGATAACCCCAATCTTTATTATTTTTCAGTGCTCTTTCATCAAATTCAATTTCCAGGCTCATCCGAAATTTCCGGGCCCTGTTACAGGTTTCCTGTAATCTTTCGTAAGGCACACTCTCATTGAAAAAATAGTTGGGTTGGTAATATACTACATTAAAGCCCAGTTTTTCCCATTCGGCATATCCGTCGGAGTTGAAGTAAGGAATCCAGTAAAAATCATATTGCTTGCTGTAAACGTAGTTGGCCACATCCTTCGCAAGGTCTCTGCTGTTGGTCGCTTCTTCTGCCAGCCAGTAAAATCCGACGAGCTCCACATTCTCGAAATTTGCACTCTGAAAAAGCTTTTCGGCATAATTGATATACCACTTACATGCTTCCAGCCGGTCCTTTTGATTGGAAAAGCGGAGAGGGCGTCCCTCTGCCATCCCCCAGTCGATTTGTCCGGGGATAGGCTCCGGTAGGCTTATCACAATTTTTCTTTTCGTGAATTCCTTGTTGCTGCCTTCTTTTCGTATACTTCCGATCTGTTTATTCAATGCATGAATCGCATTGCCCTCTCTGAAGTAATTGTGAAGAAGATTTTCCCATTCAATTTTTCTTGCCGGCAGCTTTTCATAGCCGGACGCAAAGCCACGTCCTTGCCCGTCTTTGATTTCCAGAAATAAAAAACCGTCGAATAACCACTTTTCCGCTCCGTTGATTCGGGTGGATACATAAGGGGCAAAATGTTCTGCGTTCCATCGGATGCTGCGGTGTGCACCGCCGTCGTAAATCAGGGCAAGGTGCTTCGGTACTTCGTGATATTGTTTTTGGGGAAATACCGGATCCTTCTCTTTAAAGATCAATTCTTCCTCTTCGTGGTTGATGCTGTTCCCGCTCGAACAGACTGCCAGGGTTGACAGAACCAAAATCAGCACCATGGCCGGCGCGGTGATTCCCTTCATGTTTCTCATTGCTTAACCATTCTTTTATGGACGAGTTATTTTGACTTTTCTGAGAAAATTACAGCTTTGCTGCCTATTTTCCCTATATGGATACGTTCCATGATTTGCCAGCACTGATAGAGCCCTCTGGGCACATGAAAGCACCCTTTCCATTTTCCGCCCTTCAGGTCCAGCAACACCTCTCCCTGTCGGTTCAGATAACCCCACCATTCGGGGTATTCGGGATCCTTGAAATGGCTCCAGGTGTAAGCATGTACCTTTTCAAACCAGGTAAGGCATTCTTCTGATCCGGTCAGTTGCACCCCTTTCAGCAGAGAGATCAGTGTCTCGATATGTACCCACCACAGTTTCTGATCCCACTCGAGTTGCTGGGGAGGAAATCCTTTCCGGTCCATAAAATAGAAGATGCCGCCGTGTGTTTTGTCCCAGCCGTATTCGAGTGTTTTGAGCGTGGTCTCCACGGCTTTTTCAATTAGTTCCGGCCGGTTCATTCGTTTGCCCAGGTCCATGATAAACCACATAGCCTCGATGGTGTGTCCCGGATTCATGAGTCGGCCGTCGAAGGTGTCTGAGAGTGATCCGTCTTCGTTTACGTTTTCTACGATCAGCCCGCCCAGCTCGGGGCGTAAAAAGACTTCCATCACCTCGTGAATGCACTCTTCGATGGTTTGTTCCAGAAACTCTTTGTCGAGCAGGTGCTCAATCTCTAATGCCAGATTGCAAAGGATCATCGGCAGGGCGAACGATTTCAGGTTTCTCGTTCCCGGATATGCTTTATTCCATTTCCCTTTTGGGTTGTTTCTTTTCGAAAGGACGATATCGAATGTTTTTTTTGCAATCTCTGCATACTCAGCGTTTCCCGTGGCTTTGCTCAGTTGCCCGAAAGCCATTGTGGCAAACGTATAAGAGAAAATATTATAGGGCTCAATAATCGGTTTCCCTTCGCGGGTCAGAGAGAAATACCAGTTTAGATTTCCGTCGTGGCCATATTTTTTCAGAAACTCACCGCCCTGAATGGCACAATCGAGCCATTCCCGGCGTTTTTCCACGTTGTTGTATAACATGGAGAACATCCAGACCTGGCGTCCCTGCAGCCATATGAACTTATCGGTATCATAGACGTTTCCCTGCCGGTCGAGACAGGTAAAATAGCCGCCAAACTTTTTGTCCTGAGAGTGGTTTAGCCAGAACGGGATTACATTTTCCAGTAACTCATCTCTGTATTGCAGAGAGAGGTTTTTTAAGTCAATCATTTTCTTTCCATTAGTAATCATTGACGTGCGTAATGAGGCACACGTGAATGATATGAATTTAATATTCACACAAAGTAAATAAAAATCATTTAATTAGACAAGCGGTTATTAAAAAATAAATTAATAAAATACAAAGGTTGAAAAGTGTCAATCATCCGGTTTAGTTTCTGTAGTGTCCCCTTATATCCACTTCCTTTTCAAACGGATGTAAGATTTGGTCGATCAGTACGGCTGCTTTGACACGGGTAAGCTGACTGTTAATATCGAAGTCCGGGAACCCGAATGTGGCATATATCTCTTTTGCCCTGATGGTTAACTCTTTTTTAACGGGGCGTTTTTCCATTTTTTCTATTTCGTGTATCAGCGTAAGCAGCTCATTTAGGGAGAGAGGAATATCCGTATCCGGAATGTTGATCGTAGGATATACATCTTTCAAACCGCTGAGTTCAGACCATAAGACTGGGTCATTCATTCTGAACCAGGTCTGGTTTGCCCAGCCTTCATTTTTTCCGGTGCCCTGCAAAATCCCGGTAACGCCGATTCGTTGTAAGGGCAGAAAAAACGGATTTCCTTTTTCGACGTCAAGGAAGGGCAAAAGATAGTTGCCCTGTGACAATAGAATTCGCTGAACCTCTCGCACAGAGACATTTTCGATATTCGTGTTGTTTTTCACGGCCAGTGCCGCCAATATGCCGGCTGCCTGCCCGATTTGCATGACAACCGGTTGCAGTCGTGTTGTACCGTTCACGATATTGGAAACGGAAATTGACTTCTCGGCGACAATCAGTCCATTCATATCCTGAGGAATCATGACTCCTAATGGCAGTCCGTAAGAAGGAATGGAGGGAAAGTGCAAATGGGGCAACGTTTCCCATGCGGGATACTTGCCATGATGATGATCTACCGGATAATCGCCTACCGCAATGCAGGTTCGATACAATTTGTCGGGTTGTGTGTAAGGCGACAGAATATGGTTGAGTGTGAATCGTACCAAGCCGTGAATGCGTAACGACTCGCGATAATAGGGGATCCAAGGCAGTTTGTCTTCTGTCGGGAACTCATCGTCTGCAAGCCCGAGAGTGTTCATCCCCAATTCTTTTTGGATGAAATAGAGAAAGCAGAGTGTGTGGTTTTTGGCTTTTCTCAGGACTTCCTCGCGCTCCATCTCGTTTTTGTCGATTAAGTTCGCGTAATAATCGTTTCCTTCTATGGGCCAGTTGATCATATACTTGTTATTCGGCAGTTTGCCATACGTGATCATTTTGTCTTTTGCCCATAAGGTGTTTAGCGGATTGGGGTTTTCACAAAGCGGGTTTTCGCATGAGCAGGCGAATTCGTGCGGGTTGTAGCCTGCAGGCTGCGGAATAGTTACATCTTTGCCGTAATCTTTCAGTATAGCCACATAGGTTAGATCCTGAATCACATCGTTGGCTTTTTCAGGTGCAACATCCTCCCTGGTTTTTCCCCGGCTTTCCATGCCAACATCATATCTCACGCCGCATTGGAGGGCTATATCGCCCAATTCGGTAGCGTCTATTATAATTTTGGGATGGAGGGTGAGTGTGCTTCCGGGTGTTTCAATGAGAACCGTCCATTGCCCGTTTCCTTTTTTGATGGACTTCAGTTTGCTTTTGAAGTGAACGGTCAGGTTTTTCTCGTGGGCCGTGATCTGTTGCAGGATGCTGTTGCCAACCGACGGTTCAAATTGTACATGGCTCACCCATCCGGTTTTCAATGCTTCTGCGTTGCCGTAATAGCTTGTTAAAGAATCTTTAAACTCTCCCCAAAAGCCGCTCGGCAGGTTGTAATTCCCGTCGATGGCACTTACCCCTGCGCTTGTGAGCATTCCTCCCAGCCAATCTGATTCTTCGAGAATCATCGTTTGTACGCCCGCTCGTGCCGACGATATTCCGGCGCTTACGCCGCTTGTCCCGCCTCCGACAATCAGGACATCCGGAGACTGGATATGCGTACTGCCCGGTGCTGCCATCTGCGGCTGTTCCTTGCAGGAAGGGTGCCAGTCGAAGCGAACGGTGTCTTGGTTGCTCCTGTCGACACGCCCGGAATAGTGGATGGCAGGGTGATGGGGTGGAATGTACTTCTCTGCTTTCATTCCGGAGAACGAGAGCAGGCCGCCGAGAATCATGAAAAGGATGAAAGTTCTTTTGTCCATAATAAGTATTG